>NZ_JADACK010000017.1:0-359049 GCF_015673035.1 Serratia sp. Res13-Sevr-LER1-36-b | reverse complement strand
GGCTTATATCCAAACCACGTCTGGGGCATGGATTTTGTTTCTGATGCGTTGTTTGACGGGCGACGACTGCGCCTGTTGACGGTTATCGACCTTTACACCCGCGAATGCCTGGGGATCTGTGTGGGACAGAATCTGCGTTCGACAGAACTGGCAGAGATGCTGAACAGCATAGCGCTCTGGCGTCCTTTACCGCAGTTGCTGAAAACCGATAATGGTTCTGAATTTGCAGGGAAAATGCTGGACAAGTGGGTGTATGAAAGAGGGATCAGGATCGACTTCTCACGCCCGGGAACACCGACCGACAACGCTACGGTGGAGTCCTTTAATGGCAGATTGCGGCAGGAATGTTTGAACGAGAACTGGTTCATGTCTGTGGAGGATGCACGGTGCAAAATCGAGGGCTGGCGCATACACTATAACCAGAGCCGTCCCCATTCTGCCCTGGGCTGGATGACACCTTCTGAATTTGCCGAGAAATCTGCCGGTTGCCAGAATATGCAGCCAGAATGAGGCCGGTTATTCCTGATTATGAATGGATCACATACGGGGAGCGGGTCAGCCGCTCTATTCCATCAGGCCAATCAACAAGGCATAGGTATGTTAACGCCATCTGCCCCTCATCTGGCCGCCCAAGTATAGATTTAAAGCTAGCCTGCCTTAGAACTTCGATTGCCGCTTGCATCTAATCGTCCCTAAATCGCCGTCATTATGAGTTTGATTTTAGAGTAGAAATGCAATTTGTCTTTACTGTAAATTTGAACAGCAAAAAATACTGTACACAAAAACAGTATCATTTGCTTTTGTTTTGAACAAAACGGTTTTGCCTATCGATCGCTAGCACAACGTGGTGAGCGGGATTCCGCGCAACACAAACCAGCACACCTAGTCACACCCAACAAAAAGCCCACCTGAGTGGGCTTCTATATCTGACAGCGTGACATGACTGTGATTTAGTCTGCCCAACCTGATTTTGTTTCAACCGCTGACTCAGACATGGTGTATTTTTCAACTACATCGCCAACGAAAAGCAGGGTCAACTCTTTCTTCGTGCCGCTAGCACCATTATGGAACAAGCCGTAGATCGGTATGAACGTAGAACCGCTCATCTTCACTTTTACATGTACATACTTCCAAATTTCCTTCCCGCCATCAGTAAAGCTGACGGTGTCTGGAGAACCGAACATCCCCTTTATTTGGGCTTTGGTAGTTACACCATCTTTAATCTTGTTTTGAACACTGGTTTCCGTTTCATTTTGCAGTAGTGTATTACCTGATGTTGCGCACCCAGCAAGCAGAAAAGCCACCAATCCGGCAGCAAAAATCTTTTTCATTTAATCCCTTCCCGTCAATAAGTAACAAACAGTTACATGCTACCAGAGAGTGAGTGAAACGTAATGCAAAACCAAACTCGAGCCGGTTCGCGTTTCGACTTAACTAGTCTCCGCTTGCCAGATATTTCCATAAACGACACGATCACGTTTTGGAAAAAATACGCGTTGTTATTACCGATTGCACACCAGCCTACCAAACCCCGAATCTTAGGGTTTAAAGCGAAAACAACAAGTTACAGAACGAAATACCCCAACCATACTACGAACTTACTCGCGACGCATTTGTACTCATCGTCATGGGCTTCACAGGTAAGAAAGCGCTACAATGGAAAATCGCCTACATTAGCGCCTTTAACAAAATGCAAGCTGACCTGCAAAAGCAGCACACAACCCTATTTTCGTTTGACACTGAATTATTCGTTCAAATCCGAGGCAGGAAAACCGCACTGATCCAGCAAGCTCGACCAGGTGAGCACTTCATGAGCTTTGAGTCCTTCAAAGAAATTGCGAACGCGCTGGATATCTCGTTGTGCATGGTGACGATCTGAAAGATATGACGCTTGATGGCATTATGCGACTAGGCGTTCAAGCCTCTAGGGTTGCAGGGCTATACAACACGAGGATCTATAAGTAAGGAGCACGGATGCGCCTGAAAAGGATGCGCTCAACCTGAAAGTTTCACACCATGCTGTTATTCACTGTGCTGCACCACTATTGCCACTCAGATCGCTTGCGCAGTGCTTGCACTTAACTGCCTCTTTTCTTACAGACTCAGCGCAGAATGGGCATTTTTTGTATTCACCAGACTCACCATGAAGAACTGCGCGTCTTTCAGATGTGGCTGTTGATAGTGCAACCACCAAACCAATAATAGGTGCCAAAAAGGCAGCAAATCCTGGCATCATGCCATTACGGTCGGTGATATTTGATGTCAGTACCACAAGCCCAAATGCTGCCGCACAGATAACAATTAAGTACAAAAAACCAATGCCAGTACCACTACGTTTACCCGCAACTATGCTTACCACGATCGTTACCGCGGCAAACAACATAAATCCATACATAGGTTCCATTCTCACACTCCATCAGAAACAAGTGGTAACATCCTATCACCACTTGCAGAGGATGTGCAGGCGGTCCATTACTAATACTTACCTATGATTCTGCGCATACCAAATCTGGCCGCCAGGCCGAAGCTCTCTCGCAATCCCCTCCCTAACTGATGTGTCGATCACCTGCTGATAAGCCTTGGCTACAGCATCACCGTTTCCTGAACGGTCCTGTTGCTGTCCTTGCTGATTCACTGTTATCGGGGGCGTTGATCGTTAACTGAGTTCCTTCCGAACCACGTAATCCGTGCATGGGCGCGGAATCAGCAACGGCGTTTCCGACGAATCCCCCGGTCGCATATCCACGCATCATGGCATACAGGTTGCCAACACCAATGCGATCCGTGGCTTCCTTTGTCATCACAAATTCACCACGATGCACTATGCCAGCGGGTTCATATTTGCCACCATCACCGGTATAGCCGCCCGCATCATATTTTCCGGTTGATATGTTTTTTGGCTGCATCGCGACCGTTTGCCCGTTGGCAACAGTGCCACCAGTTTGACCAACCCATCCCATCATTGCCTGCACCGCATAGGCCACCAATAACTTGTTGATGATATCGATGATCATTTTCAGAATTGATGTCGTGAAATCCTTGAATGATGCCTTGCCGGTAGTTACCAAGCTGGTCAGCATATCCGAGACGCCAGAAAGCGCCGCACCGGCAACGCTCGAAATTGACGCATAGACGTTTGTCGCCGAATCCAGGTAATCATTCCACCCTTTCTGCGCCCCCGCTTGCACCACAAGACAGAGATTACCTTTCACCACCGTGAATATGGAAAAACTGAAAGTCAGCGGCTACATTTCGTTTTTATGCCACGCCCGGCCAAAGAACAGCAAAAAGCATACTATTCGCTGTCATCTATCGGTGCGCGCTGGAACGCCGCTGTAAAACGCGCTGGTATTCGGCGTCGTAATCCGTACCATACGCGACATACTTTCGCGTGCTGGCTTTTATCGGCCGGTGCCAACCCGTCCTTCATCGCGGATCAGATGGGACACGACAATGCACAGATGGTCTACGAGATATACGGAAAGTGGATCGGAGAGATGAACGGGGAGCAGGTGAACATGCTTAATGACAGGCTGGCTATCTAGAATATTTTGCCTCAATTTTGCCCCTTTTGATGTTTCACGGAAATTAAAATGCAAGAAAATCAATCAATTAACCTTAAAGAGCAGTACAACCTCAACAAATTGCAAAAACGCCTGCGCCGCAACGTGGGTGAAGCTATCGCCGCCTACAACATGATTGAGGAAGGCGATCGCATCATGGTTTGCCTGTCCGGCGGGAAAGACAGCTATACCATGCTGGAGATCCTGCGCAATCTGCAAAAAAGCGCTCCGGTGAGCTTCTCACTGGTCGCGGTGAATCTCGATCAGAAACAGCCCGGCTTCCCCGAGCACATCCTGCCAGCCTATCTGGAAAGCCTGGGGGTGGAATATAAAATCGTTGAAGAGAACACCTACAGCATCGTGAAGGATAAGATCCCGGAAGGAAAAACCACCTGCTCCCTGTGTTCACGCCTGCGCCGCGGTATCCTTTACCGTACCGCCACCGAGCTGGGTGCTACCAAGATTGCCCTTGGCCACCACCGTGACGATATCCTGCAAACGCTGTTCCTCAACATGTTCTACGGCGGCAAGCTGAAAGGTATGCCACCCAAGTTGATGAGCGACGATGGTAAACACGTGGTGATCCGCCCGCTGGCCTATTGCCGCGAGAAAGACATCGAGCGTTTCTCGGTAGCGAAAGAATTCCCGATAATCCCGTGCAATCTGTGTGGCTCACAGCCAAACCTGCAACGCCAGGTGATTGGCGATATGCTGCGCGACTGGGACAAACGCTACCCAGGCCGCATCGAAACCATGTTCAGCGCCATGCAGAACGTGGTGCCCTCGCATCTGTGCGATACCGAACTGTTTGACTTCAAAGGTATTCACCACGGCAGTGAAGTGGTCGATGGTGGCGATTTGGCGTTTGACCGTGAAGATATTCCACTGCAACCAGTGGGTTGGCAGCCGGAAGACTCGGATGACAACGGCTCGCCCGCGTTTGAACGCCTGAACGTGCTGGAAATCAAATAGTCCTTCTCTCCGCCTGTGCCCGCAGGCGGAGGTTTTTCCCCGCTTAATGTTAGATCCTGTTCACAATTCACGCATAAAGTGCCTGACAGTGCGGTTTTTACCTTATACTGTTTATTTATACAGTCAAAGGAGACCAACGATGAATATCACCCCCTGCCTTTCCCACGTCTCGCTGGGAACCAACAATTTCGATGCCGCCGCACAGTTTTATGACCGGGTTCTCGGTGCGCTAGGCTGCCGACGCGTGCTGGAACACCCTGGCGCTATCGGCTATGGCCGAGACTATCCTGAATTTTGGTTGCAACTACCGATAGACGGCAAACCCGCAGGCACCGCGAACGGCGTGCATATCGGCTTCTTCGCCACCAGCAAGCAGCAGGTTGATGCGTTTTATCAGCAGGCGGTAGCCGCTGGGGCACAAGAAGACGGTGCTCCGGGCTCACGGCCACATTACGGTGCCGCCTATTACGGCTGTTTCGTCCGCGATCTGGATGGCCACAAGATAGAGGCCAGCTTCTGGGACGAAAGCGCGGCTTAGCCTAATCGAGGCGGCGTGTTGTTAATTGGGCGATCTTGGACGGCATGTCGCTAACTGGGCGCAGCATGCAGCGCCCCTACGGAGTGAGCCGGTTGTTTGGGAATCGCCGAAGGGAAAAAAGCATAAAAAAATGCCGGTGATTAAACCGGCATCGTATTGAATTAAATGTGCTATGCAATAATTCTAAAAATAAGAAAGTAAAACAATTATGGAGCGCAACGCCCATCGCTTGACGTTGCATTCACCTGCAAGAGCAAGAATGCCGTAGTTCACGTGAGCAAATGTTGATACTGCTCAACTTTACTCGCGTTTTCGCCACTATTTGTCGTTATAGCCAGCGGCTACGTCTCAGCCACCAGGCAACGCCCCCGACCAATGCCACTAACATGAAGCAGAAAGAGGCAAACGCCAATGGGCTACCGCTGCCTGGGATCCCCCCCAGGTTGACCCCGAACAGTCCGGTCAGGAAAGTGGTTGGCAGGAATACCATCGCCATCAGCGACATGGTGTAAGTACGGCGGTTCATGGCATCGGCCATTACAGTAGTGATCTCATCGGACAGGATCGCCGTGCGGGCAATGCTGCCATCCAGATCATCTAATCCGCGCCCCAGACGATCGGCAATGTCCTGCATGCGGCGGCGTTCATCGTCATTCATCCACGGCAGTCGTTCGCTGGCCAAACGCGAAAACACATCGCGCTGAGGAGCCATGTAGCGGCGTAATACAATCAACTGTTTACGGATCAGTGCCAACTGCCCACGTTCCGGGGTTTGCTGCTCCAACAGCGCATCTTCCAGATCGATGATCTTGTCGTGCAGATCTTCGATGAATTCACTGGTGTGGTCGGTGAGCGCATCAGTGATTTCTACCAGCCAGTTACCGCTATTAATCGGCCCCTGGCCATTGCGCAATTCATTAACCACTTCATCGATCGAGTAGACCTTGCGATGGCGGGTGGAAATTATCATCTTATCGGTGATATACACGCGGAACGTCACCAGTTGGTCGGGCCGTGAGTCCGTGTTGAAATTGATGCCGCGCAGTGTGATCAGCGTCCCGTCGCCCAATCGGGTGACGCGTGGCCGGGTGCTTTCCCCCGCCAGCGCTTGTCTTACCAGATCTGGCAGCAGCGGCGTGTTGGCAAGCCACTCGGCACTAGCCGGATGGGCATAGTCCAGATGCAGCCAGCATGGCTCCTCGCTGGTGATCTTATCGTCATCCTCAATTGGCGTGGTGCCACCCTTGCCGTCGAGTTGATAGGCATAGACCGCGTCGGGCACCTGCAGTTCGCGCCCCTCAATGACATCCATTCAAAACCCTCATTATTATGCCGTTGATACAGAGTCTAGCGTTAATGCCTTAGGGATCAAAGTGGCAACGCCGTAACGGGATCTGAAAGTAAAAAGCCCCCGTGTTGGCGAGGGCTTGGCAGGCAACAGAACACTGAACATCAATGTTTCAGAATGTACATTTCCTGGCTGTAGGCGACATCTTCAGGGTTAGTGATTGGGTAACCCTTCACCCAAGGCTTGATCAGACGCCCGTTGGTATATTGATAGATCGGGGCTATCGGGGCCTCGGCCGCAATCATCTGCTCGGCCTTGTTATAATCGGCGGTTAACGCCGTTGGATTTGTCTCGCGACTGGCGTCGGCCAACAGACGGTCGTATTGCGGGCTGTTAAATTTGGCGATATTCCCGCTGTGTGAAGAGGTCAGCAGTGACAGGAAGGTCGAAGCCTCGTTGTAATCCCCCACCCAGGAGGCGCGAACCACGTCGAAGTTGCCGGTGTTACGGCTGTCGATATAGGTTTTCCACTCCTGATTTTGCAGTTTAACGTCAACGCCCAAGGTTTGCTTCCACATTGACGCCACCGCAATGGCAATCTTTTGGTGACTCTCTGAGGTGTTATACAGCAGGGTCAATTTCAGGGGATGGTTCGGACCATAACCCGCCGCCTGCATCAGCGCCTTGGCTTGCTCGTTCAACTCTTCCTGGGACTGTTGCTGCAGCAGGCTGGTTTCCGGCTTAAAGCCCGCAGTGACATCTGGCGTGAAATGGTAGGCCGGTTTCTCGCCGGTGCCCAGCACTTTTTCGGCAATGATCTTGCGATCGATAGCGTAAGACAAGGCTTTACGCACCCGAACATCATTGGTTGGCGCACGCTGGGTATTGAACGCGTAGTAATAAGTGCCGAGTTGGTCCGGTGTGTAAACCTGGTCCGGGATATCCTTCAACAGCTTTTGGTACATGTTTTTCGGGAAGGATTCGGTAATATCGATATCACCAGCCTGATAACGCTTGGTGGCGTTAGATTCCTGGTTGATCGGCACGAAAGTCACCTTGGTCAACACCGTGTGCTTATGATCCCAATAATGGTTGTTCGGCACCAGTACCAGTTTCTCGTTAACCACTCGCTCTTGCAGTTTGAATGCGCCGTTGCCTACCAGATTGCCCACTTTGGTCCAATCGTTACCGTATTGCTCAACCACGGCTTTAGGTACCGGGAACAGGCTGAAGTTTGCCGTCAGGCTGACAAAATAGGGCACCGGTTTGTTCAGTTGCACTTTTAACGTGTGGTCATCCACCGCCACCACGCCAAGCTTATCGATGGGCAGCTTACCGGCGATAATCTCTTCGGCATTCTGGATCCCGGCTAGCTGAGCAAACCAGGCAAACGGCGACAGGCTTTTCGGATCGACCAGCCGTTGCCAGCTATAAACGAAGTCTTTCGCCGTGACAGGGTCACCGTTAGACCAGTGGGCATCTTTGCGCAGCGTGAAAATATAGGTCTGGTTATCCGAGGTCTGCCAGCGCGTGGCGACACCGGGGATCACTTTGCCATGCGCGTCTTGATTCACCAGCCCTTCAAACAGATCGCGTGCCACCTGCGCTTCTGGCAGGCCCACGGCCTTAATTGGATCTAGCGACGCCGGCTCATCTTTGATGTGCCGCACGATCTCCTGTTTCTCCGCCAGAGCGGTACTTGGGGGAACCTGAGCGGCCATAGCACCACTAATACCCGCGCTGATGGTGACCGCGCAAAGCGTTAAACGAAAACTCGCCAGAATTTTTCTTCTCGTCATGTTAGATATGCCCCAGTTAACCCCATGAATTTTTTATCATATAGCACAAAGATGCCCGCCACCTATAGCCTGGCGTAACAAGAATGTAAAAAGTGGATGTTTGATCCAAAAAAAAACCCGCAGCCATTATCGGCACTGCGGGCTGTTTGCTTAGGCAGGATCAGTCGTAAAGATGAATACTGGCGATCTTATAGCTGAACTCTTCCCCTTCTTCTTCATCGAAGATGGTGAAATAGCCTTTCTCTACCAGCGGGTTGAGCTGGATGTCGGTCTTTTGCAACTGACGTGATTCGGCGTCGTCAAAACCATAGTCGAGGAAAAACTCCCCTTTCTGATGATCCACATGCAAGGTAAACGGATAGTTGGACTCGTCCCCACGCCCATCGTCATTTTTCACTACGCCAAACCACTCACCCTGACGGATCTGGTTTTCTGCATCCACGCCGCACAGTAGGGTGATGGTGTCTTTTTCGTTTTCGCTATAACGCGCGACTATTCTGGCAACTGGCATGATAAATCCTCTTTGTCGTTAGCACTCTGCCGATAGTATAACAATAGACATCACTTTATTCGCTTAACAGACTGGGAAAGATGAGCGAAAGCGTAATACACTCAATAACATCGCAATTATTTCTGACTTTGGCTTAAAGGGAAACCCCATGACCCAACACAGACCGCGCAGTGAACGTGGCCAGCTGGCAGTTGCAGGTGAAACTTACGGTAAATCGATGTTAGGCGCACCGCTGCTGTATTTCCCGGCGGCCAAAAGCGGCCCGGATACCGGCCTGGTGATTGCCGGTACCCATGGGGATGAAACTGCCGCGGTGGTGACGTTATCCTGCGCATTACGCAGTATCGCCCCCGCCCAACTGCGCCATCATGTGATCCTGGCGGTCAATCCGGATGGTTGCCAGCTTGGGTTGCGCTCCAATGCCAACGGTGTCGATCTGAACCGCAATTTCCCGGCGGCCAACTGGCGCTCTGGCGATACGGTCTACCGTTGGAACAGTGCGGCAGAAGCTCGTGATGTGCGGCTCTCCACCGGTGGCAGGCCCGGCTCCGAACCAGAAACTCAGGGATTGTGCCATTTGATCCATCGCCTGAAGCCACACTGGGTGGTGTCCTTCCATGAGCCATTGGCCTGTATAGAAGATCCGGAAAGCTCCGCTTTGGGCGTTTGGCTGGCACATAAGTTTGCCCTGCCGCTGGTGACCAGCGTCGGCTATGAAACTCCAGGATCCTTCGGCAGTTGGTGTGCAGACTTGTCCTTACCCTGCATCACCGCCGAGTTCCCGCCGATCTCAGCCGACGCCGCCAGTGAAAACTACCTGGCCGCCATGGTCGAGTTGCTGACCTACGCTGACTAGCGTGAAAGCTCAATAGCACCGCACTCAAAGGCCAAACCTGGCACGACGTCTTTTGCCAGCCAGGTTGGGCCATCGAGATCCACAAAACGTGCGCCGGGTACCAACGGCAGCGCTGCAGTAATGGCTCTTGAGGTACAAAGCATACAGCCGAGCATGATCTCGAAGCCCTGCGCCCGCGCCTGTGCGGCAAGCTGTAACCCTTCGGTCAGCCCACCGGCTTTATCCAGCTTGATATTGACCATCTGATAGCGCCCCGCCAACCGAGACAGATCGCCGCTGGTGTGGCAACTCTCGTCGGCGCAAATCGGTAATGGATGGATGAAGTTTTCCAGGGCGCTGTCGTCGCTGGCCGGTAAGGGTTGCTCCAGCATCGCCACGCCTAAATCCGCCAGCAGTTGGCAACGCGATGCCAAGCCTTCTGCTTGCCAGGATTCATTAGCATCAACGATCAACGTCATCTGCGGCACCGCCGTGCGGATCGCCACCAGCCTTTCGCTAATCAGGTGATCGTCGAGCTTGATTTTCAGCAGCGTCGCGCCCTGTTGTTCCAGCTCTTTAGCGGCAAACGCCATTGCTTCCGGCGAGCCGATGCTGAGCGTTTGCGCCATCACTACCCGTTCCGGTGCGGTAACGCCGCTCAATTGCCACAGATTTTTGCCAGCAAGGCGGCATTCCAAATCCCACAATGCCGAATCGACCGCGTTACGAGCCGCCCCTGCGGGCATCAAGCGTTGCAACTCCTGGCGGGTCACCCCTTGTGCGATGGCCGCAGACACGTCGGCCAACTGCTCCATCACTGAGGTTTCGCTCTCGCCATAGCGCGGATAAGGGGTGCACTCACCGACACCGCGCATACCCTGCTGTTCAATCTCTACCACCACCACTTTGGCTTCGGTCCGGCTACCGCGTGCGATCACAAAGGCGGTATGCAATGGCCAGGCTTCAGAGTAAAAACGCATGCTTCTCATAACGGCTCCCGAGCGAAAAAAGCGCATAAAGTCAGTCCACTATACCTGCAGTTTATAAACTTTATCTATCCAAGGTGCGATTGTTGCCTTAAACTGCTTCGAGATTGTGAACCCGGTGTTAATCGGCTTCACATCTTTGTATAAACATCGTTGAAAGGAACCGAGCAATGACTCAGACCGTACATTTTCAAGGCAACCCTGTCACTGTAGCAGGCAAACTGCCACAGCAGGGCGAGCAGGCAAAAAGCTTTACCCTGGTTGCCAAAGACCTGTCAGACGTTGCCCTGAGCAGCTTCGTGGGTAAACGCAAAGTCCTGAACATCTTCCCAAGCATTGATACCGGCGTCTGTGCCGCATCGGTGCGTAAATTCAATCAGTTGGCGAGTGGCCTGGATAACACCATGGTCCTGTGTATCTCTTCCGACCTGCCGTTCGCCCAGTCACGCTTCTGCGGTGCAGAAGGCCTGAACAACGTGGTTACCCTGTCTACCCTGCGCGGCGGTGATTTCAAGCAGGCGTATGGTGTAGAGATTGCCGAAGGCCCATTGGCCGGTCTGACCGCGCGCGCTGTGGTGGTGCTGGATGGCCAAGACAACGTGCTGTATAGCGAGCTGGTAAACGAAATTACCACCGAGCCAGATTATGATGCCGCGCTTGCCGCGCTGAAATAAGCCTGTAGATACCAAAAAGCCCGGTTTTTTAAGCCGGGCTTTTTTATGCCTGAAATAAAGTAGCGCTATTCTTCGCTGTCGTCGGTAAGCTTGCGATTGCTCAGCCCGTATTCCCGTAGCTTATTGGCAATTGCCGTATGCGAGACGCCCAAGCGCTTGGCCAGTTTGCGGGTGCTGGGATAAGTGCGATACAGACGAGTCAGCACCGAGCGTTCAAAACGCTTGCTGATATCATCCAGCGAGCCTTCCATCACTTCATCCCCTAGCGCTATCTCCACCTCAAAATCCGGCAGAATGATATCTTGCGGGCGCAGCTCGTAGCCGTCCGTTTGGGTCAGGGCACGATAGATGGCGTTCTTCAGCTGGCGCACGTTGCCCGGCCAGCCGTATTTGCAGAGGAAGCTACTGAGATCGTTGGCCAGTTTCGGCCTGGCGACCCCTTGTTCATCGGCAAAGCGCGCCACAAACAGCTCGGTGAGCGGCATGATATCCTGCGGGCGTTCGCGCAGCGGCGGGATGGTGATGGTCAGCACGTTCAAACGGTAATAGAGATCTTCACGGAATTCACCGCGCTGCACCAGTTCGGTCAGGTTTTTCTGCGTGGCGCAGATCACCCGGACGTCCACATGCACCTCATGCTCTTCCCCTACCCGGCGGAACGTACCGTCGTTGAGGAAACGCAGCAGTTTGGTTTGCATGCGCGGCGACATCTCGCCAATCTCATCCAGCAACACCGAGCCACCATTGGCCTGCTCAAAGAAGCCCTTCTTACCTTCCAACGCATTCGGATAAGCACCCGGCGCATGGCCAAACAGTTCGCTCTCCACCACATCGTCCGGCAAGGCGGCACAGTTCAGCGCCAGGAACGGCTGTTTGCCACGTGGGCTGCGCAGATGGCAGGCCCGCGCTAAAATATCTTTCCCCGTGCCGGTATCGCCCACAATCAGCAATGGGGCATCCAGCATGGCCAACTTGCGCGCCTGCTCCAGCACGTGGCGCATTTTCGGGCTGACGGCGACAATATGGTCAAACTCGGTATCGTCATTCACCGACAGGTTCTGCAGCTGGCGGCCCATGCGGGCGGTGGATTTGAGCATGACCACGGCGCCCACAGGAGCATTCTGCTGTTGCTCATCTTCCAGATAGATCGGTGTGATATCCATCAGGAAATCCTGGCTGCGGATCACCACCCGTTCGGAATGCGGCTTAGTGTCTTCACTCTCCAGCCAGCGGCCAAAGTTATAGCCACCAATCAGTTGGCTCGCCGTTTGATTGCGGATCTTGTCTTCGCTGAAGTTGAATAGCGTCTGAGCCGCCGGGTTTGTCAGTTCCACCTTGCCTTTCATATCGATGGAAAATACCGGTTCCGGCATCGACTCCAGCAACGCACGTAACGCACGGTGTTCACGTTCGGAAGGCATAAAGTTAACGGTGCGCACATCGGTCACACCGCTGATGCGCCGGATCTCCGCCATCAGCGCGCGGAAGGTATCAAAATCCAACTGGGAAAAATTGAGGTAAATACGGCCGATAGGATCAATTTCGATGCCGCGCAGGTCGATACCGCGCGATACCAAAAGATCGAGTAATTCTCGAGTGAGACCGAGACGGTCTTCGCAAAATACTTCCAAACGCATCAGTATTGGCCTTATCTCTGCAGGTGCGGGGATGTCTGGTGATGATGATAACCTCTCCCCCCGGAAGGTAGAAGCGATCTGTCAGCAAAAGTTGACAGAGCTCCAGTTTATCACTGCTATTAGCGGTTTTAAACGCCACCCAATAACACCATCGGCGTAATTTTAGCTTATTTCTAGAGAGTTATCACATTCAGCATTATTTTGGCAGCGGATTATCATGCGGTCACAGGGGGATGTTCTTTCGTCAATCTGCGGTTACAAACTGAGAAAATGGCCCTCACCGGTTACAAATGATAGTAATTCTCGTCTGACTATTTTATAGTTGCGTGGCGTAACTATTAAAGAGAGATTGACCATGCCTAGAAAGCATACACTGGTGGCATTCTGCTGCGCCACGCTGTTGTTGAGCGCCCCAACCCTGGCGCTGGACCTATCCTACAAGGCGCCGGAACCCAGCATCAAAGCCGCCCCCGCCCCCAAAGCCGCGCCTGGGCCCGCGGAAAAAACCGCCAAGGCGCCAGTGGTCTGGTCAGAATCAGAAGATAAAACCGGCTTCAGTGCCAATCTAGAATGCGATCATCCCAGCTGCAGCCGCCCGCGCGACAAATCGTATTCGACGCTAAATCGCCCAGTGAAAAAAACCGATCGCCTTCGCCAATCCGATCCTTACTCCACCAATCAGGATCCTGACTACAGCGTGAACATGGGCTATAAGTGGTAATGGCGCTTTAACCGTCTCTGATAGAAGACGTGTTCAGCCGCAAGATCGTGGGCGACGAAGTGACCTGGATTACCCAAAAGAGCAGCCCCTCTCACTAAATGAGAGGGTTGCACCGGAAGGTAATTAATTGAGCGGAGCCTGGCTGGTTTCCTTGATATACAGGAAGGCGAACAGCGATAAAACACAGCCGGCAATCACGTAAAACGCCGGAGCCGTGGTATTACCGGTTAACTTGATCAGATAGGAAGCCACCGATAATGAGAAGCCGCCAAAGATCCCCACGGCAACGCTATAAACCAGCGACAACCCGGTGGTTCTTACCCGCCTTGGGAATATTTCTGGCAAAATGGTGATGGAAGGCGAAGCACCGATAATATTGATAATGCTCAGTACAATCATCACCGCAAACAGCATTTCAACACTGGGGTAGGTGCTGAGTAAATAAAACGCCGGATAAATCAGCACAACAATCGCTATTCTCGCCCAGGCAATCAACCGTACCCTGCCAACTTTATCTGACCACATCCCCGCAAGCGGCCCACCAATCAACGTAATCAAACCGGCGATGGCACCGATTAACATGCTATAGCTGGTATCCAGTTTTAATATGCTGATGGCATAGTTGGGAATATAAAACATGATGATCATATGTGGGATGGTTCCCCCCATCGTCAGCAAAATTCCCGCCAAGGTTTCTTTATAGTAGGTAGTTATCACTTCCAGCAGGGGTATTTTGCTGACGCTTTCGGTAGCCGTTGGTAAGGTGTGAGTGGCGGTTTCTTCCAGCTTAAAGCGAATATACAGCCCCACCGGAACAATCACGATGCCAAACAGGAACGGGATGCGCCAACCCCAGGCTTCCACACTCGCCTCTGGCATGCAATTTACCAGGATCACCAACGTCATGGCGGCAAATACGTTACCCGCACCTTGGCTCGCTACCTGCCATCCCCCGTAAAACCCGCGATTATGGGGTTTGGCATACTCCACCAGCAGTGTAGTGGATGCGCCTAACTCACCGCCTGCGGAGAAGCCTTGCATCAGCCTGGCCAGGGTAATAATGATCGGGGCCGCAGTCCCGATGCTTTCATATGACGGGGTGATACCAATCGTCAGGGTACTGAGCCCCATCAGCAGGAACGTCAACGTCATGGCAGGCTTGCGCCCTTTTTTATCGGCATAATGGCCGATGACCAGCGCCCCCAGCGGCCTGGCAAGATAACCCATCCCAAAGATCAGGAAGGTCATCGTCATGCTCACCAAAGGGTCTGTCGCGGGGAAATAAGCTTTTGCTATATAGGTCGCAAAAAATGCGTAAAGCACCAGATCAAAAAACTCTAAGCCATTGCCTAACGTGGTAGCCACAATGGCCCTTGCCGGGGATTTTCTTTCCTTGACGCTATCCATGGCCGGTCCTTAATTTAATTTGTCGGGGCGCCGCATGCGGCACCCGTCCAGATAATCGATGTCATGCAGGGATCGAACATTTTCGACCCCAACAAATTCAGGAGCATCACCAACTTATTAAAGACCGAGGTTTATTCCTTCAGGAATTCCTGCGTCAATGCAGACCAATATGCGATCCCTCTGAGTATAATTGCATCATTAAAATCATAGCCGGGGTTGTGTACCATGCAGCTATTTTCACCCTGGCCGTTACCTAATAATAAATAACTGCCCGGGCACTGGTTCAGCATAAAGGCAAAATCTTCGCTGCCCATCAGCGGTTCCGGAATATCAATCACCTGCTGCGGATGACTCTCACCCATTAAATTTTGCGCCACCTGTTTGGCAAAGCGGGTCATCTCCGGTTGGTTGACCAACACGGGATAGGTGTGATCATAGTCAATATCGATCCTGGCACCATATGACGCCGCCTGGGCCGCCACTAACGTCTTGATTCGCTCTTCCAACCATTCCCTGACCTGCGGATCCAACGCGCGCACGCTTAACTTTAATACCGCTGAGTCGGCGATGACATTACTGGCCATGCCTGACTGGAATGAGCCCACGGTGATAACGCCCGGTTCTTGCGCCCCCAGATTTCGCGCGACGATCGTCTGCAATGCCATCACAATACTTGCCCCGACGACCACGGCATCAACGGTGCCCTTCGGCATCGCGCCATGTCCCCCTTTGCCGTGGATGGTGATGGTGACCGTATCACTGGAAGCCATAAACGGCCCCTCACCAAAGACAAACTGCCCCTGCGGGAAGCCTGGCATGTTGTGCATGGCAAAAACGGCGTCACAGGGGAAGCGTTTAAACAGGCCGTCGTCGATCATCTTCTGGGCACCGGCCAATCCCTCTTCTGCGGGTTGAAAAATGAGGTGCAAGGTGCCATCGAAACAGGCGTGATCGGCCAGATAATGTGCCGCGCCAAGCAGCATCGCGGTGTGACCGTCATGCCCACAGGCATGCATGATGCCTTCGTGCTGGCTGCTGTATGGGAGTTGCGTATTTTCCAGGATCGGCAAGGCATCCATATCTGCCCGAATACCTAACGTGCGGGGGCTGTTGCCTCTTTTTAACGTCCCAACCAGGCCGGTGATACCGAGCCCACGTGTCACCTGATACCCCCACTCCTCAAGCTTTCTCGCTACCAGGTCGGCGGTTTGTCGTTCTTCGAATCCCAGTTCAGGGTACTGATGAATATGTCGACGGAGGGTTTGGCTTTCATCGGCATAGGGTTGGAAGGCCTCTAAGTTCGGCTCACGGTGCGGCATGTTTATTACCTCCTGTCCTTGGGATTGATGTCTTGGTGCTGAAGCAGCGAGTGAATACTGCACGATTCTCCGCTGGCGCAGTCAGATATTCAGATTAATTGTTGGTCAAATATACCGTCTTCTTTGCCGCTTTCCGTGGGATTTTTCGTGACCAAGACCGCAAAAAAAACACTTGATTAACCTATCATTAACAATTAATGGGTATTGCAGAGACGTACGAAAGGAGGGCGCTTTTGGCGGGGCGGCCATAAGGCTGCGTCTGATAGACGCAGCCTGGCGGAGTCAGACTTTGCTTTGACCTTTTTTCATGGCGTCTTTCAACTGGTTTATCAATTGACCACGGAAATCACCCAGTTTTGGCTTATCGCCTTCTAGCCAGGGTAACGGGCGGCAAAGTTCCATGGCCTTGATGCCCAACCGCGCCGTCAACAAACCGGCCCCTATCCCCTGCGCGGCACGCGCAGACAACCGCGCCGCAATATCCTGCGACATCCAGTCCATGCCCACTTCCCGCACCAGTTCAGATGCGCCAGCAAAGGCGATATTCAGCAACACCAGGCGGAACAGACGGATGCGGCTGAAATAGCCCAGTTCGATGCCATACAGGGCCGCAATGCGGTTAATCAGGCGGATATTGCGCCAGGCGATAAAGGCCATGTCCACCAAGGCCAGCGGGCTGACGGCAATCATCAGCGTCGACTCTGCCGCCGAGCGGCTAATTTCGCGCCGCGCCTGGTTATCCAGCACCGGTTGCACCAGCTTGGCATACAGCGCAACCACTTCGCGGTCGTTCTGGGTTTCATGTAATGAAGCCTGCCAGCGTTGCAATGCCGGGTGCCCTTGATCCAACCCGGCCTGACGCGCCAGCTTTTCACAAAACTCGCGCCCTCTCCCCAAGCCGTGGCTATGCAGCAGTTCCCGAGCTTCGTCACGCTCCTCTGCACGTTGGCGTAGGCGGTATAGCCTACGCCATTCCCCCACCACCGAACCGATACCGGCGAAGACGATCAGCCCACCGGCGATCCCGCCACCCAGCGCGATCCAATCCTGCTGCACCCAGGAGGTATGCACCCACTGGACACCTTGAGCCACCACGCTGACGCCAAACAGCATCAACCCGGCGTTAACCATTTTGCGCCACAGGCTGCGCTTGGGTTTCAACGCGGCGTTAACAATGCCTTCCGCGCGCCCTTCCTCTTCTTCCTGCTCCATCTCTAGCGCTGCCGGATAGAATTTCTCGGCCTGCTGTTCGTCAAACTCCAAGCCTGCGCGCAACACCGGTTCCTGTGGTGGCTGCAACGGTTCGGCAAAATCGATACGCGGTTTTAACGGCTCGCTCATCGCAATTTATCTCCCAATAAAAACTCCATCACCGCGTCCAGACGGATATGCGGTAACGGACTGTCAACGCTCATCATGCGTGGGCGGAACTGGTCAAAATGGAAACCTTGTTGCTGCCAGAACGCCGGGCCAGGCAGGCGCGCAGGTACTTCGCCAGGGAAGACCGTCAGTGGTGCGCCATCGTCCAGGCGGTGGCCTTTCAATGCCGGAATAGGCTGCCCATGATGATCGACAATGCCGCTTTCGGTCGCCTGTACCGAAGCCAGGCCGACACAGTCCATACTGATGCCTTCAAACGCGGCGTTCTGCCAGGCCTCCTGCACCAGTTGCTGTAACAGCGAAACCAGATTGGCGTGCTGGTCGGCGGTGATATGGTCCGCCTTGGTTGCCGCGAACATCAGCTTGTCGATGGTCGGCGAAAACAGGCGGCGGAACAGCGTGCGCTTGCCGTAGTGGAAGCTTTGCATCAACTGGGTCAGCGCCAAACGCATATCATTAAACGCCTGCGGCCCGCTGTTGAGCGGTTGCAGGCAATCCACCAACACAATTTGGCGATCGAAACGCACAAAGTGCTCTTTATAAAACGCCTTGACGATCGACTGGCAGTAATAGTTAAAACGGGCGCGCAACATGCCCGCATTGGTATGTTTGTCCGCCTGTGCCAGGCGCGATTCCCCTGCCGCATCGACGTTTGGCCACGGGAAGAACTGCAACGCAGGCGCACCGGCCATATCGCCAGGCAGCACAAAGCGCCCTGGCTGAAT
This sequence comes from Serratia sp. Res13-Sevr-LER1-36-b, assembly GCF_015673035.1. Lineage (NCBI taxonomy): Bacteria > Pseudomonadati > Pseudomonadota > Gammaproteobacteria > Enterobacterales > Yersiniaceae > Serratia > Serratia sp. Res13-Sevr-LER1-36-b. Next base: position 340,694 of record NZ_JADACK010000017.1, on the reverse strand, counting down.
AAAGTGCAGCCCTTCGGCCTTACAGCGCAGCAGGTAGTCGGTATAAGCCTGGGCGATCGCCGCCAGCTTGTTTTCATCCGCCGGGGCCAACGGATCGAGATCTTTGCACAATGCCAGCCAAGGCTCAGCCCAGCGCGCGCGGTCGCCCTGCAACAACCCAGCCATCTGACGTGACCAGGCCAGGTAGTCCTGTTCCAGCATCGGCAAATCCAGCAGCCATTCGCCCGGATAGTCGACGATTTCCAGATACAGCGTGGAGGTTTCTTTAAAATGGCGCAGCAGTGAATCATTGGAACGGTAGCGCAGCGCCAGGCGGATTTCGCTGACGCCACGGGTTGGCGTTGGCCAACTTGGCGGATTGCCATACAGCTGCGCCAGGCCTTCATCGTAGGTGAAACGTTGGATACCGAGGTCGCGTTGAGGAATGCGTTTCACACCCAACAGCCTTTCTTCCCGCACAGGGGAAAACAGCGGCATACGCGCGCCGCTGTGAACATGGAGTAATTGATTGACCAATCCGGTGATAAACGCCGTCTTACCGCTGCGGCTCAAGCCGGTTACTGCCAGACGCAGATGGCGATCCATTCCGCGATTGACCAGCGAAGTTAACTCATTTTGCAGTCGTTTCATTGTTCTCCTTGGTATAGCGCCCGAACGCCTTGTTCAGCCCTTTGCGAAACAGCGGTTCCAGCAACAGGGCCAACACGTAACGCAGCGGTTTGCGGCTGACGGTTTTCAGCAACCACGCGGTTGCCCCCGCCGGGCCATAACTCATTAGCGCTATGATGATGATTTTCGACAAGGTCTTCAACAATGCACCTACTCCCCATTTTGGTGAAGCGGTTTTTGGGGCATTAATCGCATAGGTTTTGCTCATGGTCGCTGCCCTCTGGCATATGTTGGGGTAAAAGTCGGTGCAATGCCTGACCTGCGGCGTACGCAGGCCCGTGCATCGTTAAGAGAGGTTACAGGTGGCGAAAGCGGCTCTGCACGCCAAAGGTGTCAGACGTGACGTAGCGTTCGACCTTGCGCAACTGCTGCTCTCCACTGCTCAATTCATATTCCAGTTTATCGAGCAACTGGCGCGGTGTGGCCTGATGTTCATCCTGATAACGGCTGGCTGGAGCCTCCTCAAGCACGAAGACCAAGGCGATATAGGCGACCACCGTAATGAAAAACAGCCCGAAGAACAGCGACAACACGGCAATCACCCGGATCAAACGCACGGGCACGTCAAAATAGTGGGCAAGACCAGCGCAAACGCCCTTCAGCATGCCTTCTTCAGGCACACGGTACAGTTTTTTACTGCCTAAGGTGTTGCCCTTGTATGAACCGCTGTCGTCGTTGTAGTAAGAACGATCGCGACGATCGCCATACTTTCCTCTGTCCTGGTCTCTACGCATTACGACTGCCTCCAATTCGGGTGTTCCGCATCAAGAATGTCTTCCAACGCCTGAATACGATCGCGCATGCGTGTGGCCTGCTCCCCCAGCTGCGTCAGACGTTGCATCTCCTGATGACTCAGTTGAACGCCGCTCTGTTGCCGGTTGCTGTAATGCAACCAAAGCCAAATCGGTGCGACAAACAACACAAAGATTGTCAACGGGATGGCAAGTAATAGAGCACTCATCTCAATTCCTTCTTATTGGCCGTAGTGTGGCGGCCACGCTGGGTGGCCGCTTAAGCATTATTCCGGGCGGTTCATCTTGGCTTTCATTGCCGCCAGTTGCTCACTGATGGCATCGTCTGCCTGCAGTTCGGCAAACTCCTGATGCAGGCTTTTCTTTTTGCCAATGCTGACGCTTTCCGCTTCGGCTTCCATATGGTCGATACGGCGCTCAAACTGTTCAAAACGCGCCATCGCCTCATCCAGTTTACCGCTGTCCAGCTGGCGACGCACATCCCGTGAAGAAGAAGCCGCCTGATGGCGCAGCGTTAATGCCTGCTGGCGTGCACGGGTTTCGGTCAGCTTGTTTTCCAGCTCGCCAATTTCACTCTTCATGCGGGCCAGCGTCTCTTCTACGGTAGCCACTTCCTGGCTCAGCGTAGCAAGCAGATCGGCCACTTTCTGTTTTTCGATCAACGCCGCACGGGCCAGATCTTCTTTATCTTTACGCAGCGCCAGTTCGGCTTTGTCCTGCCAGTCATTGATCTGGTTTTCACCCTGTTCAATGCGGCGCAGCAGCTGCTTTTTCTCTGCCAGGGCACGCGCTGAAGTGGAGCGCACTTCAACCAGCGTGTCTTCCATTTCCTGGATCATCAAACGCACCAGCTTTTGCGGGTCTTCTGCTTTATCGAGCAGAGTATTGATGTTGGCGTTCACGATGTCGGCAAAACGAGAAAAGATACCCATAATTTACTTCCTCTTGGTTCTGAAGGCGTCTGAAGCGCCGAGTTAAGTTATACAACTTGCCCAAAGAGTTAATCAAGAAGCGTGCCAACTTTTATTTCATTGAAATACAAAGACTATTTATTTTTGACACTCGCCACGCTTGCTGTAGAGTGAGTGTTTTCACCAAACATTGGCGAATTTCATCATGAGCGAACCGTTAGAGAACCTGTTGGGCGAGGCCAACGCCTTTGTGGAAGTGCTGGAGCAAGTTTCACAGTTGGCCAAGCTCAACAAACCGGTGCTGGTGATCGGTGAGCGCGGCACGGGTAAGGAGCTGATCGCCCACCGGTTGCACTATCTTTCCAATCGTTGGCAAGGGCCGTTTATCTCCCTCAACTGTGCGGCGCTGAATGAAAACCTGCTGGACTCGGAGCTGTTTGGCCATGAGGCTGGCGCGTTTACCGGCGCACAAAAACGCCACCTTGGCCGCTTTGAACGTGCCGATGGCGGCACCCTGTTTCTGGATGAATTGGCAACTGCACCAATGCTGGTGCAAGAAAAGCTGCTGCGGGTGATTGAATACGGCCATCTGGAACGTGTTGGAGGCAGCCAACCGCTGCGGGTGGATGTCCGGCTGGTGTGCGCCACCAATGACGATCTGCCCGCGCTGGCCGCCGCCGGTAAATTCCGTGCCGATCTGCTGGACCGCCTGGCGTTCGACGTGGTGCAACTGCCACCGCTACGCCAGCGCCAGCAAGACATCATGCTATTGGCCGAGCATTTCGCCATTCAGATGTGCCGCGAGCTGTCACTGCCGTTGTTCCCCGGCTTTAGTGAACATGCTCGGGCGGCGCTGCTTGGCTACTCCTGGCCGGGTAACGTACGTGAGCTGAAAAACGTGGTGGAGCGTTCCGTTTACCGCCATGGTTCAGGCCAGGATGAGTTGGATGAGATCATCATTAACCCCTTTGCCAAGCGTTCAGAGCCGCTTGATGATGAGGCAACCGCGCCGACCAGTGATTTACCTGCATTGCCGCTGGATTTTAAAAGCTGGCAGCATCAGCAGGAGAAAACCCTGCTGGAGATGGCCTTGAAACAGGGCCGTTTCAATCAGCGCAAAGCTGCCGATTTGCTGGGGCTGACTTATCATCAGCTACGCGGCATGTTGAAAAAGCATGCACTGCTGCAAGGTAGTGAACCAGAGGGAAGTTAAACCGACTGGGCGATCAATTCGCGTAACCATTGATGGGCGGGATCGCGATGCAAACGCTCATCCCACAGCATAGCCAGTTCATAGCCTGGGATCGCCACTGGCGGCTCGGCAATCTGTACTTCAGGGCTGCCGCGTACCAGGCGTTCGGGCAGCATAGCAACCAGATCCGTCTTGGCGATCACCGATTTCACAAACAGAAAATGCGGGACGGAAAGCACCACCCGCCGCGAAAGCCCAACCTGCTCCAGCGTGTGATCGGTGATGCCACTAAATCCCCCGCCGTTTGGCGAAACCACCACGTGCTCCAGTTGGCTAAATTGCGCCAGCGTCGGGCGAGCCGTCAACGCAGGATGACCGATACGGCCCACCAACACATACCTCTCCTTGAATAACACGCGTTGACGCATCCCTGATGGTGCGCAGTCCTGAGTGTGAAAGGCCAGATCGATCTCCCCCATCTCCGCCTGCCGGGCAATCCTGGTCGGTACCAGTTCCAACACCGCCAACCTGCTGTTGGGGGCGGCCTGACGAAGCCGTGCCAATGTAGGCAACAGTACCGTGGACTCGCCATAATCAGATGCGGCAACCCGCCAGGTGATATTCGCGCTAGCCGCCTCAAAAGGGCTGATAGGTGAAACAGTGTGCTCAAGCACTTCCAATGCCTGCCGCAAAGGTTCACGTAAAGCCTCCGCCCTGGCCGTTGGCCGCATTCCTCTTGGGCCCGGTAACAACAGCGGATCGTCGAAAAACGCTCTCAGCTTGGCCAGATGAGCGCTTACCGAAGGCTGCGACAGCGACAACCGCTCCGCAGCGCGTGTAACGTTCAATTCCATCAGTAGCACATCCAACGTCACCAGGAGATTGAGATCCAGCCTACCGAAATTACTCATACAAATACCTGTAATCATCTAAATCAATTTTAACTATACCTGACGCTAACCTACTCTGTTGCTCTCTTTTTCAGCAATGGAACTCAATGATGAATATTCTACTGGTCTACGCTCACCCAGAAGCCCAATCGCTTAATGGCTCACTAAAAAACTTTGCGGTCAAACATCTGCAGGACGCCGGGCATCAGGTACAGGTCTCCGATCTGTACGCCATGAAATGGAAAGCCTCTTTAGATGGCGACGACCGTACGGATCGGGATAGCGCTAACCGCTTCAGCCCGGTACTGGATTCCAGAATAGCGCTTGAACAAGGGACGCAGAGCGCAGATATTGCATTGGAACAGGCGAAGTTACTCTGGGCGGATACCGTGATCCTCCAGTTCCCGCTGTGGTGGTTCTCCATGCCGGCCATCCTCAAGGGGTGGGTAGAACGCGTGTATGCCTATGGCTTTGCTTACGGCGTTGGCGAGCATTCCGATACACATTGGGGGGATCGTTATGGCGAAGGTACTCTGGCAGGGAAACGGGCTATGTTGCTGGTTACCGCTGGCGGTTGGGAGTCTCATTACAGCCCGCGCGGTATCAACGGCCCGATAGAGGATATTCTGTTCCCTATTCACCATGGCATGCTGTATTACCCCGGTTTTGATGTGCTACCACCGTTTGTGGCGTACCGCACCGATCGCTTCGACGAGGCAAAATTCCCCGACCTATGCTCGGCGCTGGGGAAACGGCTGGACGCGCTGGCCAGTACCGAGCCTTTGCCGTTCCGTAAGCAAAATTTTGGCGATTATGTTATTCCACAGTTAACGCTGCGAGAAGACATTGCCCCTGGTCGCTCCGGCTTTGCGGTTCACCTGAAATAGAGGCAAAAAAAAAGCCAGCACCCGAGCTGGCTAAGTAAACACTGGAAGCAATGTGAGCAATGTCGTGCCTTCCACAAAGGGCCACAAGGCGTGGCCTTCCGTGAACTGCCAAATGATGATAATGGTTCTCAGTATCATCTGTAAAGTACTTTGTTGAGAATTTTTCTCATTACCACACTAAGCATGGGTAATTATCCACCAGCAGTGATTTCAGGCGGAGGCCAGCTCGCCAGAAAACAGCGGCAAGCTTAACCAAACCGCCGAAATTTCAGCCATTTTGCTCAAGGAATTGGGCTGTTGGTCAGAGTGCGATACACTAACGTTATTGCTTAATAACCCATGAAGCGTCTATGCGTGGTTTACCTCTTTGGATAATGTCGCTCGGCTGCCTGGCAACGTCTGCCCTGGCCGCGACACCGGCTGTGCCCAGCGCAGCACCACCGCCAGCAGACATCCGCCAGAGCGGCTTTGTCTATTGCGTCAGCGGCATTCTGAACACCTTCAATCCGCAGATGGCCAGCAGCGGTCTGACGGTCGATACCCTGGCCGCCCAGCTTTACGATCGGCTGCTGGATGTCGACCCCTACACTTACCGCCTGATCCCAGAGCTGGCGGAAAGCTGGGAAGTGCTGGACAACGGTGCCACCTACCGCTTCCACCTGCGCCGGGACGTGCCTTTCCAGACCACTGCCTGGTTCCAACCCACCCGCAAAATGAACGCCGACGATGTGGTGTTCAGCTTCCAGCGGGTGTTTGACCAGAAGCATCCGTTCCACAATGTCAACGGCGGTGAATACCCGTACTTCGACAGTTTGCAGTTTGCCGACTCCGTGCAAAGCGTGAAAAAACTGGACCAATACACCGTCGAGTTCCGCTTGCAGGCGCCGGATGCATCCTTCCTGTGGCATCTGGCGACCCATTATGCGCCGGTGCTATCGGCAGAATATGCCGACAACCTGACGCTGGATGGCACCCAGGAAATGATCGATCGTGAACCGGTCGGCACCGGCCCATTCTTGTTGAACGAATACCGTTCCGGGCAATACATCCGTCTGGCACGCAATGACGTTTACTGGAAAGGGAAACCGCGCATGCCGCAGGTGGTGATCGACATGGGGGCCGGGGGCACGGGCCGCCTGTCCAAATTGCTTACCGGCGAGTGCGATGTGCTGGCCTACCCCGCCGCCAGCCAGCTTTCGATCCTGCGCGACGATCCGCGTTTACGCCTGACGCTGCGCCCAGGGATGAATATCGCCTATCTGGCCTTCAACACCCGCAAGCCACCGCTGGATAACCTGAAGGTGCGCCAGGCCATTGCGTTAGCCATTAACAACCAGCGCCTGATGCAATCGATCTATTACGGTACCGCAGAGACCGCCGCTTCGATCCTGCCGCGCGCCTCCTGGGCCTATGATAATGATGCTCACGTTACCGAATACGATCCGGCCAAGGCGCGAGAAATGCTGCGCGAAGCTGGCGTGGGGCCGCTGAACCTGAAGCTGTGGGTGCCTACCGCATCACAATCCTATAACCCCAGCCCGTTGAAAACGGCGGAGCTGCTACAGGCGGATTTGGCTCAGGTCGGCATTAATGTCACCATCGTGCCGGTAGAGGGCCGCTTCCAGGAAGCCCGGCTGATGGAGATGAACCACGATCTGACGCTCACCGGCTGGTCAACCGACAGTAACGATCCGGACAGCTTCTTCCGCCCGCTGCTCAGCTGTGCGGCAATCCGTTCGCAAACCAACTATGCTCACTGGTGCGATCCCGCTTTTGATGAACAGTTGCAGGACGCCTTGTTGTCACAGCAGTTATCACAGCGTATCGAGCATTATCAGCAGGCGCAGAAGATCCTCGAACAGCAGTTGCCGGTATTGCCGCTGGCCTCCTCCTTGCGTTTGCAGGCCTACCGTTATGATATTAAAGGACTGGTGTTGAGCCCGTTCGGCAACTCATCATTTGCCGGGGTGTACCGTGAACCGGCGGAGGCCGCGAAAAAGTGATTATCTTTACCTTACGCCGCATTCTGTTGCTGCTGATCACGCTGTTCTTCCTGACGCTGGTCAGCTTCAGCCTGAGCTACTTTACCCCACGCGCGCCGCTAAACGGTGCCGCCTTGCTGGACGCCTACCAGTTCTATTTCGTCAGCCTGCTGCACTGGGACTTTGGCGTTTCCAGCATCAATGGCCAGGCGATCAGCGAACAGCTGCGCGAAGTGTTCCCTGCCACCATGGAACTGTGCATTTTAGCCTTTACGCTGGCCCTGTTTATCGGCATTCCGCTGGGCATTATTGCCGGTGTAATGCGCGGCAAGTGGCAGGATACCGCCATCAGTACCTTCGCCCTGCTGGGCTTTTCCATCCCGGTGTTCTGGCTGGCGCTGCTGTTGATGCTCTATTTTTCACTGCATCTTGGCTGGCTGCCGGTGTCGGGCCGTTTCGATCTGCTGTATCAGGTCAAGCAAGTCACCGGTTTGGCGCTGGTTGACGCCTGGCTGTCTGACTCACCTTATCGCAACGAGATGATTGCCAGTGCGCTGCGCCATATGGTGCTGCCGATTGCCGCTCTGGCAGTGGCCCCAATCACCGAGGTGATCCGCTTGATGCGCATCAGCACCGACGATGTTCTCAGCCAGAACTACATCAAGGCTGCCGCAACCCGTGGCCTGTCGCGCTTTACCATTATCCGCCGTCACGTGCTGCACAACGCGTTACCGCCGATCATCCCGAAGCTCGGTCTACAATTTTCTACCATGCTCACGCTGGCCATGATCACCGAGGTGGTGTTCAGTTGGCCAGGGCTGGGCCGCTGGCTGATCAATGCCATCCGCCAACAGGACTACGCGGCCATCTCCGCAGGCGTGATGGTGATCGGCACGCTGGTGATCACCATTAACGTGCTGGCCGACATTCTGGGCGCGGCGACCAACCCGCTGAAACATAAGGAATGGTATGCCCTTCGATAACGTATACCGCGAAAAGAAAATGCCTAGCCCGCTGCTCTATACCTGGCGGATTTTCTATGGCGACACTTTGGCGATGATTGGTTTTTATGGGGTGATCGGCCTGCTGCTGCTTTCCCTGTTCGGCAGCCTGCTGGCACCTTACGCCCTCGATCAGCAATTCTTGGGATATCAGTTGCTACCGCCCTCCTGGTCACGCTACGGCAACGTGTCGTTCTTCCTGGGCACCGACGATCTGGGCCGCGATATCCTCAGCCGCTTGCTGACCGGCACCGCCGCCACCTATGGTTCGGCACTGATTGTGACCATCGCCGCCGCCCTTTGTGGCGTGATCCTGGGCGTGTTTGCCGGGGTCACCCATGGTCTGTTGTCTGCGATGCTCAACCATATTCTCGATACCCTGCTCTCCATCCCTTCACTGCTGCTGGCGATTATCGTGGTGGCATTCCTCGGGCCGAAGCTGGAACACGCCATGCTGGCCGTTTGGCTGGCGCTGTTGCCACGGATGGTGCGTACCATCTACAGCGCAGTGCACGATGAGCTGGAAAAAGAGTACGTGGTCGCAGCCCGTCTGGATGGCGCTTCGACGATGCAGATCCTGTGGTACGCCGTGGTGCCGAACATTGCCGCCGTACTGATCACTGAATTCACCCGCGCGTTGTCGATGGCCATTCTCGACATCGCGGCGTTGGGCTTCCTCGATCTGGGGGCGCAGTTGCCTTCCCCGGAATGGGGAGCCATGTTAGGCGACTCGTTGGAGTTGGTGTATGTCGCACCTTGGACCGTGATGCTGCCCGGTGCTGCTATTCTGATCAGCGTGCTGCTGGTTAACCTGTTGGGCGACGGAATACGCCGCGCGATCAATGCGGGAGTGGAATAATGCCGTTACTCGATATCCGCAATTTGACGATTGAATTTATGACCGCCGAAGGGCCGGTGAAGGCCGTCGATCGCGTCAGCATGACGCTGGCCGAAGGTGAAGTGCGCGGCCTGGTAGGCGAATCCGGCTCAGGAAAAAGCCTGATCGCCAAAGCCATATGCGGCGTGACCAAAGATAACTGGCGCGTCACCGCCGACCGCTTCCGCTTTGACGACATCGACCTGTTGCAGCTCAGCCCGCGTGAACGGCGCAAACTGGTGGGGCATAACGTTTCGATGATCTTCCAGGAGCCACAATCCTGTCTTGATCCTTCCGAAAGCATTGGCCGCCAGTTGGCTCAGGCCATTCCCGGCTGGACTTACAAGGGCCGTTGGTGGCAGCGCTTTAACTGGCGCAAACGGCGGGCGATTGAGCTATTGCACCGCGTCGGTATCAAGGATCACCTCGATATCATGGGCAGCTTCCCTTACGAGCTCACCGAAGGGGAATGCCAGAAAGTGATGATCGCCATAGCGTTGGCCAATCAGCCAAGATTGCTGATTGCCGATGAGCCAACCAACGCCATGGAACCCACCACGCAGGCGCAGATCTTCCGCCTGCTGGCACGCCTGAACCAAAACAACAACACGACCATCCTACTGATCAGCCACGATTTGCAGATGATGAGCAAATGGGCTGACAGGGTTAACGTGCTGTACTGCGGCCAGACGGTGGAGAGCGCGCAATGTGAAGATCTGCTTGCCGCCCCTCATCATCCTTATACCCAGGCGCTGATCCGCGCCATGCCGGACTTTGGCCGCTCACTGCCACATAAGAGCCGCCTGAATACGCTGCCGGGAGCGATCCCCTCATTGGAGCATCTGCCGATCGGCTGCCGCCTGGGGCCACGCTGCCCGTATGCGCAAAAGCAATGCATTGAAACCCCGCGCCTGCGCCCGGTGAAAAATCACCTGTTCGCCTGCCACTTCCCGCTGAACATGGAGGAGCAATAACATGGAAACGCTATTGGAAGTGCGCAACCTGACCAAAACCTACCGCTATCGCACCGGGCTGTTCCGCCGCCAGCATGTCGAGGCGGTCAAGTCTGTCAGCTTTACCCTGCGTGAGGGCCAGACGCTGGCGATCATCGGTGAGAACGGCTCGGGTAAGTCAACTCTGGCGAAGATGCTTTCCGGCATGGTGGAACCCTCTTCGGGTGAAGTGCTGATCGACGACCATGCGTTAGCCTATGGCGATTATCGCTACCGCAGCCAGCGTATCCGCATGATTTTCCAGGATCCGAGCACCTCACTCAACCCACGTCAGCGCATCGGTCAGTTGCTTGATGCACCGCTACGTTTGAATACCGAGTTGGAAGCCGCAGAGCGCGAGGTACGGATCAATCAGACCCTGCGCCAGGTGGGGATGCTGCCGGACCACGCTTATTATTATCCGCACATGCTGGCCTCCGGGCAGAAACAGCGCGTGGCGCTGGCACGGGCGTTGATCCTGCAGCCAAAGGTGATTGTTGCCGATGAAGCGCTGGCTTCGCTGGATATGTCGATGCGTTCGCAGATCATCAACCTGATGCTGGAGCTCCAGGAAAAACACGGGATTGCCTATATTTATGTGACGCAGCATCTGGGCATGATGAAGCATATCAGCGACCAGGTGATGGTGATGCATGAAGGGGAAATTGTGGAACGTGGCAGTACCGCCGAAGTGCTGGCCGCACCGCTGCACGATCTCACCAAGCGGCTGATCGCCAGCCACTTTGGCGAAGCGCTCACCGCCGATGCCTGGCGACGTGACGGCGGCAGGTTTTAGTTAACTATCTTTGCTGGCTAGATTACGCCCCTTCTCCGTAAGAAAAAGGGACCTAACGTGCTTCATATTTGCACCTATATCTAATCACCACTCTGGGCCCTCTCTTTTTAAAGGAGAAGGCTCAGAGTGAAGGGAGATAGCGATAACTGGTGTTCCATCCAGTTACTAATTAGTGCTCAATGCCCAATAAATAACCTGACACTTCCATGAGGATAATTGACAGTCTTTTTAAGCAATGATAAGGTGCATAAAATAGCCAAAGGACTGGGCTTTATCTTTAACCACATACCGGGATTATCCATTCATAATATCAATGTAACTCCGGTTTTTAATTCTTAATAAATCCAAATAATTCGTGTTGGACGCTATATGATTGCAGATAAAGTAAGACTAGGCGGTATCCTAATTATATTGTCGCTATTTTTCAGCGGAACATCATTCGCCAAAGCGCCATCCCACACAGAGAGTGAACTAAGTATGCAAAGTACATTCTCTCTCGGCAACAATGGGTTCATTGGCTCTATCAGCGAAGCTGAAAAGCTATATCTTGCTATATTACAACAAGATAATGGCGGTGATATCTTTATGCGTCTAGCAATATCCAGCACGTCAACCCCAGAAAGTAAGCTCTACGCAATCTGCGGTTTGAAAAAGCTGGGTCGGGAACTTCCGTCTTCAGCGGCGCTTAGCAAGATTTTAAACCAAGATATCACCATGCTAAAAGGAGACATCTTAAGAAAGGTGAAATTTAGCGAAGTATATGATTCAATCAAAATTGATGGATGTTAAATTGATAAGGAGACAGTAATGAGAAACCTCAGTACAGAAGAAATCACTTTAATCTGCGGCAGCATGAAATTAGACGGTATGCGCGAATCTACTAACGTCATCGATCAAAGAGGCTCAGACAAAGGTTCTTATATTGATGCTAACGGTACTTGTTGGGCACCTGGGACAAATTCATCAACCATGTTCCCCAATGGTGGCAGCTCAAATAATACGAGTAACAATCCCATTTTCGGTAATTAAGACTATAGCCACTTGCTTGTAAGCTGCTAGTGGCTTCTTCCCCACTAGCAGCAAATGCATATCACATTCTTGCAATATGAAAGCATATTTTATTCCTTTACGTTATTAATTAGCACTTAACATTATTTTATCTCGTCAATCGAATCGGTGAGGATATCCGCTACGTTGAGCCATGCAAACAACAGGATATCGCGCTGATGAACAACGCCCACCACCAACGCTTCTCGCAACTGATGCTTATCCTTGCCGCCGGCTTCGCTATTTATGGTCATGGTCTATGCAGCCATGACTGACGCCTGCTTCGCGGTTTTTTTACCTTGCCGCCGTTGCCAACTGTAACGGTGGCTTGTTGTATTGATGAAGGATTTTATCCGATGGAACATCGCCTAACCCCTTTCCAGTGGTACCACGAAACCCAGCGAAGCTCAGGCGACAGTTCGCCACTTGAGCCTGCCGCAGCAAGCTTGCGGGAGCGTTTTTTGTTAGGCCTGGGCTCATTTACCGACGAGGGATTGAATGCCGCCCTCAGCGATCGTATTGACGTTTTTACCGCGTCTTCGGCCTGCTATCCGGTACTGTTCCCCGATCGGGTCAGCGTTTCGCGCGAAGTGACGTTGTCACCTTACGATCGTCTGTCGACGGCCTTGACGGTGGCGCAGGTCACCGGCGTGCAATCGCTTTGTAGCCATTACGCTGCTCGCCTCGCCCCTCTGGACAGCCCGGATGCTACGCGGGAAAGCAATGTCCGCCTGGCACAAATCACCCAATACGCCCGCCAACTCGCCAGCCAACCGACCCTGATTTGCCGCAAGGCTTTACAACAGCTCGGCGAAGTTGGCCTGAGCACGCAAGATATTGTGACCTTTTCGCAAATCATCGGTTTCGTTAGCTATCAGGCACGGGTGGTCGCCGGTATTGCCGCGCTGGCAGGCAGACCCGCCGTGGTGTTACCCGGTTTTCCCCAAATCGAAGATGCCGATCCGGCAGGATTTTCCTGTGCGACACGCTTATGGCAAACTCGCCTGCCGGAGATCGTTATCGAGCAGGCCCAGGCTCGGCAGCTCGACATTCTGGACCAAAGCCACCCGGACGCCCGCAGCGAGTCTTATTACCTGTTGTTGGCCCACGACGCGCCTGCCCTGCATGAGCGCAATGCGGTATTTAACAACATTACCCGCCACGCTGACGGGCTATCCCCACACCTGAAGGCTTTGGTTGCTCTGGCGACATCACGCATTAATGGCAGCCATTATTGTGCCGCCACGCTAGCCAATAACATTGCCGATCGGGAGTTGGCACTGGCATTAGTGGCTGGGATTGATAACGCGCTTGAGGTGGCCGACGATCCGGTGACCGCAGCCGTGATAGGCGTGACGGCCGAACTGACTCGAACACCTGAGAAATTTACGGCACAAAGCGTGCAGCCGTTGCTCAACAGCGGGCTGGATCGGTCGCAGGCATTGGACGTGATTTTAACCAGCGCGCTGTATGCCTGGGAAAACCGGCTGCGATACAGTCTTGGCGATACGGTGGCAGCCGATTTAGCGCAATAACCATGCCTGAGCCGCATCAAAAAAGTGCTGCGCCAGCGGCGTGGCTCTTGCTGGCTCGGCGATCACCAAGGCGGCATGACGAGACATCGGCGCAATGGCAACGCTGCGCCGTTGCAGCTGCGGCATCATTTCCATCTGCAAGTTACCGCCGGGGAATAACCCGCAACCCAAGCCGACAAAAATCCCCTGTAGCAGTTGGAAGATCGAGGTGGTTTCCATCCGGGTATGCAGCGTCAAGCCCACCTCACGAAATTGTTGATCCAGGTAACGGCGGAAGTAACGCGTCGGCTCTGCCAGGCATAATGGCAACTCCGCCACGGCTGCCAGCGTGAGTGGGCTTTCCCCCACCAGCTCAGGGAAATGCTGCGGATGAAATACCAGGTCAATGCCGCTGTCAGCCAAAGACTGCGACTGAAAATGCAGTTCCTTGAGCGTTGGTAGCTCAAAGAAACCGATGCCGATATCCACCGTGTGTGCAGTCAGCGCTTCCAACAACTGATCGGCGCTCAATACCGCTACGCGATAGTCCAACTGCGGGTAACGCTCGCTGACCGCCTTCAACATCTGCGCTAACGAAATACTGCACTGCGGCACGGTGCCGATACGCAACGTCCCGTTCAACCCGTGTTTCAGCGACTCCACTTCCAGCTTCAGCCCCTGATAAACGGAAACAATTTCCCGTGCCCAGGCCAAGACCCGCTCACCTTCGGCGGTGAAGCCCTCAAAATTGTTGCCACGGTTGATCAGCGAGACACCCAGTTCTTTTTCCAGGTTTTTCAACCGCATGGATAAGGTCGGCTGGCTGACAAAGCTGGCCTCTGCGGCGCGGCCAAAGTGGCGTTCCCGTTCAAGATTACACAGGTAGATCAGTTGCTTAATATCCATGTATTGGCCCGGAAAATGGTTTCTGCGTGAAGTATATCATTTGCTACAGCCTTGCTGGCAGCGGCGATAAGTGTCGTCTATCCCATCATTGCTCTATTCGATTAGACGCCAGGCCTTTCCCCCCCTAGACTTGCCACATAAATACTCAAAATGCTTAAAAAAGCATTTACCTTTTAGCTACATTAATCACCTGCGAAGAAAATCATGAAATTTAAACCGTCAATCAAGCCTTATCGCGGCGCGGCGGGCGGCTGGGGCTCATTAGAAGCCACCACCCGCTATGTGTTCGACAGCAAACAGGCGCTGAAAAATCTGCGCAACCTGATGCGCGTTAACAAGGCGCGCGGTTTCGACTGCCCCGGCTGTGCCTGGGGTGATGACAACCACAGCACTTTCAGCTTCTGCGAGAACGGAGCCAAAGCCGTCAGTTGGGAAGCCACTCGCAATGCGGTTGAACCTGCCTTCTTTGCGGCCCACAGCGTCAGTACCCTGCGCGAGCAAAGCGACTACTTTCTGGAGTATCAAGGCCGGTTGACACACCCGATGCGCTACGACGCCAAGACCGATCGCTATCAGCCCATCACCTGGCCGGATGCCTTAAAACTTATCGCCAGCCATATCCAGGCAATGGATAACCCTAACCAGATTGAGCTGTACACCTCAGGCCGCGCCAGCAATGAAGCCTCCTACCTTTATCAGCTGTTTGGCCGGATGCTGGGCACCAGCAACTTCCCGGACTGTTCCAATATGTGCCACGAAGCCAGTGGCGTTGGCCTCAAGCAGAGCATCGGCGTCGGCAAAGGCACTATCCGTATGGATGACTTCGAGCATGCCGACGCGATTTTTGTGTTTGGCCATAACCCCGGGACCAACCATCCACGCATGCTGCACAGCCTGAAACACGCGGCCAGCCGCGGCGCGCGTATCGTCAGTTTCAATACCCTACGCGAACGCGGGTTGGAAAGGTTTGCCGATCCGCAAAACCCGATCCAGATGCTGACGCCCAAGTCCTCGCCCATCAGTTCGGCCTACTTCCAGCCCAATCTGGGTGGCGATATGGCGGCGGTGCGCGGCATGGTGAAGGCGCTACTGGAAACCCACCGCCAGCGGATAGCCGCCAATGAGCCAGGTCTGTTCGACCAGCCGTTTATCGAGCGGCATTGTGTGGGCACCGAAGAGTATCTGGCTCAGGTGGATGCTACCTCATGGCAACAGATCACCACGCAATCCGGGTTGAGTGAAACCCAACTGCGCCATGCGGCTGCGATTTACCAAGGCGCAGAGCGTGTTATCTGCACCTGGGCGATGGGCGTCACGCAGCATAAGCACTCTGTACCAACGGTGCGCGAGATCACCAACCTGCAGTTGTTGTTCGGCCAGTTGGGCAAGCCAGGCGCGGGCCTGTGCCCGGTACGCGGCCACAGCAACGTGCAAGGCAACCGCACCATGGGTATCGATGAGAAAGCGCCCAAGGCGCTGCTGGATAGTTTGGAGCAGCATTTTGGCTTTAGCCCCCGCCGCGAGATGGGCCACAATACGGTTGAAGCCATTGAAGCGATGCTGCGGGGTGAGGTCAAGGTGCTGATTGCGCTCGGGGGCAACCTGGCAGCAGCGGCACCGGATACCGAGCGTACCGCTCAAGCCCTGCGCCGTTGTGATTTGACGGTGCATATCAGCACCAAGCTGAACCGCAGCCACCTGATCACCGGTAAAGATGCTTTGATCTTGCCGACGCTGGGGCGTACCGAGTTGGATATGCAGGCCAGCGGCCCGCAATACATCACGGTGGAAGATTCCTTCAGCATGGTGCACGCTTCCGAGGGCATCGGCAAACCGCTGGCAGACACCCAGCGTTCTGAAACCGCGATTGTCTGCGGCATTGCCGACGCGGTGCTGGGCAACCAAAAGTTGGATTGGCTGGAGCTGGCCGACGATTATTCACTGATCCGCCAGCATATCCAGGCCACCATTCCCGGCTTTGACGATTTTAACCAGCGCTGTGAGCAACCAGGAGGGTTCTATCTGGGCAACGCCGCTGCCGAATTGCGCTTTGCAACTCAAAGCGGCAAAGCCGAGTTCAGTGCCGCTCCGCTACCCGAGACGCTGTTCCCGCAAATCGGGGAGGAAAAAGCGCCGTTCGTGCTGCAAACCCTGCGTTCACACGATCAGTACAACACCACCATCTATGGACTGGACGATCGCTATCGCGGCGTTTACGGCCAGCGCGAGGTGTTATTTATTCACCCCGAAGATTTGGCCGATCTTGGCCTGCAAGATGGGGAGTTGGTGGAAATCGAAACCTTATGGAACGATGGCGTAACCAGAAAGGTCAGCGGCTTCAAGCTGGTCAGCTACGATATCCCACGCGGTAATCTGGCAGCCTACTATCCTGAAACCAACCCGCTGGTGCCGCTGGCAAGTTTTGGTGATGGCACCGGCACGCCGACCTCCAAATCGGTTCCCGTCGCCATCCGCCGCTGCGCTCAGACACCTACATTGCGTATTGTTTAGTTTATTAAGAAAAGCTCTAGATACTAAGTCTCAACCCTACTTCATCAGATGGTTGAGACTGAAAATGTTCACTTTTAAATGAAACAATAGCTAACGCTCAGGGAATGCATTCACGCCGGTAAGCTTGGCCGTTAAGGACCATAATTTTAATGCCTCTGCAGGATCAATCGCATATTCGCAAACGCCCACAAATGGCTCATCATAATCAGATGCCAGACCGGCTACATCACAATCCTCACAGTAAAGTCCTCCGAGACCGTCCAGCAAAGGACTTGTAGCAGCCCATACCTCAGTGGCAGCCCCTTGTGCTGGGGACTTAAAACTGGGATCGATGGGGTTACCCTCCAAATCCAGCCAACCTTCCCCGATCATTTCCTCATTTGTCAGGTGACGCTGCAGTGGAGTGAATATTTTACCTGGGTGCAGTGAGAAAGCATGAATATCCCGGCTTTTACCATAATTATCCAGTTGAAGCGCAAATAGAATATTGGCCGTTTTTGACTGACCATATGCGAGCCATTTGTCGTAACCTTTAGTGAACTGAATATCGTCCCATCGGATGGGTGAATTATGATGGCCTGCGGATGAAACGCAAACCACCCTGCCCCCGGGACGTATGTTATTCCAAATGAGATTTACCAGAACATAGTGTCCAACGTGGTTGGTTGCAAACTGGTATTCCCACCCCGGGCCGACTCGACGTTCTGGACAGGCCATAATACCTGCATTGCAAATGACATAGTCAAAAGCATAGCCGTTAGCAGCAATGATAGAGGCCAGATTTCTGACCGATAAAAGGTCTGAAAGCTCGATCGGCAATACTGTAATATTGGCAAGCTCATTGAGCGCTTTTGATGCGTTCTCGACGTCGCGAGCAGCCACAAAAACGTGCACACCTGCGGAAGAAAGCGCTTTTGTCGCTTCCAAACCCAAGCCTGAGTGCCCGCCTGTAATTAGTGCCGTCTTACCCTTGAGATTAAGACCGGAAAGAACATCAACAGCGGTAGTTAACTTACCGAACCCTGATTGGATTGATTCTTGTACTCTCATGCTCCCTCCTTACCCTTAGTAGTCTGATGAAGGTAACACCCACGGCCTTTGCACTACGGCTTTTTCTTGCGGACTGAATAATTATCGCGAGCCATCGTCGGAAAAGCGTGACGTTTGGCTTGCCCGCAAGGAGTGATTCGCGTAAAACTGTCAGCCGCAAATCTTGCCACTCACAACCCATTCACTGGACGATATGTTTCAAGATAACCCGCTGCTGGCGCAGCTTAAACAGCAACTTCACTCTCAAACCCCGCGTGTTGAAGGCGTAGTAAAAGGGACTGAGAAAGGTTTTGGCTTTTTAGAAGTCGACGGGCAGAAAAGTTACTTTATTCCGCCGCCGTACATGAAAAAAGTCATGCATGGGGATCGTATCGTCGCCACCCTGCATACCGAAAAAGAGCGCGAAATCGCTGAACCGGAAAACCTGGTTGAGCCTTTCCTGTCGCGTTTTGTTGGCCGGGTGCAGAAAAAAGACGATCGCCTGTCGATTATCCCCGATCATCCGTTGCTGAAAGACGCGATCCCATGCCGTCCGGCGCGTGAAGTCACCCATAACTTCCAGGCCGGTGACTGGGCCGTCGCAGAAATGCGTCGTCATCCGCTAAAAGGCGATCGCACCTTCAATGCCGATCTGACTCAGTTCATCACCGACGGTGAAGATCACTTCGCGCCGTGGTGGGTCACGCTGGCTCGTCATAATCTTGAAAAAGAAGCACCAGACATGGTCGCGATCTCCGAACAAGAGACCTCGCTGGTCCGTGAGGACCTGACCGCGCTGGACTTCGTCACCATCGATAGCGCCAGCACCGAAGATATGGACGATGCGCTGCACGTGCAAGACAACGGTGACGGCTCGCTGCTGTTGACCATCGCCATTGCCGATCCTACCGCCTATGTCGAGCAAGGCAGCAAACTGGATGATATCGCCCGCAAGCGCGCGTTTACCAACTACTTGCCGGGCTTCAATATTCCGATGTTGCCGCGCGATCTGTCCGACAACCTGTGCTCGCTGCGCCCGAATGAGCGACGCTCGGTGTTGGCTTGCCGCGTGACTATCGCCACAGACGGTGCGCTAGGCAACGATATCCATTTCTTCGCCGCCGAAATCGAATCCAAAGCCAAACTGGTTTATGACGAGGTTTCTGACTGGTTGGACGGCGTCGCAGGCTGGCAACCACCGAGCGAGAGCATCGCACAACAGATCACCTTGCTTAAACAGGTTTGCGATGCACGCAGCGCCTGGCGCCATCAGCATGCGCTGGTGTTCAAGGATCGCCCTGACTACCGCTTTGTCCTCGGCGAGAAAGGCGAAGTGCTGGACATCATTACCGAACAACGCCGCACCGCCAACCGTATCGTTGAAGAGTGCATGATCGCCGCGAACGTCTGTGCCGCCCTCGTGCTGCGCGACCGTCTGGGCTTTGGCATCTATAACGTGCATAACGGCTTTGATCCGGCTCTGGTTGAGCAAGCGGTCGCCGTATTGCAGGCCAACGGCGTTGAAGCCGATGCCGAGAAGCTGCTGACCCTGGAAGGATTCTGTGAACTGCGCCGTCACCTCGACTCGCAGCCAACCCAGTTCCTGGACAGCCGCATCCGCCGCTTCCAGACCTTTGCCGAGATCAGCACCACGCCGGGCCCGCACTTCGGTCTGGGGCTGGAAGCGTACGCCACCTGGACCTCTCCGATCCGTAAGTATGGCGATATGGTCAACCATCGTCTGCTGAAAGCCATTATCAGCGAGCAGGTGGCGGAAAAACCGCAGGACGACGTCACCGTGCAACTGACCGAGCGCCGCCGTTTGAACCGCATGGCAGAGCGAGACGTTGGTGACTGGTTGTATGCCCGTTTCCTCAAGGATAAGGCTGGAACCGATGAGCGCTTCAACGCCGAGATCATCGACGTGACCCGTGGTGGCCTGCGCGTACGCCTGCTGGACAACGGCGCGATGGCCTTTATCCCTGCCCCGTTCATCCACGCGGTTCGCGACGAGATGGTGTGTAGCCAAGAGACCGGCACCGTGCAGGTGAAGGGCGAAGTCATCTATCGCCAAAGCGATAGTTTGCAGGTCAACATTGCCGAAGTGCGTATGGAAACCCGCAGCGTAATCGCCAGACCGGTAGCCTAACGTTATCCTTGTTCGATCAAGGCGATACTTCGGTATCGCCTTTTTTTATGCCTGCAATAACCTATTCTGCCCCCGTATGGCACGCTTCTTTCAGCAAACTCCAACTGAGTTCACATTTCTGATCCGACCAGCCACCGTCCGCGTTTAAACCTCCTACGTTTAATGGGTCGTTAACTTTTTGACGTACTCACAAACTAAAAAAATCACCTTTCTACCTCTGCACAACAAGGAGTTGCGGAACATGAAAAACGTCAAGTCGGCCATAATCTGGCTCGCGGTGGCGCTGGTCGGTGCCTTCGCTTTCGGCATGCTGGCCTTGAGCCGTGGGGAGCACGTCAACGCTGTCTGGCTGGTGGTGGCCTCCGTCGCCTGCTACAGCATTGCCTACCGCTTCTATAGCCGGTTTATTGCCAAGAACGTCTTTGAACTCGATGACCGTCGGTTAACGCCAGCGGAGCGCCATAACGATGGCCTGGACTATGTACCCACCAACAAATGGGTGCTGTTTGGTCACCACTTTGCCGCCATTGCCGGTGCTGGCCCGCTGGTAGGGCCGATCCTGGCAGCGCAGATGGGCTTCCTGCCTGGCACCATCTGGATATTGGTTGGGGTGATGCTGGCTGGTGCGGTGCAAGATTTCCTGATCCTGTTTATCTCCACCCGCCGCGACGGACGCTCGCTGGGGGAAATGGCCAAGCAGGAGTTAGGCGCCTTTGCCGGTGTGGTTACCATGCTGGGCGCACTTGGGGTGATGATCATCATCCTCTCGGCGCTGGCGTTGGTGGTCGTTAAAGCGCTGGCAGACAGCCCTTGGGGTCTGTTCACCATTGCTGCCACCATCCCGATTGCGCTGTTTATGGGCGTTTACATGCGCTTTATCCGCCCAGGCAAGATTGCAGAGGTTTCGTTGATCGGCTTTGTGCTGATGATGATGGCGATCGTCTACGGTGGCAATATCGCCATGCACCCATACTGGGGGCCGTTCTTTACCCTGCACGGCACCACCCTGACCTGGGTGCTGGTGATTTATGGTTTTGTCGCCTCAGTGCTGCCGGTGTGGTTGCTGCTGGCTCCGCGTGACTATCTTTCTACCTTCCTGAAAATCGGTGTGATCGTGGGGCTGGCGGTAGGCATTGTGTTCGCGATGCCGGAAATGAGAATGCCGGCGGTGTCACGCTTTATCGATGGCAGCGGCCCGGTGTTTGCCGGTTCACTGTTCCCGTTCCTGTTTATCACCATTGCCTGTGGCGCGATTTCCGGGTTCCACGCCCTGGTCTCCAGTGGCACCACGCCGAAGCTGGTTGAGCGTGAGAGCCATATTCGCTTTATCGGCTACGGCGGCATGCTGATGGAGTCCTTCGTGGCCATCATGGCGCTGATTTGCGCTTCCGTGATCGACCCAGGCGTCTACTTTGCCATGAACTCACCGGCGGCGCTGATCGGCACCACGGTGGAGAGCGCATCGCAGATGATCAACAGTTGGGGCTTTATGGTCACTCCGGAAACGCTGACGCAGATTGCCCATGATGTGGGCGAGAAGTCGGTGCTGTCCAGGGCGGGTGGCGCACCAACCTTTGCCGTCGGCATGGCCCATATCATCAGCGAGGTGTTTAACAGCCGGGCGATGATGGCCTTCTGGTATCACTTTGCCATCCTGTTTGAAGCTCTGTTTATCCTCACAGCGGTGGATGCAGGCACCCGTGCCTGTCGCTTTATGGTGCAGGATCTGGTTGGCGTCGCCATTCCGCGCTTGGCGAACAACCGTTCCTGGTTCGGCAACCTGGCCGGCACCACCGTGGCCGTCGCTGGTTGGGGCTTCTTCGTTTATCAGGGCGTCGTTGACCCGTTGGGTGGGATCAATACGCTGTGGCCGCTGTTCGGCATTGGCAACCAGATGCTGGCTTCAATGGCGCTGATCCTGGGCACCGTGGTGCTGTTCAAAATGAAGAAACAGCGTTACGCCTGGGTGACCATTTTGCCGACCATCTGGCTGTTTATCACCTCAATGACGGCGGGCTGGCAGAAGATTTTCCATGAGAAACCCAGCATCGGCTTCCTGGCGCAGGCGAAGAAATTCTCTGCCGGGATTGAATCGAACACGGTTATCGCCCCGGCCAAATCCATTGCGGATATGCAGACCATCGTGTTTGCCAATCAGATTAACGCCGCGTTGTGCGCCTTCTTTATGCTGGTTGCGGTGACGATGCTGGTTTCGGCCTTCTTCGTGGTGCGCCGCGCGTTGAGTTCCAAAACGCCTACGGTTCGTGAAAGCACGATCGTGTTGCGTGAGGAAACCGGGCGTATCTAACTGAACGGGTGCCCTACAGGATGAGCCGGTTGAAACTGGCTCATCGAATAACTACAAGGGCGGCCAGGTGCCGCCCTTTTCAATGCACTTTAGCTTATCAGCGTCGTGCCGAAAGCCCCTAGCCAATCCTGTTCAAACTTCTCTACCGCCGCCTGAACCGCCGGGGTGGAAATAAACTGTTCAGCCACATCCACCGGTAAAGTGATCGACTGGCAGCCTGCCAACAGACACTCCAACGCCTGACGTGGCGTTTTGAAGCTGGCCGCCAGCACCTTGGCATGAGGAGTATGCAGCGATAACAGCTGTTGCAACTCGTGCACCATTTCAACGCCGTCGCCACCCTGTGCGTCCAAACGGTTAACGTAAGGTGCTACATACTCTGCCCCTGCCAACGCCGCCAGCAGCCCCTGACCAGCGCCGTAAACGGCGGTACCCAAGGTTGGGATCGACATGGATTTCAGCTTCTTGATTGCCGCAAGCCCCTCTGCAGTGGTGGGGATCTTCACTACCAGGCCCGGCACGCGTTGACTCAGCAGGACAGCTTCGGCAACCATACGTTCCGCGTCGTTGGCCATCACCTGGGCAAACAGCTTGCCGGTACCGCCTAACGCATCACGCAAGGCCGGGAGAACCTCCCAGATCGGCTTGCCTTCTTTGGCAACAATGCTTGGGTTGGTGGTCACACCGTGCAGCGGCAAGACGCGCGCCAAACGTTTCACTGCGCTGACGTCGGCAGTATCGAGATACAGTTCCATAACCTTCTCCTGATTCTTTTGTGGGCAGATTCAAACTCTGAACATAATAAGCGAAAAAAGCCCTCATCATTTGATTAAAATCAAATCAACTTTCATTCGAAACCTATTTAATTTACGTAAGAAAATTTCAAACTTCACAGGTGACGAATGCTTTTCAATCTACAGCGCTACTCAACACATGACGGCCCAGGCATCCGCAGCGTGGTATTCCTTAAGGGCTGCTCACTTGGCTGCCGCTGGTGCCAGAACCCGGAAAGCCGTTCGCGCCAGCAGGAGCTGCTGTTTGATGAGCGCCTGTGTCTGGCGGCCTGTACCCTGTGCAGTGAGAGTTGCCCGCACGCGATCACCCGCGTCGACGACAAGACTCTGAGCCTGCAACGTTCGTTACTTACTGCCGCCGATTATGACGCATTAAACGGCTGTTGCCCAACCGGCGCGCTGAGCGTCTGCGGTACGGCGCTCGACCTTGATGCGGTAATGGCCGAAGTGATGCGCGATAAGCCTTACTATCTGCGCACCGGCGGTGGCCTGACGCTGTCCGGCGGTGAGCCGTTTATGCAGCCAGAGGTTGCGGCTGAACTGCTCAAACGCGGGCGAGAGGCCGGTATCCATACCGCTGTAGAATCTTGCCTGCATACACCTTGGTCCTATATCGAGCCATCTCTGCCCTGGCTAGACCTGCTGCTGGCAGATCTGAAGCACGTCGACCAGGTTCGCTTCAAGCAATGGACCGAAGGCTCCGCCAAACGGGTGATGGATAACTTCCGCCGCTTGGCCGCCGCTGGCACTCAAATCACCGTGCGGGTGCCGTTAATCCCCAAATTCAACGCCGATCGCGACTCGATCCGCGCCATTACCGACTTTGCCGCCGATGAAATCGGTGTCAAAGAGATCCATTTTTTACCGTACCACACGCTGGGGATGAATAAATACCATCTGCTCGGCGCGCCTTACTACGCTTCCCGTACCCCACTAGACGACCCCGAACTGCTGGCCTATGCCGAAGATTACGCCAGCGCCAAAGGTCTGACCGCCATTTTGCGAGGATAACACCATGACAACGCTGGATCTGACTACCCTGACCGAACGCACGCTAGCGCATAAAAACGCGCTGATCCATATCGTCAAGCCACCGGTCTGCACCGAACGCGCCCAGCACTACACCGAAACATACCAGCAGCATCAGGATAAGCCGCTGCCGGTAAGGCGTGCCATGGCGTTGGCTAACCACTTGGCCAAACGGAGCATCTGGATCAAGAATGATGAGCTGATTATCGGTAACCAGGCTAGCCAGCTTCGCGCCGCGCCGATCTTCCCGGAATACACCGTCAGTTGGATCGAAAGCGAAATTGACGAGTTGGCCGATCGCCCCGGCGCTGGTTTCTCCGTCAGCGAACAGGATAAAAAGATATTGCACACCCTGTGTCCATGGTGGCGTGGTCAGACCGTGCAGGATCGCTGTTATGGTATGTTCACAGATGAGCAGAAAGCCCTGTTGGCTACTGGGATCATCAAGGCCGAAGGTAACATGACGTCTGGCGATGCGCACCTGGCGGTCAACTTCCCGCTGTTGCTGGAAAAAGGTCTGGATGGCCTGCGTGAGAAAGTATCTGAGCGCCGTGAGCGCCTGCACCTGACGGACTGGGACGACCTGCATAAGGAACAGTTCCTCAAGGCCATCGACATCTCGCTAGACGCCCTCAGCGAGCATATCCTGCGCTTTGCCCAGTTGGCCCGTGAAATGGCCCAGGAAGAGCAACGCATCTGGCGGCGTGAAGAGCTGTTAACCATGGCGGCCAACTGCGAACTGATCGCCCATCAACCGCCACAGACCTTCTGGCAGGCGCTGCAACTGTGTTACTTCATTCAGCTGTTCCTGCAGATCGAATCCAACGGTCACTCCGTATCCTTTGGCCGCCTCGACCAATATCTGTATCCTTGGTATCGCCGTGACGTGGAGTTGGAGCAAAGCCTGCCGCGCGAAAAAGCCATCGAGATGCTGCACAGCTGCTGGCTGAAATTGCTGGAAGTGAACAAGATCCGCTCCGGCTCGCACTCCAAAGCTTCCGCCGGTAGCCCGCTGTACCAGAACGTCACCATCGGCGGCCAGAAGTTGGTCAATGACCAGCCTTGTGACGCGGTCAACCCACTCTCTTACACCATTCTGGAATCCTGTGGCCGTCTGCGTTCAACGCAGCCTAACCTCAGCGTGCGCTATCACGCCGGGATCAGTAATGATTTCCTCGACGCCTGCGTGCAGGTGATCCGCTGCGGCTTCGGCATGCCGGCGTTTAACAACGATGAGATCGTGATCCCCGAGTTTATCAAGCTGGGCGTCGAACCACAGGATGCCTACGATTATGCCGCTATCGGTTGTATCGAAACCGCCGTTGGCGGCAAGTGGGGCTATCGCTGTACCGGGATGAGCTTTATCAACTTTGCCCGCGTGATGTTGGCAGCACTGGAGCAAGGGCGTGACGCCACCTCCGGCAAGATTTTCCTACCGCAGGAGCTGGGGCTGTCTCAGGGCAACTTTAGCCAGTTTGACCAGGTGCTGGAGGCCTGGGATACGCAGATCCGCTACTACACCCGCAAATCGATTGAGATTGAGTGCGTAGTCGATACCGTACTGGAAGAAAATGCCCACGACATCGTGTGCTCGGCCTTGGTAGATGATTGCATCGAGCGCGGCAAGAGCGTCAAACAAGGCGGTGCGAAATATGACTGGGTGTCCGGCCTGCAAGTTGGGATCGCCAACCTGGGTAACAGCCTGGAAGCGGTACGCAAGCTGGTGTTCGATCAGGGGATTATTGGTCAGCAACAGCTGGCTCAGGCTCTTGCTAACGATTTTGCTGGCCTGGACGGCGAACAACTGCGCCAACGCTTGATCAACGCGGCACCAAAATACGGCAACGATGTGGATGATGTCGATCAGCTGCTGGTACGTGCCTATCAGACCTATATCGACGAACTGAAGCAGTATCACAACACCCGCTTTGGCCGTGGCCCGATCGGTGGTACCTACTATGCGGGCACCTCCTCCATTTCGGCCAACGTTCCGTTTGGTGCTGCCACCATGGCTACTCCAGACGGCCGTAAAGCGCATACGCCATTGGCAGAAGGGGCTAGCCCGGCCTCCGGCACCGACCATCTAGGCCCAACGGCGGTGTTCAACTCGCTGAGCAAACTGCCCACCGAGTCGATTCTGGGTGGCGTGTTGCTGAACCAGAAGCTGAACCCGTCCACGCTGGAGAACCCGCGTGACCGCGAAAAGCTGATGCTGATGCTGCGCACTTTCTTCGAGGCTTACCATGGCTGGCACGTGCAGTATAATATTGTGTCACGGGAAACGCTGTTGGCCGCCAAGCAACATCCTGACCAATATCGCGATTTAGTGGTACGCGTAGCTGGATATTCTGCCTTCTTTACCGCATTATCCCCAGATGCGCAGGATGACATTATCGCGCGTACCGAACATACTCTTTAACCAGTGAATCGTTGCGGTCACCCTTTGGTGGCCGCCTATCAGGCCGCTATGAATTCAAGACAACAAACCATTTTGCAGTTGGTGAATGACCGCAGGCGCATCAGCGTTGGCGAGCTGGCGCGCGCCTCTGGCGTTTCTGAGGTGACGATCCGCCAGGATCTTAATCTGTTAGAAAAACGCAGCTATCTGAAACGCGTTCACGGTTCTGCCGTTGCGCTGGAAAGCGACGACGTTGATGCCCGCATGATGTCCAACTTCACGCTTAAGCAGAAGCTGGCACAATATGCTGCATCGCTGGTCAACGATGGCGAAACCATCTTTATCGAGAGCGGTAGTGCCAACGCCTTACTGGCCCGCTATCTGGCCGAGCGCAAGCGCGTCACGCTGATCACCGTCAGCCATTACATCGCCCATCTGCTTAAAGAGACCGACTGCGATGTGATCGTACTCGGCGGCATGTATCAGAAAAAGAGTGAAACCGTGGTTGGCCCGTTAACCCGCATGTGTATCCAGCAGGTGCACTTCAGCAAGGCGTTTATCGGGGTGGATGGCTATCACGCGGAAACTGGCTTCACCGGCCGGGATATGATGCGTGCCGACGTGGTCAATGCGGTATTAGCCAAAGGCGTAGAGAACATTGTGCTGACCGACTCGTCAAAATTTGGCCAGATCCAACCTAATCCATTGGAGCCAATGAGCCAGATTGGGCGGGTGATCACCGATTCACGCATCGCCAACGACTACCAGCAATTGCTCAAACGGCAAGGTATCAAGTTGGATCTGGTTAACGAATAACGGCTGCGGGGCCCTTCGGCCCCGTGGTGAGGTTACTGCCCGTAGTAGGCATGCGCACCGTGCTTGCGCAGATAGTGCTTGTCCAGCAGGGTCTGCTGCATATTGCCCAACCCAGGCGCTAACTGGCGCGAAAAGATCCCCATATAGGCCAACTCTTCCAATACGACGGCGTTATGCACCGCGCTGTCAGCATCTTTTCCCCAGGCAAATGGACCGTGGGAATGCACCAGCACCGCAGGTATCTGGGCAGCATCCAACCCGCGCTCTTTGAAGGTTTCGACGATCACCTGCCCGGTTTCCCATTCATAACGGCCGTTGATCTCTTCGTCCCGCATTAGCCTAGTACAGGGAATATCACCATAGAAGTAGTCTGCATGTGTCGTTCCCCAGGCGGGGATGGCTAATCCGGCCTGTGCCCAAATGGTGGCGTGGCGCGAGTGGGTGTGAACAATCCCACCCGCGGCAGCAAAGTTCAGGTACAGCACCCGGTGGGTATCCGTATCGGAAGAAGGCTTTTTACTCCCCTCCACCACCTTGCCGCTCTCCAGTTCCACCACCACCATATCCTCACGGGTCATGGCATCATACTCAACGCCGGAAGGTTTGATCACCATCAGCCCCTGCTGGCGGTCTACGGCGCTGACATTGCCCCAGGTAAAGGTCACCAGATGATGGCGCGGAAGTTGAAGGTTGGCTTCCAGCACCTGTTGTTTCAGTTCGTTGAGCATGATCTTGTCCTTGTGGCTTGGTCTGCGACTATTGTCAGCAGGCATGCCACTGGGCGGTATGGGATAGATCGCTAAAGACCACGTAGAGTTCTGCTGGATACACAAAGATGTGTGGCGGCTGATTCGGAATAATCGCCTGCCGACCCGGGCTAAATTAAGACTATTTCCCTATTTATCCCTCGTCAGAGATTTATACTGAAACAAGGCGAAAAAACCGCCCTGATTTTTTAATTGCCCTGTTTTGTGCAATAAATGCCATTTTTTATTTCAAGGTCGTCTGGAAGACAGTCTCAGGCCAGTTTGCTGATTACTGCCTATACTAAAGCTGTGCTATGCCAGTTAAGTCGTTCCATATAGCCGATTTTAAGGAGAATTTATTATGATCATTAATCAACGTTTTGCCACTGCCGCAGTGGTGATTACCCTGGCTCTGTCGCTGAGTGCCTGTTCGAATATGTCTAAACGTGACCGCAACACGGCGATTGGTGCTGGTGCAGGTGCGGTAGGCGGTGCGGTGCTGACTAACGGCAGCGCGTTGGGGACCGTCGGCGGTGCCGCTGTTGGTGGCATCATCGGTCACCAGGTGAGTAAATAAGCCGCGGCTTGCTGATACCTCTGCCAATAGGCTAGCAAAAGCTTGATGCTTTGACGTCTAATCGAAAATACTTTCAGGTCTATTAACACGTTGTTTTTGACGAGCGCTGCCGCAGTAACTTCACTACGGCAGCGTTTATCCATATTATTAACCACCAGCCAGTTTCACCTTCATCCCCTTGGCTTCCAGCAGTTGCTTAAGCAGGTCGCGTTTGTCGCCCTGGATCTCGATCACGCCATCCTTCACCGAGCCGCCACAGCCGCATTTCTTTTTCAGTTCAGCAGCCAGTTTATCCAGTGCCGCATCATCCAGATCGACACCGGTGATCAGGCAAACCCCCTTGCCTTTTCTGCCGCTGGTCTGGCGTTGAATACGCACGATGCCATCGCCTTTGGCGCGCTCCGGCTTGGCTTCTTCCTGCTTGATACGCCCGCTGTCGGTGGAGTACACCAGGCGGCTATTATCATCATTCATGCTGGGTTCCTTACGCCAATGAGGCTCGAATAGCGCTGAGCGCTGCCGCTGGATCGGCGGATTGCGTAATCGGACGGCCAATCACCATATAATCAACTCCAGCGGCCAGGGCCTGCACCGGCGTCATCACGCGGCGCTGATCGCCTGCGGCACTGCCTTCAGGGCGAATACCAGGGGTAACCAGTTGGAACTGATTGCCACAGGCTGCTTTCAGGCGTGAAGCTTCCTGTGCAGAACAGACCACGCCGTCCAGGCCACAGTCGCGCGTCAGGCGAGCCAATCTTTCCGCCTGCTCTGCCGGGCTGAGTTCGATACCAATAGCGCGCAGATCTTCCGCCTCCATGCTGGTGAGAACGGTTACGGCAATCAATAGCGGTGCATCCGCGCCATAAGGCAGCAGCGCCTCTTTGGCCGCGTTCATCATGCGAGCACCACCGCTGGCATGTACGTTCACCATCCATACGCCCAACTCCGCCGCAGCGGCTACGGCATGTGCCGTGGTGTTAGGAATATCGTGGAATTTCAAATCGAGGAAAACCTCAAATCCGCGCTGATGCAGATCGCGAACGATCTCAGGCCCGAACAGGGTGAACATCTCTTTACCCACTTTTAGCCGACAATCTTGCGGATCGATGCGGTCGGCAAAGGCCAATGCGGCGGAACGGTCAGCGTAATCCAATGCCACGATGATGGGCGATGATTTTAAGTCATTGTTATTTGAATTATTTTCAGACTTCATAGCTTCTACCTTGTGTGAAATGGACATGATGAGTAAGCCGCCAGCAAAACTGACCGCCGCATTCTACATGCCAGACAGCGGAAATCCCAGTCACGCAACCCGTTGCCGTTACGTAATGTTAACGCAGCGTTGGTCATCGACTGTCAATAACCCCCTGCGCCCTTAACTCAGGGTGAGTAAAACGCGGTAAAGAAGCGTAAATTGTTAATCAAATAATTTGATTAACATGCTCAAGCCTATCCGATTTCATCCGTTTATAAATGCTCTATTATTCAATACATCGAAAGCGGAAACACTTTCACCCTCAAAACTAAATTGGAGATACTCATGAAAGGCATCAAATATTTTGCAGCAGCTACCGTTCTGGCCCTAACCTCATTTGCCAGCGTTGCCGCTGAGCCGGTCAGCCAGCAACAGGCACAGAAACTGACCGAAGTTGGCGTAGTTTCTGCCAGCGGTGTTACCACGCTGAGCAGCCTGGAAGCCAAGCTGGCGGCCAAAGCCGAAGCCCAAGGCGCCAGCAGCTACCGTATTGTCGCCGCCGGTGGTAACAACATGCTGCATGGCAACGCGGTCATCTATAAATAAGCTCGAGCCACCCTCTAGATTATCTGAACGGGCGCTGCATTCGGCGCCCATCCCCTACGAAACCACATCCCATCTGTTTTTATTCTGGTACCAACTTGCGGCAGACATTCAGTACCAATTGCCGCAGCCAACGATGAACCGGATCCGCCTCGGCACGTGGGTGCCACAGCTGCGATATCGTAATCGGGCTGGTGGTTACCGGCAGTTCAAAAGCCCAGAGTGTCGCTACGCCTCCATCAATAGTGGTCACCGGTTGATTGATCAGGAATGAGGCAGGCACCAACGCCACCAAATCAGACTCCTGAGCTACGGCCAAGGCAGCTGGAAAACTCGGTACCACGGCAGCAATGTTGCGCCGCAAACCTAGTTCAGCCAATGCTTCGTCTACCGGGCCATAGGTACGTTCCCGTCGGGAAGCGACAACATGGCCCAAAGCGGCATACTGGCTGGCCGTCACCTCTGGTTCCCGCGTCAACGGATGCCCCGCTCTCACCACACCAACGAAGCGATCTCTGAACAGCGCCTGCAGGCGTATTTCTGGTCCCATGCTCCCCAAAACACCAATCTCAAGATCAACCAGACCTTCACGCAGATGCTTTGAGGTTTTCTCTGGCTTGGGCGAAAAACGCAGGCGCACCAAAGGCGCTGCCTTCGCCGCTGCCGCAATCAGTGAAGCTCCAAATGCCTCCACAAACCCCTCATTGGCACGAATGATAAAGGTTCGTTCCAGCGTGGCTAGGTTCAATTCTGTGGCCGAAGGGCGTAGCACCGAGCGCGCCGCAAATAAGGCATTTTGCGTACGTTCCCGCAGATCTTCAGCGTAAGGCGTCAACACCATGTGCCTCCCTGCACGCACCAGCAAGGGATCTTCGGTAACGGTGCGTAGCCGGGTGAGCGTGCGGCTCATGGCCGAAGCGCTTAAACCAAGACGACGCGCAGCACCTGCCACGCTGACTTCAGCAAGCAACGCATCAAGGGCGATAAGTAAATTGAGATCGGGTTCAGTCATGGCTCATAGTATCTCGACCAGATAAATGAGGAAAGCGTGGCGCGTTTGTGTAGCTCACTTGTGTTACAAAATTATTAAATTTTTATTACACACTAGACAGATCTGCACGGCTGACTTAGCTTGATGGTAACCTCCCGCGTAAAAGGCAGCAAAATGAGCGAGATATCGACACTGACCATCAAGATCCCTCTGGCACTGAAAGAGCAAATCAAGGCGGTTGCCTTGGAGAACCAGCTTTCATTGAGTGCAGAGGTTTGCCAACGGCTGGAACATAGCTTCGAAGTCCCGGCCAAAGCCAGCAAGAAAGCAGCTCCGTTGCATCATGACGATATCGATAACCAAGGTACCGAAGAGGAGGTTGAACAACCTCTTAGCCAGAAAGAGCTGAAGAAGCTGCGCCAACTGCTGAAAGGCGGCGCGAAAGGCAGCAAGAAAAAATAAGGCGAAATGAATTTGTGGGCGATGAGCATTAACTCAGTGCTACCCCTCTCCCACAGGGAGAGGGAACCGACCGAGTTGGGATGAGGCGCAATTATTGCCCATCTAGCCCGCGTATAGGTTTAACCGAAGACCAGGCCCGGCACGAAGGGCAATGCCAGTAAAGTGAATGGGCGGTAAAGCCGCATTTGTGGCAGCGGTAGCGCGGTTTGGTGCGGATCTGCTCGCCCACCATATCCCGCAGCAACAGTAGGCTTTCTTTGGCGCGCCCGTCTTCTGCATCAGCCAGATGATAATCCATCAGGCGATAAAACACGCGCATGGTCGGATGGCGCTGCAACTGGCGATTGATGTACACCTGCACCACATCGCTCCCTTCCTTCTGCTCGATCACTTCCGCCAGCATCAACTCCGCCGTGGCACCGGTATTCTCCGCCACACAACGTTTGAGGAAGTCTGCCCAGTCTTGCTCTTGTTGAGGCAAGTGCTGGTAGCATTCCTGCAGCATCGGCAATGCTTCGCTGACCAACTCCTTGTCTTGATCCAATACGCGCGTCAGCGTTTCTACCGCCTTGGCATACTCCTCTTGCGCCATGAAGATACGCCCAACCATGATCGACACGCGAGCGCACTGTTTATCCGCCGAGGCCGCGCGCTTGAGCAGGCCCATCGCCTTATCCAGGTCATCGCTGCCCATCGCCTGCAGGGCCAGCTCACAATAAAAATGTGCGATCTCTATGCGCTGCTTTTCCTTACCCAGCTTGACCAGCTTTTCTGCTACTTCGATGGCTTTCTGCCAGTCGCTGGTGGCCTGGTGGATCACCAGTAATTGCTGCAGCGCGGAAACACGGAAGTCTTCTTCATTGATTAACTGGCTGAACATGTCCTCGGCGCGGTCATACAACCCGGCAGCCATATAGTCACGCCCCAGCTGCTGTATCGCCAGCAGACGCTGTTCGAAGGTTAGAGAAGCGCTTTCCATCAAGGCCTGATGGATGCGGATGGCGCGATCGACTTCACCACGAGAGCGGAACAGATTGCCCAACGTCAGATGGGCTTCAACGGTATTGCTGTCCTCTTTCAACATGTCGAGAAACAGATCGACCGCTTTATCCTGCTGGTTGGAAAGCAGGAAGTTAACCCCAGCAACGTATTCACGCGACAGGCGGTTGGCTTCCTGTTGTTTATCCTGCTGAGCACTTCTGCGCCCCATGTACCAACCGTACGCGGCAGCTACAGGCAGCAACAGAAACAGCAGCTCTAACATAACAGATTATTCCTTGCTGACTGCGGGCAACGGTGCCGGCTCGACAGGTGCTTCGAGTTGCAGTTCCAGCCTTTTGATTTTCCGCTCTGCACGCCCAAGAGCGATACGTGTGCGCAGATAAAATAACCCACAAATAATCCAACCCAGCACAAAGCCAGCACCAAACAGGGTGGCCAACAGGGTTGATACCGGATATTCGCCCTGAGCAATCAAATAGTTAAACGTCACCACCTGGTCGTTATGCGCGCCCAGCGTGACTGAAGCCACGAATATCACCAGAACCAATAAAAAAATCAGTAAATATTTCACATTCTTTCCCGCAATGCCGAGTGAATCGGATGAACTCTACCCTCAAGGCCACAAACCGGAACCCAATACAGGGTTTGCAGCCCACGGGTAATTGCCGCTAAGTGGCGTCCCTATGACTTAAGTTAGCATTTCCCGTCGTAGCAGGGAAACCCTGGCAGACGATAAAACCGTAGATCTGCTGGGATATTCAGCAAGAAATGCAGCGCCTGAGCAAATTAATGAGAAAGCTTCTCAAAAACACGGGTTTGATAAGATATGGGGGCGAAAGAACAGATTGCAATGCAGGGTAAAAACCAGCGTTGATGCGGCCCCGAGTTGGAGCCGCGATTTGTGACAATGTCACGATAAGTTTTCATCGCCTTCTCTGCGAAATCAATTTTCGCGTTCCCGCTCGCCGATTTCCTGCTGCTCCTGCGGGGGAATGGTGAGTGGCCCAAACCAACGCTGAGTCAGCCAACTGGCCAGGGTAACCAGCAGCCAGCTAATGACAATCGCCATCGCCAGATCCCGCGGCCAATGCATGCCGAGCATCAGGCGGCTCGCCATCACACCAAACGCCCAAATCATCAACACCGCGACGGTTTTATAATGCCGTCGTGGCCACAACAGCCCGATCCCCAGCAATGCCCACATAGCGGCAAACATCGTGTGGCCTGAAGGGAACGAGAAGCCGGTTTCAAACTGCCAGTGTTTGCTCAACCATTCAGGCACCAGCGCCTGGTCCAGCAACTGCTCTTTGACCAGGGCGCTACGCTGCTTCCTGTCCAACGAGTAGAAGTATTTTTCATCAATCTGATGGGTCGACTCCAGCCACACGACAAACGGCCGCGGTGCCTGTACCTGCTCTTTGATGGAGGATTTGACCGCCTGGCCAATCCCGATCGCCGCAGACAACAGGATGAACAGCCCCACCGCCGCTTTCAGCCGAAAGCGCAGACACCACAGAAACCAGGCCGACAGGATCAGGCTGGTGAGAATACCCCAGGGCGCAGTGACGGTTTCCGTCACCCAGAACAGCGCTTTTAACAGGCCGTCATTACCGCCGGGTTGCCAGTGCCAGCCAAAAAGCCAGACCGCCAGCGGCAACAACATCAGCACAATCGCTCCGCCCGCCGTGCGTTTTGCTATCTTTAACATCCCATTATCCTTCCACTGTGGTTAACCCGCAGTGTAACAATCTTGCTAACTCAGCAAAACAAGAGAAATTAGATAGATAAATGACTTATTGCAACAATAGCTAAAGAGTTAACAACAATAACAATTAAAATCAATTAATTATAGTTATTTTAGATCAAAAATAACACAGCAATTAGCGACAAACCACTATAATACACATCAATTAAATCAGATGGTTACGAAGAATAGTGAGCTCACTTTCTGCTGGTATTTCCATTCAATGTAGCATGGCGATGGCGAGCAGAGAAAACTTCACCCAGATGCTACAATTCGCAGGTTGATCGGGATCCGCGCACGCGCAAGATAACCATTATGGGACTGGCCATTCTCTTCATGAACGAAAACGAGGCCTATCCGTCTCCCGATCCTGACTCAAGTCAATCGTTCTGCGTGTGACTCGATGACGAGGGTCAGTATTGGCTGGATGTCTTCTACAAGCGGGAATGGCACCGGGCATTACTAGAGCCATTCGCAAACTTTGAAGAAGTGTTCGAAGCCATAAAAGACTACGGCTGCGGAGAGCCACCAAAGAAGAGATAAATCACGGCTCATCGCAGCGGCTGTTTCTTTTAGGCTTTTCAGGTGATAATATTACTTGTATAAAAATGCTATGAGTATACTTTTAATGACCTCAAACACTATTGGCCAGTTTTTAAATAGAGGTAATAACAACCTCGACTTAATTAGAATATTATGCGCGTATTTCGTCATCTACTCTCATTCATTTGTCATTTCTCCTGCCATTGGCGAAAATGACATTCTATACAAGTTAACTTTATTGAGTTACGTTTCATTTGGTGGAGTTGCTGTAAAGACATTCTTTTTAATTAGTGGACTACTTGTTACCAATAGCATTTTATCTAACGGTAAAATACTTAATTATATTGGATCTCGTTTTTTCAGAGTGTACCCAGCATATGCTATTACAATTATCATAACAGCACTGCTAATTGGCCCATGGTTAAGTAACCTTAGCTTTGTTGATTATTTTTCATCAAGAGATGTTTGGTTATACGTTTTGAGAACATTAAAATTGGATGTGCAATACACGCTTCCTGGTGTTTTTGAAAACAATAATATAAATGCTGTAAATGGTTCGCTGTGGACCATACCTATGGAAATAAAAGCATATTTTTATTTGTTACTGATTTATCTTTTCAGCTTGGTTTTTGGTCCATATAAAAAGATATTCATTGGCCTTGTTTCACTGGCTATACTCGTTGAGCCATTCACACCATTCAAAGGCATTCTGATTTCAAAATCAAATGACCCTAGCATATATCTACTTTACCCGTTCTTCTCGATAGGGTGCCTTATTGCAATTTTAAAAGACAAAGCTACGACAAACTCACTACTTATCATTTCTGGTTTATCATTACTTTTATTCTTTACATGTAATGATGAGAAGCTTAAAACAGCTTTATTTTATTTGTTTTTCACAGTATCGCTACTTTATTTCGCATCAATTAGTTTGCTACAAAAAATCAAAATTAAGCATGACATATCTTACGGGATATACCTATGGGCATTTCCTACTCAACAAATTGTCGCATCTATATATTCTAGTTCACCTTACATGAACATATTAATATCAATACTTATTTCCAGCGCAATGGCATATTTAAGCTTCAAGACAATAGAAAAACCATCAATGCTTATTAATAAGAGAATATTTAATTTAAAATCATTACCGACAACTGCTTAATAATAAAGCCGTAAGGGACTACGGCTTCGAGGAACCGCCGAGGCGGCGTTAAGTTAAAAGCGCACCATTGGTCGACTCAGATGTTCCCGGCGTTCTTGCAGTGCCCGGTTCCTGAGTGACGGCAGTCAAACGTTTGAGTACAGCGGCATCGGGATCGAAGGACTGGATCACGCCGGGGATGGCTACGCGTATTTTTGAAGAAATGGATTCGGCTAATGCTTGATCGGCCTGCTGCTTACCGCCGATCTGAGATTGGAGTGATACGGGCATGAACTTTCCCCATAAAAAAACCCGCCGAAGCGGGTTACTTGATGAATGTTGTGGTGATGCTGTTTCTTAAGCAAAAGCTAATTGATGCCAGCACCTTTATAATCTCTGCATGGAGCATCAACGGTTACCATTGTTACATATCCCATATTGCCTTGTTGTTCGCATAGCTTGTTATGCATAACCATTAATCGTGCAGCATGCTCGAAATCAATATACCCACCAAATTTAGCTTCCCCCAAAGCAGCTTTTTTTGTCATGTCCGGGGTGTTTTTATCCTTGATAGCTTTTACAAAAACCGATATCCCATTGGATATTTGATTGGAACAGAGGTTCTCCAAATCATAACCTGAGTATGCAGAAATGCGTCGACATTCCATTAACTGCTCTTTTATTGAGATCATTACTTGACTTAGGGTGAGATGGTATCTCCCAACCTTTGCATAAATTTGACTCAGATCATTAGTACCTGGTGCTCGTGTTACAAATGGCATGCTGTTAAGTGCTTTTCTAAACGCTGGTGACTTCTCACTATATACAAGATTACCTATACCAGCTACGGGAACCTCTGGATAAGCCTTATCGTAAACTTGTACTTTTTTGTTTTGAATCTGCCTAGCATTATTTATCGCCTCATCTCTCATGGAGTTAATCATGACAACTAGATCACTCCTTTTCCTATATAATTCACCGACTGATTTTTTAAAGTCTAATTCGCTTACATTTTTAAGGCCAATATACTCATGATTCATACTGAAATCACGATACAAATCGGAAACATGAGATGAATCAGATAAATATTCAGTACCAAAAATCAAAGTATATCGATTTAGTATTTCCGCTACTGTTGTACTTCGAATCTCTGGATCACCTATATCATTCAGCGATGGTGCTTGCCAACTATAATTATGTACTGCAACATAAAATGCAGTTATCCCTAAGGGGGTAGCATTTGCCTTATCTATTACATCTTTAATTGAACAACCACTTGGACATAATGACTTCCCACCCTCGGTTGCTACCATCTTGTCATCTTTTATAAGGTACTCAATAGCCTTCATTCCTGGAGTAGAGAGCGCAGTTTCTTTTTGCTGTTCTTTATATTGTCTATCTAACTCCATCCTTTGTGCCAATCCGCATCCTGCCAGTGATTGACATATTATATATATAAATACAAGTTTATTGATATTCATACGGTTAAGTAGTCCGGTTAACGGTAGAGCTAGTTTGTAAATCTGCAGACCCGCGCGCAAAACACATCATATCCATGTACCAAGCCTGCCCCCTTGTGTCGCCAGTATAGTCGATCGCTTTCACGATATACACGCCATCAGTAGCCACGCTGGCTGGTTGCTGGAGAGAGCCTAAAACTACCCGATTTCCATTCTGGTCTGTCTCACTCAATCGCCCCTGAGACTGTGCAACCTCGCTATCGATAGCGATGTACGGAACACCCCCCCAGACGCCCGGCGCTATCAGTCCATTATCCGCACCCTGATCAAGCGATTTATTAACGCTGGTCAGCTGGCGAGTGATGCCGGGTCGGTCTGCGGCACCTTGGTGGTGCTGGTGTAGAGCACGTTATAGAGATTGTTCTGCGCGTAGTTCTGCAACCAGTCCAGGCCGTGGCGCTCATCGAAGAAATCGCCGTTGCACATCAGGCCTTCTTGAATAATCGCCGTGTCGTTGTCGTAGTTGACGAACACGTTGCAGTTTTTCGCGGTCAGGGTGTTGGCCTGGGTCTGGGTCAGCGTCTCAGCGGCGATCCCCGGCTGCTGCTTAAATTTCAGGGTGATTGTGGTGTTGTTGCCCAGGAAATTGACGGTGAAGGCCCGGCCAAAGATTGACGCGGTGGCGTACGGGCTGGCGCTGGAATACTGCGTGAACGTCCGGCCATACTTCGCGGCTTTCAGCTTGCTGCAGATGTCGT
The DNA here is from genome assembly GCF_015673035.1 of Serratia sp. Res13-Sevr-LER1-36-b. NCBI lineage: Bacteria > Pseudomonadati > Pseudomonadota > Gammaproteobacteria > Enterobacterales > Yersiniaceae > Serratia > Serratia sp. Res13-Sevr-LER1-36-b. Next base: position 302,019 of record NZ_JADACK010000017.1, on the reverse strand, counting down.
CCGTGATATCCAGATCCATGGCTGCGGTGTTCTGCGTCGTGTAGCCGAAGATGCGGGAAATATCATCAGACTGGATAAACGCCGCAATGCTCACGACATCATCATCAACGAGCGACGTATCAGCGATTTGCAGCCCATACCAGCCTGTGGACATGTCCGCCAGCTTGTAGACGCAGGACTGAATATTTTCAGCAGCTGCGCGAGGGATGGCCAAGGCACCGGCATTCTGGCCCGCTTTCATCATGGCGGAAATGTCGGTACCGGTGGTGTTTGCCGAGCCGTAGCCGACGGCTGACGACGCGCCGGTAGATTTTGACGTGATGATGAACCGGCTGTTTGCCGCATCCCACGTCACCACCGCAGTGGTCAGCTTGTCAGTGATCCGAGCGGCCACACCGTTCAAGTTGGTTTCCGCGGAGAAATCCACGGAGGTGATCGTCTTGACTGTGCCATCGATGGTGATTTTCATCGAGCCATCGGTGACCGTCGCCCAGGTGCTGATCGCCATCTGCGCCGGTGTCAAAATTCCGCAGCGCAGCAACGCGGCCTGGTCGGTCTTGATCCAGCGACCAATGAACAATGCCCGCGGCTGTGGCACCTGCTGGTAGTAAAGCTTCGCGGCCTCGTACTCCGGCGCATCCATCCCGAAATCGTCACCGACTTGCGTGATGCTGGTATAGGTGCGCATGCGCTGGCTGCCGTCGATCACCGGGGTACCGCCAACAATCAGGAGCGCCCCGAAGTTTCGGCCCTGCGCAGCGCGCAAGGCCATATTCACCGTCACGCTGACGATGTTAGATACAGGTAAACCCTGTGACATGGTTATTCTCCGAAGAATTGAACCGGTGCTTCTGCGATCGACTTGATGCCGTATTCGCGGATAATTTTGCGGCGCAGGCGGACGGTGATGTCGTACCGGCGGATCCACTGCTCGCTGAGAAACTCAGGAACCGCCATAATCCGCCCGTAGTCGCCAAGGGAAAGGTGCAGCTTGGTTAGCTCGTCATTGTTCTGGTTGAGGGTGATCCCGTCCCGAAATTGCAGGGATGAGCGCTGACCTGCAGGACCATAGAACGAGATGAGGCACTCCAGCGTTTCATGGCGCCATAGTTCCGTGCCTGTGTCCGTGGTGTTGGTAAACGCCGGGTTGTCATCAGCAGTAACTGACAGCACGCCATAGGCGCACCAATTTGCATTGGCATCAGGCAACGTTCTGGTTTTTTCCTGCGGCTGCCAGCGGGGAAACATCATCTTGCCAGGCAGACCAGACACGGCGCTGATCCAGCGGGATAAATTCCGCTCTAGCGCCTCGTCATAATCGGTATCGTCAACAGTGGGAGTGAGCCAGCCAGCTTGTGTGCTGTCATTGCTCAATGGCGGTTCCTCTATCGATAGGGTTCAGTTCGCAGTGGGCCTGGACGAACCCGGCACCGTACGCGGTATAGAGGTCTACAGACTTCACCAGGTATTCGCGATTTTGATACGTCACGATGTCACCCAGCATGCCGGTACCACCAGAAGTCAGCCGTTCAGTGGTGACGATCAGGATGTTCCCGGTGACCGCCTGCCCAGACATCCGGATTTGCGCCTCGATTGACCGGTCCACCGTAACCACACCAGAAAAAGGAAACGAGGCGATCACCGTTTCCGCATAGCCATCGTCATCAACCACCACGGTGCGGCGCTTGTAGGTCAGCGTCGTGTCGCAAAAATCCGGGTCGAATAACACGTCTGTTACGTCAAGAAGAGGCATCTTTATTCCTCACGATGTAGGTAATGGCCCGCAGCAATCTGCCCGTGAGATAAAGAGGCTTATCACTCTTACCCTTGGAGAGGCGGCTGCGCCTTGTGGACTCGGCCAGCGGAGAAAGCTTGTCACCAGCCTGAATGATCCCTTTGGCGCTGTTGGATGCCACAATCCCCGCGCGCCCCAGGGATACCTCGGCGCTGGCCATATTCCCCGATAGCGCTGCTTGTGCAGCATTTTTTAAGTGCCCCACAATGTCCTTTTTGCCTTCCTCGACCCCCGGCTCCAAAAACGGCCGCGGCGGAATTGTCACCGTGTAAGCCTTGACGGCGTGGATCGTGGTGAAGTTGCTTTTACTGGCTTTGACGAACCGGCCACCGTTGGCAAAGGTGACATCAGGCCGGATCCTCCGGTTCACTGCAGTGGTTCGGGCTGGCACCTGGATGGTGCCGCCATTCGATTGGATGTAGCCCAGCTCGGCATTGTTTAGCGCGTCACCTTCGCCGCGCTCCGCCCGATCGGACGGAATGCCCACCAGCACCTCTTTTTTGGTCAGTGCCTTTAATGCCTCCAATACCGCTGCGGCATTATCACCTCTGACCTTGAGCCCACTTTTTATACCCATTATGGCGTTCCCAGCTGAATTGCCCCGGCACCGAATATCATCAGGTATTCCCAGAACTCAGATCCGTAGCGGGTGTTGTTCCAGAAACCAGCATCAGGGTTCAAAGTCACGCTGGCGTCATAGCTGACAGAGACCTTGTCCACCGATTTTGAAGTCTGCACCCCACTATTGGCCCCACCCGCTGAACCTACCGCAACCCCGCGCATATCAGCAGCATAAAGCGCCATGTAATGCGCAACGAACAGGCCGACAAGCACACCTTCTGCCGAGGCGCTATAGTTCAGGTCTAGTTCCTGCGCTACCACTACCGGGTTGTCGATTTTGTCGCATTCCCTCCGATACCAGGCATCGTCCTTGCGCGGATCACTGCGCCAGTGAAATGTAAAAACCGGGATTTTCCCGCTGTGCCGCTTTTGAGCGAACGGGTTAGCCATGCCATTAACCGAACTGAGATCAATGCGGCAGCGCGTCGTCTGGGATAATGCTGCATCAATCAGCAGTGGACGCTGCAAGAATGCCGCCTCGTCTACCAGATAAAGCGTTGTACGGTCACCGCGCCCGATGTTATCGCCAGCCTCCCCTTTTATCACTGCACCCGTATCGGGGAACTCAACGCGCATATAGGGTGCGTGTTTCTTGTCATTCCAACTTCCGCGAAACTCCACTGGCAGCGTTTCAACAAATTTACGCGCCTTCCAAAACAGCGCCTTCGGATCACCGGTGCTGTCCACGTACTCCTCTTTACGGGAACCGAAACCAATCACCATTTCCTTGTTGAACAGGCAAAGCGAACAAGCCATGCCGATCGCCGTCCAACTCAAACCCATTTCTCGGCTCTTTTCGGTGATGCCATTCTCCATATTTTCCCGGCGATTCATGATCCAGTGGATCCACTCTTCCTGTTTAGGGAAAAGCAGAAACGGAATGGTAACAGGCAAGCCGTAGTCAATATTTCGTGGGTCGGTCGTCATCCCCCAGTCGATGATGAACTGGGCTGGGTTGTCCTTGTAGAAGGCTTTCAGTGCTGGAACTGCCGCCGGGTTTTCCCTGATGCGCTGCAGGCGTTCCATCCGCCATTCGAACACCTGGGTGTAGTCCGGGTTTTTGAAGTCGAACGGGAATGGAATTGGCATAATGTGATCCATGCTTCTTGTACTTCATCGATTAAAATCACATATTAATTGTGCTTATTAATCAATGGAGGATGTATGATACCGAGTGTTAGTGCGAGGCTTTTGGAGTTAACCCGCGCGATGGATAATCAGGTCAAGATTGCAGCTATTTACGCGCTTGGTGAAGGAGGCGTTGCGCTGCCTGCCATCTCAGCAAGATTGTTAGAGTTAAGTCATGATTTGAACAACGATGTAAAAATCGCTGCAGCAAAGGCGCTTGGTCGCATGTCTCGGCCAAGGCCTCAGGGATAATTTATTCTCTATAAAACCGCCATATCTTTGGCGGTTTACCCCATCATTTTCCGATAAAACTCCGCCGCCTCTTCTGTCGTCATGTTAACGCTCTCGGTTTTAACCGGGCCACCATCAGGCCCACTTAATTCAGTCTTGGTTTTTATCATGCCGAGATGTTGGGCAACCATCTTCAAAGCGTCGTCCTGATTACGGGTGATCACCTCGATGCCAAATTTTCCTTCTTTGATGCCAGCAAACAGGCGGCGAGCAGCCCCTTTTAAATCACGCGTATCGTGAAAATGGGCACGCCCCTCACCGGCGCCATTGCAGCGTGGGCAGTCGGGATTCGGATCCAGTGTGGCGTCGAAGCCGTAGCCGCCGGTGTCCCTTGGTGGTTGTTTCTTTGCTGCCTTGGCTTTCTCTGCAGCCTCTTCGTGCTCCACAGCATCGCGCCATTGATACTGGAATCCGAAGCCCCAGCAATAACGACAGCATAACCGGCGGTATTCGGTGATCTGGTTGGCGTCGGCAGTGGCAATGTCCCACCACAGTTTCAAAACCTCATCCTGGGTGATCAGCGTTCTGCGCTCCCTAGCTTCCAGTGCGTCGACAATGGCTCGGCTGACCTTAGCATTTCTGTACATCCTGCTTGCGCTTACGTACGCCGTGTTGCCTTCACCTTTGCCACCAGCTCGCTTGTATGCCGCAGTTCGATTCATGTCGATGAGGTATTCGTTTACGAAGCGCCACTGCAAATCGTTGAGCCCGTACTTGTGCGGATCTAACGCTGGTTCCTCACCATCCACACATTCAGGAATCGGAGGCCTTTCGCTATCTGGAACCAGGTGCTTAGCGCTCGCTTTGGTGCTGGTACGCACCTTGTCTTTATGCGTACCGCCTTTGCGTACCTTTATGCGTACCAGCCTTATCAGCGCGTACCCAGTTGTTTTTTTTGGCGCGCTTTCTTATCGCCCCCTCACTGATACCGTATATCTCTGCCATGTCGCGGAGAGAAAGTTGACCAGCACAGTAGTCGCGCTTGAGGCCTCCCTCATCCGGCTTTGTCATAGCGATCTCCGTAAAATAAAAAAGCCATTAGCAACCGTGGCCAGGGTAGCCGGTAGGTGTTGCTGATGGCTTTGCTTGCGCATTACGCAGCAGTCTCGAAAGACCGCTCTGTAGTGCGATAAAAAAAGGCCGCCAAAGCGACCTTAGTGAAAACTGTTTCGTTACCCTTCAAGAATCGTTAAATAGTTAGAAGGGAAAGGCACTCCGGGCTCCTTACTTAACGCATTTATTTTTGCAATGATTGCAGCTTTACCCTCACCATCCGCTGAAGAGTAATGCTTCTTCGCGCAAGCGAGAATTGCGTTTGCCGTTGCCGAACTACCTAGACCACCCTGCGCTTCCGCATTCCTCAGCGCTGAGTCAACTTCATTTGCGAAACTTTTCATTCTCTTCTCCGTTTTGACAATAGTGAATATTTTTATCTGCGCCAGTGCGCACGATGCTTTTTACACTCGTCAATTGCAGAAGAGATTGATTTACCAGGACGCTGATCCATTTCAACCATTTTTTGGAACCCTTGGCGCTTGGCGCCTAGATGGTCAAGTGTGATATCAGCCAGTTTTGACCACACAGAGCAGGGCAAGTTGTCGCATGTTGTCTTAATCTCTACATAAGCTGTTGCAACAGTAACTTCCTCAGTCCCATTCGATAATAGTTCGTATTTGAGAAGCTCATCCGAGCCATTATTCAGATAAATAGTTTTCACAATCTCAAAGTAAGTCATGCCAAACCCCATTTCCTTGCCTGCCGATATGACAGGTAACAAATTATAAATGGGGATTAACAATGTTTTTTCAATGGTTATCGTGACCGAAGGTTACTTTGGTGGTGATGAGGCGGCGGATCAGCCTGGCGGCTTCGCTCATGCCAGGTTCTTGGTTGTTGTGCATTGTCGATGACACTCTCTGTGAATGCCACCTGTAATGCTACTCTTCAACCACACCGCCTTCTATTTGCACTTTTTACACATAAATATACTTATCAATTTTTTACGCAGAAGATATCTATCAATTTTAGACATGGCCCTCTTTCTCACATAGGCCAATGCGTTGATGAACCCACTCCCTGGACGAGGGAATACTTTCTTAATCTGAGGGAACACATTAACCATAACATCACCTTTTAACTCTTTAACATCAGCAAAGGCAATCCATGCTCCTGGCTCCTCTTCGGCATCCATTTCAATTATGAAACCTTTGTACTCGTTCTTAAGGGACATAAGAGGCTCGCATTACATGTTTTCGATTGGGCTAATAATGCACTAGGCAATAAATAGATTACTAGCATTATCGAGTCCCCATCGTGTATAGAGGCTCTGGAATGTCGACTTACTGACTGTTTCCCCGCAGCCACTTAATCAGCCCCTCAATCCGAGAGGCGCACACATCAAGTTCGCTTTGCGCCACCTGCAGTGCAATGACGGCATCGACGAACGTGGTACCGGTGAACGGCGTTTTCTCGCATAGCTGCGTATATACCGCTGGCGGGTAACGTTTCATGCATGGCTGGAAAGGTACGAGGAAATCATCAAGGTCCGAGGCCTCAAGAAAACGTCATTGGACGACTACATCAACCGAGTTAGCGCAATTCGTACAGGGATCGCTGATGCAGAAATCAGCACATTGACGACAAAAGATATCGCTGAATTTCTCAACGATTACGTGAGCCAGGGGAAAAACATGCGTGCAAAATTATTACGTTCAACGCTTAACGATATTTTCAAAGAGGCGGTTGCCGACGGGCATATTCAGTTCAACCCTGTTGATGCTACACGCAACCCAAAGGCACCAGTGCAACGCGAACGTCTGAGCATAGAGGATTACCTCAAGATCCGCGCCGCGGCCGACAGCATGGCTGCATGGGTTGGATTAAGCATGGAACTAGCGTTGTTAACGGGTCAGCGGTTGGGGGATATCAGCAGACTAAAATGGGGGGATGTACACGATGGCAGGATGTGGATTGTGCAGGAAAAAACAGGGGCGCATGTGTCGATCTCAACAGACATTGAACTCACTCAGGCTCAGTTGCGCTTGAGCGATGTTCTTACGCGCTGTCATCAGCATTACGCAGATTGCTCTAACATAATCGCTGGTCAATCAGGTGGCTCTTTAGCAGCGAAGACGATCTCCCAGGCATTCAAAGACAGCAGGGATGCTTCTGGGCTTGAATGGAAAACCTCTCCCCCTTCTTTTCATGAACTGCGCAGTTTGTCCGCAAGGCTGCACAAAAATGAAAATGGCGAGGAGTTTTCTCAGCATATGCTTGGTCACAAATCCGCCGAAATGACCGCCAGATATCATGATGAACGCAGCGAAAAATGGGTGATGGTTTAATTTTTTTATGACTGAATAGTGAGTAATAGTGACCTGTTACATGTAGTAATATGATATATAAGGGTTTAATTTTACATGACCTATTGCAACAATAGGAGCGGTAAAACGCCATATGCTGCTTTGCTGAGCACCGCTCGGCCACAAGTTATGGCAAAATAGCCGGTAAAGAATGAAATAGCGATCGTCGCCGTCTGTTTTAATGCTGGTCAGTCCCCTGTTCCAGTCGTAGGATGCACGCAGCGATTTGACAGGTAGTGTTTTTGGAGAGTGACATGCAGCTTAAACGTGTGGCGGAAGCCAAACTGCCAACACCATGGGGTGATTTTCTGATGGTGGGGTTCGAAGAACTGGCCACCGGGCACGATCATCTGGCACTGGTTTTCGGCGATATTACCGGCGAAACACCGGTCCTCTCACGGGTTCATTCCGAATGTCTGACCGGTGATGCGTTGTTCAGCCTGCGCTGTGACTGCGGTTTTCAACTGGAAGCCGCGTTGGAACAGATCGCCGAGGAAGGCCGTGGCATTCTGCTGTACCACCGCCAGGAAGGCCGTAATATCGGTCTGTTGAACAAGATACGCGCCTATGCCTTGCAGGATAAAGGGGCGGACACAGTGGAAGCCAACCATCAGCTAGGCTTTGCCGCCGATGAGCGAGACTTCACACTGTGCTCCGATATGTTCAAACTGCTGGGGGTGGATGCGGTGCGCCTGCTGACCAATAACCCGAAGAAGGTCAAGATCCTGAGCGAAGCGGGCATTAATATCTCCGAGCGCGTGCCATTGATCGTTGGCCGTAACCCGAAGAACGAGCGTTATCTGGCCACCAAGGCCGCTAAAATGGGCCACTTGCTGGACAAAAAATAGCAACAAGGGCGCCTTTTGGCGCCCTTGTTCTCTCTACAGCATTTTACGGATAACGTAGTGCAGAATGCCGTCGTTCTGGTAATAAGTCAGCTCATTGCCGGTATCAATGCGGCAACGGGTATTCACCACCACCTTCCGGCCATCGGCATAGGTGATATTAACCGGAACCGTCTGGCCGGGTTGCAACGCCTGCAAACCACTCACGTCAATCAGTTCCTCCCCCGTCAAACCCAGCGTTTTGCGCGTTATTCCCTGCGGGAATTCCAGCGGCAAGATGCCCATACCGATCAGGTTGGAACGGTGGATACGCTCAAAGGATTCCGCGATCACCACTCGTACCCCCAATAAACGAGGGCCTTTGGCTGCCCAGTCGCGGCTGGAGCCGGAGCCATACTCTTTACCGGCGATCACCGCCAGTGGCACCTGCTCCTGCTGATACTGCATGGCGGCATCATAGATCGCCATCTGATTCTGCGAAGGCAGATGGCGGGTATACCCCCCCTCCACGCCCGGAACCATTTCGTTACGGATACGGATGTTGGCGAAGGTGCCCCGCATCATCACTTCGTGGTTACCGCGGCGCGAACCGTAAGAGTTGAACTCTTTCACCTCGACACCACGCTCGCTCAGATAACGCCCCGCCGGGCTGTCGCGCTTGATGTTGCCCGCAGGCGAGATATGGTCAGTGGTCACCGAGTCTGCCAGGATTGCCAGAATACGTGCGCCGTGAATATCCTGCACCGGATCCGGTTGCGCTTTCATGGTACTGAAGAATGGTGGATGGCGAATATAGGTAGAATCGACTTGCCATTCGTAGGTTGCGGAACCGGTCACCTGGATCGCTTGCCAACTGGCATCGCCATCAAACACTGCACCATATTCCTTATGGAACATTTCGGTGCTTACCTCGGCCACGGCTTGAGCAATCTCCTGGCTGGTAGGCCAGATATCCTTCAGATACACCGGTTTCCCGTCGCGACCTACCCCCAACGCATCTTTGGTCAGGTCAACCTTCATGTTACCTGCCAGCGCATAGGCAACCACCAGTGGCGGCGAAGCCAGCCAGTTGGTTTTTACCAGCGGATGGATGCGCCCTTCAAAGTTACGGTTACCGGACAGCACAGCCCCTACGGTGAGATCCCCTTCCTTGATCGCCTGCTCAATCGGCTCAGGCAACGGGCCAGAGTTACCAATACAGGTCGTACAACCGTAGCCAACCAGGTTAAAGCCCAATTGCTCCAGATACGGCGTCAGTTTGGCGCGGTCGAAGTATTCGGTCACCACTTTGGAACCCGGTGCCAGTGAGGTTTTTACCCAAGGCTTGGTCTTCAAGCCCTTTTCAACGGCCTTTTTCGCCAACAGGCCAGCGGCCATCATCACGCTCGGGTTGGAGGTGTTGGTACAGGAGGTAATGGCTGCGATCACCACCGCGCCGGTATTTAGCTCCAGGTTTTTGCCACCCAGCGTGAAGCTTTTCACTTCCTGCTTATCTTTCTGACCGCCAATTTCCAGCTCGGTCGCGGCGGTGAATGCTGTTGGCACCTGCGGCAGCGCGACGCGGTCCTGCGGGCGTTTCGGCCCTGCCAGGCTGGCCTCAACCGTCGACATATCCAGCGACAGCGTGCTGGTAAACACCGGTTCATCGCCTGGATTACGCCACATCCCCTGAGCCTTGGCATAGGCCTCCACCAATGCGATCTGCTCAGCGCTACGACCACTTAACTGCAGGTAGCCCAGCGTCACGTCATCCACCGGGAAGAAGCCACAGGTTGCCCCGAACTCTGGCGACATGTTGGCAATGGTTGCCCGGTCTGCCAACGGCAAATCAGCCAACCCATCACCATAAAATTCAACAAACTTACCGACGACGCCGTGCTTACGCAGCATTTGGGTAACGGTGAGCACCAAGTCGGTGGCTGTAATACCCTCGGATAACTTACCGCTGAGTTTAAAGCCCACTACATCCGGGATCAGCATGGAGACAGGCTGGCCCAACATGGCTGCTTCGGCCTCAATACCGCCAACGCCCCAGCCCAGAATACCAAGGCCGTTAATCATGGTGGTGTGGGAGTCGGTCCCCACCAGGGTATCGGGGTAAGCGATGCGTTGGCCGTTCTCTTCGGTATGCCAAACGGTTTGCCCCAGATACTCCAGGTTCACCTGATGGCAGATGCCGGTGCCGGGTGGCACCACGCGGAAGCGGTTGAAGGCCTTTTGCCCCCAGCGCAGGAAGGTGTAGCGCTCGTGGTTGCGCTCCATTTCGATACGCACGTTTTCGCCAAAGGCGTCATCGTCACCAAACTCATCGACAGTGACAGAGTGGTCAATGACCAAATCGACCGGTGACAGCGGATTCACCTGATCGACTTTTCCGCCCAGGCGCAGAACGGCCTCACGCATTGCCGCCAAATCCACCACGGCAGGCACGCCGGTGAAGTCCTGCATCAGCACCCGCGCCGGGCGATAAGCAATTTCACGATCGGCATGGCCGGTTTGCAACCAGCCTACGATCGCCTTCAGATCGTCAACCTGTACCGTATCACCATCCACATGGCGCAACAGGTTTTCCAGTAACACTTTCATCGATTTCGGCAGCCGGTCAATATCCCCTAACTGTCTGGCCGCCAGTGGCAAACTGTAATAGTGATACTCACTACCCAGTGCTACCAGCTTATCCATACTCGTTTTACGAAGATCGGACGACATAGCTCCTCCATTTTTTATTATGTCAAACCAGGGTGATTTCTGAGGTGTTATTTAAAGATAACACAAACGCCATGTAACGTTTTGATAACAACACGTATTGATCATAACGATAGGCAGGAACAATCAAAGGCGGGAAGCTACTGGTAGGTCAATGAGTTAGCAGGCATCAGACAACAAAAAACCGCCTTTCGACGGTTTAAATTGTTTAATGCGGCTCACGTTAGCGCTTATTTTGTCGGCAACTTGATGTCCTTGAACATCGCCTCGATCTCGTCATTGGTACGTAAAGCCACGGCGGTATCGACCACGTCGCGCGTCAGATGCGGTGCGAAACGCTGGATAAAGTCGTACATATAGCTGCGCAGGAAGGTACTGCGACGGAAACCAATCTTGGTGGTGCTATAGGTGAAGATATCGCGGGCATCCACCATCACCAAATCCGGATCCTGCACCGGATCGACCGCCATGCTGGCGATCACGCCAACACCCAGCCCCAGGCGTACATAAGTCTTGATCACATCAGCATCGGTAGCGGTAAACACGATGCGCGGCGTCAACCCCGCCCGGTTAAACGCGGTATCCAGCTCTGAGCGCCCGGTAAAGCCGAAGGTATAGGTGACGATAGGATACTCGGCCAGCTCTTCAATGGTGATATGGCTCTTGCCCGCCAAAGGATGATCGGGCTTCACTACTACCGCCCGGTTCCAGTGGTAGCACGGCAGCATGATTAAATCGTCATACAGGTGCAGCGCTTCGGTAGCGATGGCAAAGTCTGCCGAGCCTTTGGAAACCGCTTCGGCAATCTGCGTTGGCGAGCCCTGGTGCATATGCAGCGACACGCGCGGATAACGCTCGATAAAGCCTTTGATCACATTGGGCAAGGCATAGCGTGCCTGGGTATGGGTGGTTGCCACATACAGCGAACCTTTGTCCGGGTAAGTATGTTCCCCCGCAACGGCCTTAATGGCCTCCACTTTTGACAGCACTTCGCGAGCAATGCGGATAATTTCCTGGCCAGCAGGCGTCACCTGAGTAAGGTGCTTACCGCTACGGGCGAAAATCTGGATACCTAGCTCATCCTCCAGCATCCTCACCTGCTTGCTGATACCCGGTTGCGAGGTATAGAGACCTTCAGCCGTGGAAGAGACGTTGAGGTTATGATTCACCACTTCTACGATGTAACGAAGCTGCTGCAATTTCATATTTGAATACCATCCTAGGTTAAAACACTGCGGCCTGCCGCAGCCAGGTATCTCGGTGTTGTCCCGGTATGCTTAATTCTCACAAGCCTTAAACACAGTGATTTCGCCCAGATGCTGATGAAAACGCCGTTGCTAATAAGCTTTAATCATAAAAAACGTTTTTATATAACCATTATATCATGTCGCGCCACCAAGTATAGAGCCGCTTCACAAGATGATAACGATCTTTTCGCATGATTATCAACGCCGCATCCTGCCGATAAAAATAAGAAAAAGCAGAGAAGAATAGATCCGCCAGCCGGTTTTCGCCAATAAAAAACCAGCTCACTGAGCTGGTTTTTTGCTGTTGCCTTGCGCCTGGGTTACTTCTTGCCTTCAACCCATTTGCCATCAACGAAGAATGCGGACCAACCGGTGGCCTTGCCGTCTTTCTCTGATGAGACATACTGCTGCTTGGTTTTACGGCTGAAGCGCACCATCGTCTTGTTGCCTTCCGGATCGGCCACCGGTGCATCGGCCAGATAGCGCAACTTCTCCGGCAAACGATCTTTGAAGCGCAGCAACTCTTCCACTAACGGCGCACGGGTTTCACGCGATTTAGGGAAAGTGTTGGCCGCAAGGAACACGCCTGCTGCTCCATCACGCAACACAAAGTAGGCGTCCGATTTCTCGCACGGCAACTCTGGCAGCGGGACCGGATCCTCTTTCGGCGGAGCAACTTCACCGCTGCGCAGGATCTTACGGGTATTCTTGCAGTTTTCGTTGGTACAGCCCATGTACTTACCAAAGCGCCCCATTTTCAGGTGCATTTCGGAACCACACTTCTCACACTCAACGATCGGGCCGTCGTAACCTTTCAGGCGGAATTCGCCCTGCTCGATTTCGTAGCCATCACAGGCCGGGTTGTTACCGCACACGTGCAGCTTGCGCTGGTTGTCGATCAGGTAGCTGTCCATCGCGGTGCCGCACTTCTGGCAGCGCTTACGGGCACGCAGGGCGTTGGTTTCTGCATCATCCCCTTCGAGGATGTTCAGCACTTCCGCTTCCGGCACCAGGTTGATGGTGGTTTTACAGCGCTCTTTCGGCGTCAACGCATAACCGGAGCAACCAAGGAACACGCCGGTACTGGCGGTGCGGATACCCATCTTGCGGCCGCAGGTCGGGCAGTCAATGCTAGTCATCACCATCTGGTTCGGGCGCATACCGCCCTCTTCAGGGTCCTTCTCGGCGGTTTCCAGCTGCTCGCTGAATTCGGCAAAGAATTCGTCCAGCACTGCTTTCCATTCCGCCTGATTGTTGGCGACCTGGTCCAGGCCATTTTCCATGCGTGCGGTGAAGTCGTAATTCATCAGCTCACGGAAGTTTTCTTCCAGGCGATCGGTGACGATCTCACCCATTTTTTCTGCGTAGAACCGGCGACTCTCTACCCGCACATAACCACGATCCTGAATGGTCGAGATGATCGAGGCATAGGTAGATGGACGGCCAATTCCGCGTTTTTCCAACTCTTTAACCAGCGAAGCTTCACTGTAACGTGCCGGTGGCTTGGTAAAGTGCTGGCTCGGGATCAGCTTTTGCAGATCCAGCTCGCTGCCCACTTCGACAAACGGCAAGGTGCGATCTTCATCACCCTTACGCAGCGCAGGCATCACTTTAGTCCAGCCATCGAAACGCAGCGTACGGCCTTTGGCACGCAGCAGGAAGTCGTCGGCTTTCACCGTCAGCGTGGTGGAGTCGTATTGCGCCGGTGTCATCTGACAGGCGACGAACTGACGCCAGATCAACTGATACAGTTTCTGCGCATCCGCTTCCATATCTTTCAGCTGTTCAGCCAATACGCTGACATCGGAAGGACGGATCGCTTCGTGCGCTTCCTGGGAGTTTTCTTTGCTGCTGTATTGGTTAGGCGCCTTAGGCAGGTACTTGTCGCCGAAGTTGTCACCGATATAACCACGCACCATGTTGACCGCGTCCTGGCTCAGGTTGGTGGAGTCGGTACGCATATAGGTGATATGACCGGCTTCATACAGACGCTGCGCCATCATCATGGTTTTCTTCACGCCGAAGCTCAGGCGGGTACTGGCAGCCTGTTGCAGCGTGGAGGTGATGAACGGTGCACCCGGTTTGCTGCTGGTTGGCTTGTCTTCGCGGTCCAGCACCGTATAACAGGCTTTTTCCAGCAGGTTAAGCGCGGCATGAGTCTGCTCACGGTTAACCGGTTTGAACGGCTTATCGTGGGCGTGGGTGACTTCCATCTGCAGCGAGATTTCGCCTTTCGCCAGCAGATCCGCATGCAGTTCCCAGTATTCTTCGGGTACGAACGCCTTGATGTCGCGCTCACGCTCCACCACCAGCCGTACCGCAACGGACTGCACCCGGCCAGCGGACAGGCCACGGGCAATTTTTTTCCACAGCAGTGGCGACACCATGTAGCCCACCACGCGGTCCATAAAGCGACGCGCCTGCTGTGCGTTGACACGATCGATATTCAGCTCGCCTGGCGCTTGGAACGCCTGCTGGATCGCGTTTTTGGTGATTTCGTTAAACACCACGCGGCTAAAGCGCTTGTCGTCTCCACCGATCACTTCCCGCAGGTGCCAGGCGATGGCTTCCCCTTCGCGGTCAAGGTCGGTTGCGAGGTAAATGTGGTCAGCATTTTCGGCTAACGACTTTAACTCGGCGACCACTTTTTCCTTACCAGGTAAAATCTCATATTGCGCTTCCCACCCGTGGTAAGGATCGACGCCCATGCGATTGACCAGCGCGGTCTTTTCATCTTTCTTGACTTTCTTTTTGGCTTTGTCTTTGGTTTTGTCTTCGGTTGACTCAGCGCTCTTTTTGCTAGCTGAGCCACTGGTCGGCAAATCACGGATATGACCGACGCTGGACTTCACCACGTAGTCATTACCTAAATATTTATTAATAGTTTTGGCTTTTGCCGGGGACTCAACTATTACGAGAGCTTTGCCCATAATTACCTTTACCTGAATTTAATACTTCTAAAAAGAAGCCATTTGTCTCGCCGTACCGCGGCAATTCGTATCTCTTATTTATATTGCGGTACTCTGGCAAGAGATCAACCTGTTTTTTTCTAATGATTGCCTAACTGGTCAACCTGAACGCATTTAGCCAGCCTAACCTGTTCACGCCGAACCCCAGAGGCCAGGCCAGCTATGACCTGCGTTGAGCGTAAACAAATCCTTCCACCGGAAGCCGCAAAATCCCACACTCTACCTGATAACAAACGCGACGCAACTTAATTAGCGCGGAAAACCTCATTTCGCTATGGTGGGCCAAATCACTGGCCGTCCAGACGGCAATTAAACCTTAGCTGGTTTGCGGACAAACGCGAACCCGCGCTAGAATACGTTCAGAATTTTCGCTTGCAGGAGAAATAAATGCGTAACAATACTCAACCCATCGAACGAGCAGATCTGCTTACTGAAGCAAATAACATCATCCGCCAACACGAAGATTATATGCACGGCATGGTGGCCACCGACGTTGAGCAGAAAGGCAGCGTGTTGGTTTTCCGCGGCGAGTTTTTTTTAGATCCCGAGGGTCTTCCAACGGCAAAAACCACCGCCGTATTTAATATGTTTAAGCACCTGGCCCATGTGCTTTCCGAGAAATATCATCTGGTGGATTAACCATTAAAAACGGGGCCATCTGGCCCCGTGTAAACATAGCCTTGCTGGCTTACAACAGCGGTTTTTCGCCGCGTTGCCACCAGCGCAACAGCAGACGATCGGCGCTCTCTGCCGCACTGCTGGTAAAGCGATCGATGAAGCGTTTACGGCGGGCATAACGCACCCCCACCACCTCATGGTTTTCCATCTCGGCAATCAACAGATCGTCACTGGTGCCGACCGCGTCAACCAGCCCTTTATCTTTCGCCTGAGTGCCATACCAATGCTCACCGGTCGCAACCTCTTCGATAGCCAATGAAGGGCGTTGCTGATGAACAAACTGTTTGAACAACTCGTGGGTTTCGTTCAGATCTTCACGGAATTTTTCCCGCCCTTGTTCGGTATTCTCACCAAACAGGGTCAAGGTGCGTTTGAACTGGCCAGCGGTGTGCAATTCCACATCGATGTTGCTCTTTTGCAGCAGGCGATGGAAGTTGGGGATCTGGGCAACCACGCCGATCGACCCAATGATGGCAAACGGGGCTGCCACAATGCGGTCGGCCACGCAGGCCATCATGTAACCGCCGCTAGCCGCGACCTTATCCACCGCCACCGTCAGGCGGATACCGCCCTTGCGCAGGCGCTCCAGCTGCGACGCTGCTAGGCCATAGCCGTGTACCACCCCACCAGGGCTCTCCAAACGTAGCAGCACTTCGTCCTTGGCCGTAGCTACCGCCAATACGGCAGAGATCTCTTCGCGCAGTGAGCTGACCTCATGGGCATCCATGCTTCCCTTGAAGTCCAGCACATACAGGCAAGGTTTGACTGCCTCTACCGCACCGGCCTTGGCACGCTGTTTTTTCAGCTTGTCGTCGGCCTTGTTCTGCTTTTTGAATTGCTTGCTCCAGGCCTTCTGCTCTGCCGCCCCCATGCGGGCAAGGCGCATTTCCCGTTGCATTTCACTATATTGCTCACCCAGGTCGGTAAGCTGTAGTTCCCCTTTCTGCTGGCTCTTGCGCTGCCCAAGGCTCACCGCCAGCAACGCCAGCGCGGCAATAGCAATCACCACCGTGGCAACTTTGGCCAGGAAAAGGCCATAAACAGATATAAACTCCACAGATACCGCCTTAATTACAGTTTGTTAGTTGAGCGGGAGCAGCATGCAGCGCCCCTACCTACTTTTTAGCAAATGGCACCACGGCTGTCGCGCCTAAATGAAAATTCAGATTGATGAGCATGCGGCGCACCTCCGTGCTATGGGGTTGCCCGTAGCGGTAACCAAGCCGCTATTGTACCGTTTTTGTTACAAAAGAATGCCGTTTCTGTAGGTTACTCATTGAAAATGCGATCCATTTCAGGCATATAACAGACATTATTCATCAAATTACTGACAAAAATTCGCAGCGGATCGCTATTGTGGTTGAGCAACTCTGCTCCTGCCCGCGATCCGCAATCCACCCAAGCTCCCAGCCATAGCGCGGGAGCCGCCAACCAGGCGCGAGGAACTATTGTGCATTACCAACCTAAGCAGGATCTGCTCGAACAACGAATTATTCTGGTGACCGGGGCGGGCGACGGCATTGGCCGTGAAGCGGCGCTGACTTACGCTCGTTACGGCGCACAGTTGGTGCTGCTTGGCCGCACGGAAAGCAAACTGCAGGCCGTTCAGGCTGAAATTGCCGCCATCTCCAGCGCCCCGACGCATATCGTTACGCTGGATTTGTTACACACCACGCCAGAGCAGTGCCAAACCCTGGCGGAGGACTTGGCCACCAAGGTGCCACGCTTGGACGGCGTATTGCAAAACGCCGGTCTGTTGGGTGATATCGCCCCAATGGCCGAGCTTTCGATGACCATGTGGAACGAAGTGATGCAGGTCAACGTGAATGCCACCTTCATGCTTACCCAGGCGCTGCTGCCGTTGCTGCTAAAATCAAATGCGGGCTCGTTGGTATTCACCAGCTCCAGCGTTGGCCGCACCGGCCGTGCCGGCTGGGGGGCCTATGCCGTTTCCAAGTTTGCCACCGAGGGGATGATGCAGGTATTGGCCGATGAATATAAAAACCGTAACTTGCGGGTAAATTGCATCAATCCTGGCGGAACTCGCACCAAAATGCGTGCATCTGCTTTCCCACAGGAAGATAAAAACAAGCTGAAAACACCGGCCGATATCATGCCACTCTATCTGTATCTGATGGGCGATGACAGCCGCCGTAAAACCGGCATGAGCTTCGATGCTCAGCCCAACCGTAAACCCGGCGCCGCCGAATAAGGAAGCTTTTAACATGGCTGAAGATCGTCACCAGCAACGCCAGCAACGGCTCAAAGAACAGGTGGATGCCCGCATTGCCGCCGCGCAGGAAACGCGTGGCCTATTGCTGGTCTTTACCGGCAATGGCAAAGGCAAGACCACCGCTGCATTTGGCACCGTCACCCGTGCCGTCGGCCACGGTATGAAGGCTGGAGTGATCCAGTTCATCAAAGGCCAGTGGCCCAACGGCGAGAAAAACCTGCTGCAACAGCACGGCGTGGAATTTCAGGTGATGGCAACCGGTTTTACCTGGGAAACTCAGGATCGGGAAAGCGATACCGCCGCCTGTCAGGCCGTCTGGCAACATGGTAAGCGGATGTTGGCCGACAGCAGCCTGGATATGGTGCTGATGGACGAGTTGACCTATATGGTGAGTTACGGCTATTTAGAGCTGGCTGAGCTGCTGGAGGCGCTTGAGCAGCGTCCTGCGCACCAGACGGTGATTATCACTGGTCGTGGCTGTCATCGCGATTTGCTGGAGCTGGCGGATACCGTGACGGAGATGCGGCCGGTGAAGCACGCGTTTGAAGCGGGGATCAAGGCTCAGCAGGGCATTGACTGGTAACTGAATAATCCGTGGCCAAGCCAGAAGGCAAGGCCACGGTGATAAATTTAGCTACGCTTGGAAGACTTGGCCGGTTTACCCGGTTTGCTGCTGCCTGGTGCGCCACGACGGCTACCGGGAGCAACCTGGCTGTGACGTTTTACCGCACGGCGGATCTGGTTGGCTTTAACACGGCGACGATCGCGTTCCACCGGCAGTTTGCTGACGGTTTCCGGTTGCAGCTCCACCAGCTCACGCAGATAGTTGATCGCCTTGAGATCCAGCTCGGTATAGCCGCCACGAGGCAGGCCTTTTGGCAGATCGATATCCCCGTAACGCACGCGGATCAAACGGCTTACCTGCACGCCAACGGCTTCCCACAGGCGACGCACCTCACGGTTACGGCCTTCGGTCAGCGTGACGTTGTACCACTGGTTGATCCCTTCGCCACCCTGGAAGGTGATGGTGCGGAATGCCGCTGGGCCATCTTCCAGTTGGACACCTTTGCTCAGTTGCTTGAGCTTTTCATCGTCGATCTGGCCGAACACGCGCACGGCGTATTCGCGTTCAACTTCGCGGCTTGGGTGCATCAGGCGGTTAGCCAGTTCACCGTCAGTGGTAAACAGCAGCAAGCCTGAGGTATTCACGTCCAAACGCCCTACCGCTACCCAGCGAGAGCCTCGCAGTTTTGGCAGGCGATCGAAGACCGTTGGGCGACCTTCTGGATCGCTACGGGTACAGAGTTCGCCTTCCGGCTTGTAATACGCCAGCACACGGCAAACCGCTTCTTCGGATTCTTTGATCGAGACAACATGACCGTCCAGACGAATTTTCATCCCGGCGACCACTTCAACGCGGTCGCCCAGTTTGGCGATCTTGCCGTCGACGCTGATGCGACCCGCCTCAATCATGGTTTCTATTTCACGACGCGAGCCATGGCCAGCATTCGCTAATACTTTCTGTAACTTTTCGCTCATTGAGCAACCTCTAATGTCGCCTTCACAGGCGTCGGGGGGACTTTGCCGCCACTCTCAGCAAGGAGAGACGGCCGCAAAGATTAGCACTTGGTCAAAACCAACCGCTTATTATACAGGCTTTATCCCTCCTTGGCACTGACTTCGTCCTGCTGTTTAGCGGAATGGCGCTGGATCGCCAGCCCCTTCACGGATCACTTCCGGAGAGGATTCAGTCAGATCGATAACCGTGGTCGGCTGCTGGCCCAGGAAACCGCCGTGGATCACCAGATCCACCTGCTTGCCAAGGTGTTCGCTGATCTCTTCCGGATCGGATTCGGCAAAATCATTGCCCGGCAACATCAGCGTAGTCGACATCATTGGCTCATTGAGCACTTCCAGCAATGCCAGAGCGATCGGGTTAGATGGCACACGCAGGCCGATGGTTTTACGCTTGTCATTCATCAGGCGACGAGGCACTTCTTTGGTCGCTTTCAGGATGAAGGTGTAATTGCCCGGCGTATTGTTCTTGATCAGGCGAAACGACGAGTTGTCCACATAGGCATAGGTCGACAGCTCGGACAGATCACGGCACATCAGCGTAAAGTTGTGGTTGCCGTCCAACTGGCGAATACGGCAAATACGCTCCAAAGCCGCCTTCTCTTCAAGTTTGCAGCCCAGCGCGTAGCCAGAGTCTGTTGGATAGACGATCACACCGCCCTTGCGCAGCACCTCTACGGCCTGATTGATCAGGCGCGGCTGCGGGTTGTCCGGGTGAATATAAAATAGCTGGCTCATCTCTAACTCCTGAAAATGATGCACGCGCAAAACAACGCCCGCGTTAAATCAATCTACTAAGTTCTGTTGGGGCTGTGGCCAATCGCGCCACACCGGTTCAACACCGCCGGGTAACCACAGTTTGCGACCCAACTCAATCCACGAACAGGGCTGATGAAAATCCGAACCCTGAGACGCCAATAATTGATAGTCCTGCGCATATTTAGCCAACACCGTACGCTCATGGGGGGCTTGCTGACACTGCGCCACCTCCATCGCATCGCCGCCATGTTCGGCAAAATAGGCCAGCAGACGCTTCAGCCATTTGGCCGTCAGATCGTAACGGCCCGGATGCGCCATCACCGCTTGACCACCGGATTGATGAATGACATCAATGGCTTGTTCTATTGTACACCACTGTGGCGGAACATAGCCGATTTTCCCTTTGGCGAGATACTTCTTGAACACCTGCGCCATGTTGGCGGCCATGCCCTGCTGCACCAGAAAACGGGCAAAATGCCCTCTGGTGACCGCTCCGTCCCCTGCCAGTTGTTGTGCTCCGGCATAGGCATCGGGAATACGCGCTTTCGCTAACCGAACGCCGATTTCTTGCGCCCGCAGATTACGGCGCTCGGTCTGTTCGATCAGCAGCTGTAACAGTGCCGGGTGGGCGATATCGAGCCCCAGCCCGACAATGTGGATCTCATGGTTTTCCCACAGGGTAGAAATCTCGACGCCGTTAACCAGCTGCAAGGGCAAGGCAAGATCGGCTATCGCGGCCGCAGCCTCTGCCAATCCGTTGGTGGTGTCGTGATCGGTAATAGCCAGCACGCCAACGCGCATCTCAACGGCTCGCTGCACCAGTTGAGTCGGCGTTAAGTAACCGTCCGAAGCGGTGGTGTGGCTGTGGAGATCGTACAGGGTAAAAGCGGAGGATTGTGGGCTGCTGTCTGTCAAAAGGGATATCCTGCGATGGCTTGGCTTTCTATCATACCCGTTAAGGTTGGCCGGACGGAAATCTATTCTGCCGATGGCGCTCCCGCCAGATTAACGTTTTCACATTAGCCGCTAACATATTGTGCAAAAAGAGAGTTGACATTGCCCCTTCGTTCCAGTTAACTAGTACACAAGTTCACGGCAATAACCGTGTTGGATGAAAATACAGAGAGCAACATGATGACTAAGCACACTTCTCTTCTTCGCTGGTGGCGTACTTCCCAATCAAGGGTCGAGTAATCACGCATACCTGTCATCTGACACTGCAGATTCCCTAGGCCCGCTCATTATAGCGGGCTTTTTAATGGACAAGATTTGACTGGAACTACCGAAGATGAACATCAAACCACAGCTCAAACTACTCACGGCACAGGCCGGTTACCGCAGCGATCCGACGGCGATTTTTCATCAGCTGTGCGGCGCCCGTCCTGCCACCCTGTTGCTAGACTCGGCGGAAATCAACAGCAAGCAAAACCTGAAAAGCCTGCTGATTGTCGACAGTGCCCTGCGCATTACCGCCTTGGGCCGTAAGGTCAGCCTTCAGGCGCTGACCGCTAACGGCGCAGCCCTGCTGCCACTGTTGGATGAAGCCTTGCCTGCCGACGTACAAATCCAGGCTCGCCCTGATGGCCGTGAGTTGACCTTCCCGGCAATTGATACGGTACAAGACGAAGATGCCCGCTTGCGTTCACTGTCGGTGTTTGATGCGTTACGCACAATGCTGACTTTGGTCGATGCGCCCGCCGATGAGCGTGAA
Organism: Serratia sp. Res13-Sevr-LER1-36-b; assembly: GCF_015673035.1. NCBI lineage: Bacteria > Pseudomonadati > Pseudomonadota > Gammaproteobacteria > Enterobacterales > Yersiniaceae > Serratia > Serratia sp. Res13-Sevr-LER1-36-b. The sequence continues at coordinate 280,099 of NZ_JADACK010000017.1, read as the reverse complement.
GCCATGCTGCTAGGCGGCCTGTTTGCCTATGACCTGGTGGCTGGCTTTGAAGACCTGCCAGAACTGCGCCAAGACCAGCGCTGCCCAGACTTCTGTTTCTATCTGGCGGAAACGCTGCTGGTGCTGGATCACCAACGCGGTGTGGCGCGTTTGCAAGCCAGCGTATTCACCGGTGACAACGCTGAAACACTGCGTTTGCAGCAGCGTCTCGAACAGCTTCAGGCGCAATTGCAACAAACTCCAATCGCCATTCCTCATCAGAAACTGGAAGACATGCAGCTAAGCTGCAATCAGAGCGATGAAGAGTACGGCGCGGTAGTCAGCCAGTTGCAGCAGGCCATCCGCCACGGTGAGATTTTCCAGGTGGTGCCTTCTCGTCGCTTCTCTCTGCCTTGCCCTAACCCGCTGGCGGCTTACCAGACGCTGAAGGAAAACAATCCAAGCCCTTACATGTTCTTTATGCAGGACAACGAGTTCACGCTGTTCGGAGCCTCGCCGGAAAGCGCGCTGAAATATGAAGCTACCAGCCGCCAAATCGAAATTTATCCGATCGCCGGTACTCGTCCTCGCGGACGCCGCGCCGACGGTTCGCTGGATCTGGATCTCGACAGCCGCATCGAACTGGAAATGCGTACCGACCATAAAGAGCTGGCGGAACACCTGATGCTGGTCGACCTGGCCCGCAACGATCTGGCCCGCATCTGTGAAGCTGGCAGCCGCTACGTGGCCGACCTGACCAAGGTAGACCGTTACTCATTCGTGATGCACCTGGTTTCCCGCGTGGTCGGCAAGCTGCGTAGCGATCTCGACGTGCTGCATGCCTATCAGGCCTGTATGAATATGGGCACGCTGAGCGGAGCGCCGAAAGTGCGCGCCATGCAACTGATTGCCGCCTATGAAGGCACCCGTCGTGGCAGCTACGGCGGTGCAGTGGGCTACTTTACCGCTCACGGCGATCTCGATACCTGTATTGTCATTCGTTCCGCGTATGTTGAGGACGGTGTTGCTACCGTGCAGGCCGGTGCCGGTGTGGTGCTGGACTCCGTTCCGCAGGCGGAAGCCGATGAAACCCGTAACAAGGCACGTGCCGTGCTGCGTGCCATCGCCAGCGCGCACCAGGCCAAGGAGATTTTCTAATGGCCGATATCTTACTGCTCGATAACGTCGACTCCTTTACCTACAACCTGGTCGATCAGCTGCGTGCCAGCGGCCATCAGGTCGTGATTTACCGTAACCAGATTGCTGCCGAGGTCATCATCGCGCGCCTGCAACAGATGAAGCAGCCTATTTTGATGCTGTCCCCTGGCCCAGGTACTCCAGCCGACGCTGGCTGTATGCCCGAACTGTTGCAACGCCTGCGCGGCCAGATGCCAATCATCGGTATCTGTCTCGGCCATCAGGCGATTGTGGAAGCTTATGGCGGCCACGTTGGCCAGGCCGGTGAGATCTTGCACGGCAAGGCTTCTTCAATTACTCACGATAACCAGGGGATGTTTGCCGGTATGGCTAACCCGCTGCCGGTCGCCCGCTATCATTCGCTGGTCGGCAGCAATATCCCTGAAGGACTGACCGTCAATGCTCGCTTCGGCGACATGGTGATGGCAGTGCGTCACGATGAACACCGCGTATGTGGTTTCCAATTCCATCCAGAATCCATTCTGACCACCCAAGGCGCACGTTTGCTTGAGCAGACGTTGGCCTGGGCGCTGGCGAAATAATCAAGGGGAACCGACTATGCAACCTATTCTTGAAAAACTGTATCGCTCGGAGTCGATGAGCCAGGAAGAAAGCCAGCAGTTATTCAGCGCTATCGTGCGCGGTGAGCTGGAACCTAGCCAACTGGCGGCAGCATTGATCAGCATGAAGATCCGCGGGGAGCACCCGGAAGAAATCGCCGGAGCAGCCAAGGCGCTCTTGGCTGATGCTTTACCGTTCCCACGCCCGGACTATGCCTTCGCAGATATCGTCGGCACCGGCGGTGACGGTACCAACAGCATCAATATCTCCACGGCCAGCGCCTTTGTCGCCGCAGCCTGTGGGGTCAAGGTGGCCAAGCACGGCAACCGCAGCGTCTCCAGCCGTTCCGGTTCATCCGATCTGTTGGCCGCCTTCGGGATCCGCCTGGATCTGCCTGCGGAAGAATCCCGCAAGGCATTAGACGAACTGGGTGTGTGTTTCCTGTTTGCGCCGCAGTATCACACCGGTTTTCGCCATGCGATGCCGGTACGCCAACAGCTGAAGACCCGCACGGTGTTCAACGTCCTCGGGCCGTTGATTAACCCGGCTCGCCCACCGTTGGCGCTGATTGGGGTCTACAGCCCGGAGCTGGTGCTGCCAATCGCCCAAACCCTGCGCGTATTGGGTTATCAGCGCGCCGCCGTCGTACACGGTGGCGGTATGGATGAAGTGGCGATCCACACCACCACTCACGTAGCCGAACTGAATGACGGCGAAATTGAAAGTTATCAGCTGACACCTAAATCCTTTGGGTTGGAAAGCCACCCGCTGGGCTCCCTGCTAGGCGGGTCGCCGGAAGAAAATCGTGACATTCTGGCAAGGTTGTTACAAGGTAAAGGCGAGCCAGCGCACGCCGCGGCGGTCGCCGCCAACGTCGCACTGTTGCTGAAACTATTCGGACAGGAAGACCTGCGCCAGAACGCGCAGCAGGCATTGGAAATGATCCACAGTGGGCAGGCTTACCAGCGTGTCACTGCTTTGGCAGCAAGAGGATAAATGATGCAGGAAACCGTGCTCAACAAGATTGTTCGTGACAAGGCGCAGTGGGTCGCGGCACGTAAGCAACAACAGCCATTAGCCAGCTTTCAAAACGAAATCGTGCCAAGCGAGCGTAGCTTTTATCATGCGCTACAAGGCGCCAGAACGGCATTTATTCTCGAATGCAAGAAAGCCTCTCCTTCCAAGGGGCTGATCCGCGAGAATTTTGACCCGGTAGAAATCGCCTCGGTGTATAAGGACTTCGCCTCAGCGATCTCGGTATTGACCGATGAGCAATACTTCCAGGGCAGCTTCGATTTTCTGCCTCTGGTGAGTAAAACCGTGTCCCAGCCGGTGCTGTGTAAGGACTTTATGATCGACCCTTACCAGATCTATCTGGCACGTCACTACCAGGCCGACGCCATTCTGTTGATGCTGTCGGTGCTCGATGACGAACAGTACCGCCAACTTGCCGCGGTGGCACACAGCCTGAATATGGGCGTGCTGACCGAGGTGATTAGCGAAGAGGAATTACAGCGCGCGGTACAGCTCGAAGCCAAAGTGATCGGCATTAACAACCGCGATCTGCGCGATCTGTCTATTGATCTGGATCGCACCCGCACTCTGGCTCCTAAAGTGCCACATGGCGTGACGGTGATCAGCGAGTCCGGCATCAACAACTATCGCCAGATCCGCGAACTCAGCCGCTATGCCAACGGTTTTCTGATCGGCAGCGCGTTGATGTCGGAAACCAACCTGCGCAGCGCGGTACGCCGCGTGATCCTGGGCGACAACAAAGTCTGCGGCCTGACCCGGCCGCAAGATGCCGCAGCCGCTTATCAGGCAGGTGCCAACTACGGCGGTCTGATCTTCGTTGGCCGTTCCCCGCGTAACGTGGACATTGCCCGCGCCAGGGAAGTGATCGCCGGAGCACCGTTGAAATACGTGGGCGTTTTCTGTGATGCGCCGACCGCTACGGTCGTGCAAACTGTCGAGCGCCTTGGTCTGCATGCTGTGCAACTGCACGGCGCGGAAGACCAGGCTTATATCAACGCCCTGCGTGCCGAGCTGCCAGCCACCTGTCAGATCTGGAAAGCCTTGAGCGTGAAGGACAGCCTGCCCGCTCGCGATCTGCAACAGGTCGATCGTTACCTGCTGGATAATGGTGCTGGCGGTACCGGAGTTCGCTTTGACTGGTCGGTGTTGCAGGGCCAAACGCTGGACAACGTGATGCTGGCAGGAGGCCTGAGTGCGGACAACTGCGTAGATGCCGCCCAACTGGGCTGTGCGGGCCTCGATTTCAACTCTGGCGTAGAGAGCCAACCCGGCATCAAAGATGCCGAGCGTCTGGCGGCGGTGTTCCAAACCCTGCGCGCCTACTGATTGCGAACCTCATTTAACGGATAATAACGGGAAAAATAATGACGCTGCTTAACCCTTACTTCGGCGAATTTGGCGGTCAGTACGTGCCGCAAATTTTGATGCCAGCCCTTAAACAACTGGAAGAGGCCTTCGTCAGCGCCCAGCGTGACCCAGAGTTCCAGGCAGAGTTTATCGATCTGCTGAAAAACTACGCGGGCCGCCCAACGGCACTGACGCTGTGCAAAAACCTGACTGCCGGTAGCAAAACCAAACTCTACCTGAAGCGTGAAGATCTGCTGCACGGCGGTGCCCATAAGACCAACCAGGTATTGGGCCAGGCGCTGCTCGCCAAACGCATGGGCAAAACCGAGATCATCGCGGAAACTGGCGCTGGCCAACACGGTGTGGCCTCTGCGCTGGCCTGCGCCCTGCTCGGTCTGAAGTGCCGTATCTACATGGGCGCCAAGGACATCGAACGCCAGTCACCGAACGTATTCCGTATGCGTCTGATGGGCGCAGAAGTGATCCCGGTGCACAGCGGCTCTTCCACGCTGAAAGATGCCTGTAACGAAGCGCTGCGCGACTGGTCTGGCTCTTACGAAAAGGCCCACTACATGCTGGGCACTGCCGCAGGCCCGCACCCGTTCCCGACCATCGTGCGTGAGTTCCAACGCATGATCGGCGAAGAAACCAAAGCTCAGGTGCTGGAGCGTGAAGGCCGTCTGCCGGATGCCGTATTGGCCTGCGTTGGCGGTGGTTCCAACGCCATCGGCATGTTTGCCGACTTTATCGATGAGGTCAGCGTTGGCCTGATCGGCGTTGAACCTGCCGGCCTGGGGATCGAAACCGGCCAGCATGGTGCGCCGCTGAAACACGGCAAAGTGGGGATCTACTTCGGTATGAAATCACCGATGATGCAAACCTCTGAAGGCCAGATCGAGGAGTCTTACTCGATTTCCGCCGGTTTGGACTTCCCTTCCGTTGGCCCGCAGCACGCCTATCTCAACAGCATCGGCCGCGCAGAATACGTGTCGATCACCGATGATGAAGCGCTGGAGGCTTTCAAGGAGCTTTCCCGCCACGAAGGGATTATCCCGGCGTTGGAGTCTTCCCATGCCCTCGCACACGCGCTGAAAATGATCCGTGAAGAGCCGCAGAAAGAACAGATCCTGGTAGTTAACCTGTCCGGCCGCGGCGACAAAGACATATTTACCGTTCACGACATTCTTAAAGCACGGGGAGAAATCTGATGGAACGTTATCAGCAACTGTTCAAGCGGTTGGAAAATAATAAAGAAGGCGCCTTCGTGCCGTTTGTCACCCTTGGCGACCCAAACCCGACGCTATCGTTACAGATTATTGATACGCTGGTGGAGAACGGTGCAGATGCCTTGGAGTTGGGGATCCCCTTCTCGGATCCGTTAGCCGATGGCCCAACCATTCAAAGTGCAGCGCTGCGTGCTTTCGCTTCTGGCGTTACGCCAACGCACTGTTTTGAAATGCTGGCGGCGATCCGTCAGAAACACCCTGATATTCCGATTGGCCTACTGATGTACGCCAACCTGGTGTTCCACGGCGGCATAGACGCATTTTATCAGCGCTGCGCGCAGGCCGGTGTAGATTCGGTGTTGATCGCGGACGTACCTTTCGAAGAGTCCGCGCCTTTCCGCGCGGCGGCAACTCGCCACGGTATTGCACCAATCTATATTTGCCCGCCAAATGCGGATGAAGATTTACTGCGTGAAATCTCGTCCCACGGCCGGGGCTACACTTACCTGCTGTCACGCGCCGGAGTAACCGGAACGGAAAGCCGGGCGCAGTTACCGCTGCACCATCTGGTCAATAAGCTGCGCGAATATCATGCGGCACCGCCGTTGCAAGGCTTTGGTATCTCTGAACCTTCACAGGTCAAGGATGCGTTGCAAGCCGGTGCCGCCGGGGCAATCTCTGGCTCGGCAATTGTTAAAATCATCGAACAAAATCAGGCGCAACCGGCAGAAATGCTGGCCAAGCTTGGCAAGTTTGTACGTGAAATGAAAGCCGCTACCCGCGTTTAATCTCCCCGCCCTCAATCACCGGATACTATGAAAGTATCCGGTGATAACACTTTGTTTACCCTCAATCTTGCCAAAGATATTTTCGCAAACAATTTGAACAAACCAGCAACCTGCCCCACAATCATATTTGCCGCTAAATATTCAGTGGTTCAGTGCATACGATTTCGTTAGCTGATTGAAATCAGCCTTTAATTTCAACAATAACATATGCAAGGAGAGTCATTTATGAAGCTATTTAAAACCCTTTCAGCGCTGTGCATGGCGGCTATTTTGGCTATGGCAGTTTCTGCCTGTGCTCCAACGGCAAAATCAGAAGGGACTGGCGGCTATATTGACGATACGGTCGTCACTACCAAAGTGAAGTCAGCACTGCTGGCGGATAAAACCATCAAATCCACCGAGATTAGCGTTGAAACCTTTAAGGGCCGGGTACAGTTGAGCGGTTTTGTCAGCTCCAGTGCCGATGCTAACCGTGCCATTCAGGTGACACGCGGCGTGGCAGGAGTTAAATCCGTCGAAAACGATATGCGCATTAAATAACTGAAGAGGGAGGCGCCGAACAGCGCCTCCTTTATTGCTGGCTTAGAAGCGGTAACCCGCACCAAACATAAACACCCACGGATCCAGACGCGTATCAACGCTCTGATGTTGATCGCCCGCGTCAAAGCGAACCTTGGTCTCGATATTCATCCACCAGACCGACATGTTCAGCATCCAGTGCTCATCCAGGTTGTAATCCAGACCTGCCTGCCCGGCAACACCCCAGGAATTTTTCAGATCCAAGTTGCTTAAACCTGCATCCTTACCGTTGTCGTTGAATTTCTCGTCGAAGAACATGGTGTAGTTCACACCAATACCCAGGTATGGGCGCAGCTTGTCCTGCTTTTCGCCAAAGTAATACTGCGCCATCAGCGTTGGTGGCAGTTGACGAACGGTTGCAATATTCCCGTTGACCGCTGGGCCACCCAGAGACACTTTATGGCGGAACGGTGTTGCAGCCAGTAATTCGACGCCGATATTGTCCGTCACCATATAGCCAAAAGTCAGACCCAACTGGGTGTTGTTATTGGCGTTGAAAGATCCTTGGCCTAAAACGTTGTCCGAACCTGCATTAGGACGAACTGTTGCAGTCCCTGCCCGGAACAGGAAATCACCCGCTTGATGCGCGCTTGCTACCATAGGAGCCATCAGAGCCCCTAACACCACCAGAGTTGTCTTTTTCATTATCCATTCCATTTGTGTGGTTTACAGTCCCGATGAATATACCTATTAACAGGTATTTATGATCCCATCGAGATCACATCTTAAGTGTAAAAATTTAAATTCCCACCAAAAACAAAGCCACCTAAGGTGTTAATAAATCGATAATTGATCTGAATCAATAAACGCCTTTTGTTGCAAATTTTATGCATGTTTACATTTCTGTTACCAAAAAAAGTTGCTAAAAAAAATGCCTCTGCGTAATTTCATCATTCCTGTTGGTTTTGGTTGGGCCGGTAAGGAGTCGGTGGCAATCAAGATGAGCGAAATTCAAAATCCCTGCACCAGCTGCGGCGCCTGCTGCGGTTATTTCCGAGTATCATTCTATTGGGCCGAAGCAGAAGATGGCGGCGGCGTGGTACCTATATCCTTGACTGAACCCTTGAGCCCCTTTCTGCGCTGTATGCAGGGGACCAACAGCAAGTCCCCGCGCTGCACCTCGCTGGTGGGTGTGATTGGTCAGGCGGTGTCCTGTTCGATCTACCCCAATCGCCCTAGTCCCTGCCGCGAATTCGATCAATCCGGGGAAAACGGCCTGCGCAATGAGGCCTGCGATCGAGCCCGTGAGCGCTACGGCCTGCCGCCCTTGCCGGTTCCCCTGCCATTATCATTGTCAGAGACCATAATCGCCCAAGAAATCAGCACAGTGCCATTCGCGGGGTGCCACAGCGGCGCGGAACAGGGTACAATCGCCCACTGATTTAACTACGTTCCCGACGCCAAGGAGTCTGCATGCCAAGCATGCCAATTACGGCCAACACGTTGTACCGAGACAGTTTTAACTTTTTCCGTAATCAGGTTGCCAGCATTGTGCTGTTGGCACTGCTGACCGCATTCATTTCTGTGCTGCTTAATCAGGCGTTTAGTCCCGATATCGAGCAGTTGAAGATCCTGACCGCGACGGAAAGTGATTTGGCCTCCAACGCCGGTGCCGGCATGGGGATCCAGGAAATTATTCAGCAAATGACGCCTGAACAGCAGATGGTGCTGTTGAAAGTGTCCGCCGCCGCCACGATTTCCGCTTTAGTGGGTAACGTGCTGCTGGTGGGGGGCATGCTGACGCTGATCCGCCTGGTTTCTGAAGGCCAGCGTACCAGTGCGCTGCGGGCTATCGGGATATCTGCCCCGCTATTGCCGCGTTTACTGTTGCTGCTGTTTGTCTGCACCTTGCTGACTCAGCTTGGCCTGACGCTGTTCGTCGTGCCCGGGGTAATCATGGCGATCTCGTTCTCGTTGGCCCCGGTGATTTCTGTGGCCGATGGGAAAGGCATGTTTGCCTCACTGAAGCTAAGCTGCAAGCTGGCCTTTGCCAACGCGCGGGTGATCGTACCGGCGATGATGCTGTGGTTGGCGGCCAAGCTGCTGGTGCTGTTTATGGTCAGTCATTTGTCTGTGTTGACGCCACACGTTGCCAGCATAGTGCTGACGGCTTTAAGCAATCTGGTTTCTGCCCTACTGCTGATTTATCTGTTCCGGCTGTATATGCTACTGCGTGACACAGCGCCCGCTTCTGGCGTGTCCCTGGATAAAAGATAAACAGGGTCTGTTGACGTTTAAGGGCACGCTTTTAGCGTGCCCTTTTTATTTACTGTGCCGTACCTGGTTCGGCCTGTTCCTTACTTTGTATCAGCTTGAGTGCCAGATAAAGGTCGGGCACCAGGATCAGATCCTTATCACGCCCCACCTGATTGATACGGAACCAGCGTGTTAACTCGGTGCGCCGCCCGGCCAGCACCAGTTTTACGTTACGCTGTAACAAATCACGTTTTAGCTCGTCAATGGCCGCCAGCACGCTGATATCTGCATGGGTAAAGCTGGCCACCGCATCAACCACCACCCAACGCGGCTGGAACGGCGTACTGTCGACCAGATTGAGGATGCGCCGTTTGAAGTAGGCCACGTTAAAATAGGTCAGCGGGGAGTTAAAGCGGTACATCATCACCCCCTGCACCGCCTTCACCCCGTTGTTGTTGCCCATTGAGTGGATCATGCCTTCCTCATTGACCCCCAGCAATTGCTCCGTAGGGCGGAACACGGTGCGGAGAAACTGCATCAGGCCAAGCAATACCGCCAAGCCAATGCCGCTGATCACCCCCACCAGCAGCACGCTGACGAAGGTGAAAGCCGCCAGCCTGAACGCCTGGGCATTGCGCTTGCGCAGGATCCAGATGCCGCGAATGTCGATCAACGACCAGGCTGCGTACATCAGCACCACGCCTAATCCGGCCACCGGAATAAATTGCAGCGGCGAAGTCAGGAACAGCAGCACAATGCCAATGACGATGGCGGCAATAATTGATACCAGCTGGCTCTTGCCGCCATTGGCATCGTTTACCGCCGTACGCGAATCGGCCCCGCTGATGGCAAACCCTTGCGACAGCGCGGAAACAATGTTTACCAGCCCCAGCGCACGGAACTCCGCATCAGCATTAACCTCGTAGCCATTTTTCGCCGCAAAGCTGCGCGCCGTGAGCATCATGCTGACAAAACTGACCACCGCCAGGTTGAGCGCCGGTATCACCATGTCACGCAGTAAGCCCGGCTGAAAATCCGGCCACTGGACGATAGGCAGCATGCCGCTGAAGCCCCCAACGGTAATAATACCGTGCTGCTGCAAATTACCCGCCCAGGTGATAAAGGCGACCAACACGATGGCGAACAACGGCGCAGGCCAGTTAGGCCGCAACTTTTTAACCCCCACCAGCATCGTCAGCGTAAGCAATGAAATGCCCATCGTCGGCCAATCGCTGTGCAGAATGTTGCCGGGCAAGGCATAAATACGTTCAATCAGCTGCGCCGGTGGCGTACCGAACCCCAGCACTTTACCGATCTGATCGACGATGATGGTGACCGCCACGCCGTTCAGCAATCCGCTGAGGATCGGGCGCGAAAGCAGGTCTGCCAAGGCCCCGAGCCGGAAGCGGCTGGCCAGCAAACACCACCCCCCCGTCATGGCGGTCATCATGATGGTGAGCTGCCAGTGCAGCTCCATACTTCCTGCTGCAAGCGGAGTCACCACGGCAGCAATCACCGCACAGGTTGCCGCATCCGGCCCGACAATCAACTGCCGCGACGAGCCAAAAATGGCATAGGCGATCATCGGTAAAATACAGGAGTAAAGCCCGACCACCGGGCTGACACCGGCCAATTCGGCATAGGCAATCGCCACCGGTAAAGCTACCGCTGCGACCGATAACCCCGCACGAATATCCGGTTTTAACCAACTGCGTTCATATCCTAACAAATGCGTCAAACCGGGCGTCCACGCCCGCAGAGACTTCCACTGCATAGCTATTTTCCATGGTAAATTATGCGGCTATTATTATGCTTAATATGCGTCGTACACCCTGCGCTTGCAAATAACCGACGGTAACAATCGTAAGTTTATGCAAATTCTGGTGTTTACAGCAGCAATCTACCGGACGAACACCGATAATCTGCCCTTTAGTGCGATACACAGAACGGGCCAAATCCGGTATAGTCGCCCGATGAACCTATGATGGATTGATTTATGAAGCAGTTTCTTGATTTTCTACCCCTGATTGTCTTTTTTGCCTTTTATAAGCTTTACGATATCTACGTCGCCTCGGGTGCCTTGATCGTCGCCACCGCCCTGGCACTGGTCTTTACCTGGCTGAAATATCGCAAGGTAGAGAAGATGACGCTGATCACCTTTGCTATGGTCGCCGTATTCGGCACCTTGACCCTGGTGTTTCACAACGACCTGTTTATCAAATGGAAGGTCACGGTCATCTACACCTTGTTTGCCCTGGCGCTGCTGATCAGCCAACTGATACTGAAAAAGCCGCTGATCCAACGCATGCTGGGTAAAGAGCTGACCCTGCCGGACAGCGTCTGGAACCACCTTAACATTGCCTGGGCCCTGTTCTTCCTGGCCTGCGGCTTGGCCAATATCTATGTGGCATTCTGGATGCCGCAGGACGTTTGGGTTAACTTCAAGGTATTTGGCCTGACCGTGCTGACGCTGGTCTTCACCCTGTTGAGCGGTATCTATATTTACCGTCATATGCCAGAAGAGCAGAAGAAATAATGACCGAACAACGACCTTTGCCTAGCGGTGAGCTGGTGCTGCGCACGCTGGCCATGCCGGCAGATACCAATGCCAACGGCGATATCTTTGGCGGCTGGCTGATGTCGCAAATGGACATCGGCGGCGCGATCCTGGCCAAAGAGATCGCCGAAGGGCGCGTGGTAACCGTGCGGGTAGACGGCATGACCTTTCTCAAACCGGTCGCGGTGGGTGACGTGGTGTGCTGCTATGCCAACTGTATCCGCAGTGGCCGCAGCTCGATTACCATCAATGTGGAAGTTTGGGTCAAGAAGGTGTCTTCTGCCCCAATCGGCCAGCGCTACCGTGCCACGGAAGCGGTCTTTACCTATGTAGCGGTAGATGACGGCGGTAGCCCTCGCGCCCTGCCAGACGGCAAGATGAACTTCCGCGTTGGCGAGTAAGCCTACGCCAGATAGCAAAAAGGTCGCAAACGCGACCTTTTTTATTGCTTACTCGACCGTCGAACCTTCCATTTTGAAGACGATGGTCTTCGTCAGGTTCTGCGCGGTTTTGGCTTCATAGCGCCATTTACGCATTGCCTGCTTCACCTCACGTTCGAACATATTACGTGGTTCCGCCGACAGAATACGCACGTTAGTCACCCGCCCGTCGCTATCAACATCGAACTGAACCTTGACCTTGCCTTCAATCTGCAACGCCAGGGCGCGCGGTGGATACATCGGCTTGCCGATGCTCAGAGCTTTCGGCCCCAACTCACGGGAAGTTCCCGGCGCGGGTGCTGATGGTGCCTGTTTAACCGGTGCCTTGTCGATCGGCTTGGCTTCGGATTGACTGTCAAACGGCGAGGGTTCACGCGGTTCGCTCTTCTTCACTTCACGCTTGACCGGCTTCTCTACCTTCGGCTTCGGTTTTGGCTTCGGCTTGGGTTTCTCCGGCTCCGGTTTAGGAATGGCTACCGGTACCGGCGGTGGCGGCTCGGGCTCCGGGATCGGTTCTGGTTCTGGCTCAGGTTCTACCTGCGGCTCCGGTTCCGCCGCTGCCGGCGGTGGCGGTTCTGCCAACGCGGTCATATTCACCATCATGACGCTGATAGGGGCATCTTCCTGCTTCGGCAACTCCAACACTTCGTTGACGGAAGCGTAGAGCAAGGCGGCCACCAGGGCACTGTGCAAACCAACGGAGAGGACAATTGGCACGGAAATTCGGCGAATAAGGAACATTTTGTTTAGCGGCATAATGATTCTGTTTCCTCTGGTGCGCCAAGTTTAAATGCAAATAGCAATCATATTCAATAACGAAAGACAAACTATCGCTTTAATCGGCATCATTAGGCGCTAAAACCAGCAAACTCATAGGGATATTAACGTTTAATTAGCCTTTTATTGAGCTTTGCATACGGATTGTTAACCAATATGTCCATTCACCCGTCAATCGCAGCACACACAACTATCCTCAGCTCGGTAATGAATTTTTATCTGGATTGGCATTCCCTTGTCACAGGTTTTGCGCTACTTTGTGATTACCGTTGTATGGCAATGATTTTAAAGGTGAAATATGCTTTATCTGATCTACGCACAAGACGTACCTGGCACGCTGGAACAGCGCATGGCCGTTCGCCCCGCCCATCTGGCTCGCCTGCAAGCGCTGCGTGATGAAGGCCGGTTGGTGGTCGCTGGCCCTAACCCGGCTATTGATAGCAACGATCCGGGCCAGGCTGGATTTACCGGTTCTACCGTGATCGCCGAGTTCCCTTCGCTGGAGGCGGCAAAATCCTGGGCTGCACAAGACCCGTACGTAGACGCTGGCGTATACGGCGAAGTCACGGTGAAACCGTTCAAGCAGGTATTTTAAGCAAAAAAAAGCCAGCACGGAGGTGGCTGGCTAAAAGTGGGTTCTTCGAGGGAATATCTTTATTCGCTAAACATACTCGCCGAGCGAGGTGACCGCCATCTATCACTGCAATAGGTCAACCATTGCGAGCCGTATCGGTAAGAACCCACTTTTGTAAATCGGCAAACATCGCCTCCCATTCCTGCTGAGTAATATCCATGAAGCCGAAGAAGCGCAGCATGAAGGCTCCCTCGGTAGCCAAGAAGGCCAGCCGCGCCTTTCTTCCCGCTTCGGTGGTCAGATCCAAACCTGCTATGCGGCTGCGATACCATTCTCGCGTACTGTCCAGATGTTCTGGCGTCTGAATTAACGTCGCCATCAACCCGGCAGCCTTGGCGCTGGAAGCCTGATCGGAACTGCGTGTAGCCTGCATATGCGCCTGGACGATGGTTAAAGGGTCCGGATCGCTGCCCGCAATATCGTCAAAAACCTGCTCATAAACCTTGCCCCAACGGTCAAACATCGCATCGATGAGCGCATCTTTGCTACCAAAGCAATATTGCACGCCCCCCTTGGAGATCCCCATGGCTTTAGCCACCGAATCGATGGTTAACCCTGCCGCACCTTGGGTCGCCACAATCTCTTCTGCGGTATCCAGCACCTTGTCACGATCGATACTTCGTTGACGCCCCATTGAGAAAGCCCCTTTTCAATACGTACGTATGGATTTATATTATAGCAGTATACCACCGGTGCTACCGGGTGGTTACCGTAAGGTGACGCAGCCGCGTCATCGGTTTACTAGGATACTCTTTATGCACGCCCAAAACCGCTGGCTGATCCTGGCAATGATCTCCAGTGCGCTATTTTTAATCATTACCGATATGACGGTGCTTTACACTGCGTTGCCGCGCCTGACCCAGTCATTGGATGCCACAGCCTCACAAAAACTGTGGATCGTTAACGCCTACCCGTTGGTGGTTGCTGGCCTGCTGCCCGGCGCTGGCATGTTAAGCGACCGTCTTGGCCACAAGAAAATGTTTATCGCCGGTTTGCCGGTCTTTGCCTTGGCCTCACTGTGCGCGGCGTTCTCACCCAGTGCCGAACTGCTGATTGCGTCACGGGCTTTCCTGGCCATCGGAGCCGCGATGATGATGCCGGCCACGCTATCCATCGTGCGCCACGTCTTTACCGATGAGCGTGAACGTGCGCTAGCGATTGGCATCTGGGCCGCTGTGGCTTCCGGTGCCGCCGCGCTTGGCCCGGTGGTAGGCGGCGTTCTGCTGTCCTATTTCTGGTGGGGCTCGGTATTTCTGATCAACGTGCCGGTGGTGATGCTGGTCCTGCCGCTGGCGGTCTATCTGATCCCTCGTTGCGGTGGAGACAGTCAACGCCCCTGCGACTTTATTAGCTCGCTACAGATCATGTTCGGCCTGGTGGCGTCGATCTATGCGCTGAAAGAGCTGAGCAAACCCGCGTTCTCCCTGAGTGACTTCGCCATTGCGGCAGCGCTCGGTACGCTGTTCCTGACCCTGTTTGTCCGCCGTCAGCAACGGGCGCAATACCCCATGATCGATTTTTCACTGTTCCGTAATCGCCTGTTTGCCAGCGGTGTCGGTGTAGCGATCGTTTCAATGATCGCGCTGATCGGGGTCGAACTGGTGTTAAGCCAACGGTTACAGTTGGTGCTAGGCATGACGCCGCTGCTGGCCGCATTGTTTATTCTACCCATTCCAGTAGCCTCTGCTCTGGCTGGCCCGTTGGCCGGGGCCTTACTACCGCGTTACGGCGAACGCTCCATGTTGGTGGGCGGCTTTATTCTCACCGCCTTAGGCATTGCGGGTGTCGCCCTGTGGTATCAAGGCAACGTCATTATGCAGTTGGTCTGCCTGTTTGTGGTGGGCTTTGGCCTCGGTGGTGCCATCACCGCCGCCTCAACGGCTATTATGCTCAACGCCCCAGAAGACAAGGCGGGCATGGTCGCCGCCATTGAAGATGTCTCGTGGGAGTTGGGTGGCGTGTTAGGCGTCACGCTGTTGGGCGGGTTGATGACGGCGGTCTATAGCCACAGCCTGGTATTGCCTGCCAATCTTCCAGCAGGCGATCTCGCTTATGACAGCATTGATGAGGCGTTACGGTTAGCCGGAAATATGGGCGCGGACAGCGCAGAAAGGCTGATCCAGCTGGCTAGAGGTGCCTTTGATCAGGCCTTTATTGCCGTACTGATCGCCGCCGCATTGCTCACCAGCCTGAGCGCCGGTGTGCTAAAATTTGCTTTGCGCAAAAGAGCGCAGGTGTAATTTAATCGATGAGGTTAAGTGGGCGCAGCAGCGCCCCTACCCGACTAGCCAATTGATGAATTTAAGCAACTTGAAAGACGACGGGTAAATTGGTTTGAGCGATTGAATTGATGCTTAGTAGCAACTTTAACCTTATGATAGATCCGGTTAACCTGTTTTGTATGGATATCAATCTAGATAATCGAAACAAATAATCAGGAGAAGATTATTATGGCAACGGCAAAGAAAGCGACCAAGACTCATATCGGCCTGGACACCAAACAATCAGCAAAACTCTCTGAAGCACTAAACGCCCTACTGGCTAACTACCAGGTGCTGTACATGAACGTGCGCGGCTACCATTGGAATATTTCCGGCCCGCACTTCTTTGAACTGCACGTCAAGTTTGAAGAAACCTACAATGACCTGCTGACCAAGGTGGATGAACTGGCAGAGCGTATTCTGACGCTGGGTTCCCAGCCTCGCCATGCCTTCAGTGACTATCTGAAAACGGCGGATATCAAGGAAGACACCAATGTCACCGACGATAAAGGCACCCTGCGCGGCTTGCTGGAAGGTTACGCCATTTTGTTGCAACAGCAGCGCGAACTGCTGACGCTGGCCGCAGAGGCCGGTGACGAGGGTACCTCTTCGCTGATGAGTGATTACATCAAAGAGCAGGAAAAACAGGTGTGGATGCTGAACGCCTATCTGGGTAAATAACCCTGGTCCAGCCAATAGCAGAACAGCCCATAACGGGCTGTTCTTGTTTTACCACTCGTAAGCCACAACGAACAATAAGGCTCTGCGGTGTTGATCGTCCAAACGACGGCGAACACGAATGATATGCCGATTGCTGCACGACTGGCGCTCCAGCCAACGATGCCTGCGCCGCTGGCTCTGCCGTAACATCCTCCAGCGGCCCACTTCATTTCTACTGCGTCTCATTTTACGTTACCCATCAATGCCAACCGCGGGCATTATAGCCCTTTCAACGCGCGATCCAAGTCGTGCGTTCATCACCGTATCCCTCTCACAGGCGACAGAAAGTACGGTTTTTATTTTCAGCAAGTCCCTTTCGTCAATCATTTTTATGTAACTTAACTACCGAGAAAAGGTTTCACCTTTGTTGTTCTGTGCGTACACTCATTATTGGTGGCTTACGAACGGAAATTTTTGCCTTTATGACAACCTTTTATACCGTAATTAGTTGGCTCTTGGTGTTTGGCTACTGGCTGCTTATCGCCGGGGTCACATTGCGTATTCTGATGAAACGACGCACCGTGCCTTCGGCCATGGCCTGGCTGCTGGTGATCTATATTCTGCCATTGGTCGGTATCGTTGCTTATTTATCCTTTGGCGAACTGCACCTTGGCAAGCGCCGCGCAGAGAGAGCCAAGGCCATGTGGCCCTCAACCGCTCGCTGGTTGAATGAGCTTAAAGGAAGCAGCCGGATTTTTGCTACCGAGTACAGTGAAGTGGCCCGCCCGCTGTTCCAGCTTTGCCACCACCGCCAGGGTATCGATGGCGTCAAAGGCAACCAGCTACAGCTGCTGACGACCACCGATTCAACGATGAATGCGCTGGTGCGGGATATCGAACTGGCACGCCATAATATCGAGATGGTGTTTTACATCTGGCAGCCAGGTGGGCTGGTCGATCAGGTCGCCGAATCATTGATGGCCGCCGCACGCCGTGGCGTACATTGCCGTTTGATGCTGGACTCGGCTGGCAGCGTACAGTTCTTCCGCAGCCCTTATCCCAGCATGATGCGTAACGCCGGTATTGAAGTGGTTGAGTCACTCAAGGTTAACCTGTTCCGTGTATTCCTGCGGCGTATGGACCTGAGGCAACATCGCAAAGTGGTGCTGATCGACAATTACATCGCCTACACCGGCAGTATGAATATGGTCGATCCGCGCTTCTTCAAGCAGGATGCCGGGGTTGGTCAATGGATCGACCTGATGGCACGTATGGAAGGCCCGGTGGCAACCACGATGGGTATTGTTTACGCCTGTGACTGGGAGATCGAAACCGGCAAGCGCATTCTACCACCGCCGCCAGACGTGAATATCATGCCGTTTGAACAGGAAAGCGGCCACACCATCCAGGTTATTGCCTCCGGCCCGGGGTTCCCGGAAGAGATGATCCATCAAGCACTGTTGACGGCGGTCTATTCCGCGCGTGAGCAGTTGATCATGACCACTCCCTACCTGGTTCCAAGCGACGATTTACTACACGCCATCTGCACGGCAGCGCTGCGTGGCGTTGACGTCAGCATTATCGTTCCGCGCGACAACGACTCAATGATGGTGCGCTGGGCCAGCCGTGCCTTCTTCTCGGAGCTGCTGGAAGCGGGCGTGAAGATTTATCAGTTTGAAGGCGGGCTGTTGCACACCAAGAGCGTGTTGGTCGATGGCCAGCTCAGCCTGGTCGGCACGGTCAATCTGGATATGCGCAGCCTGTGGCTGAACTTTGAGATCACCCTGGTGATTGACGACAGCGGCTTTGGTGCCGATCTGGCCTGTGTGCAAGATGATTACATCGCCCGCTCGCAGCTGTTGGACGCCAAGCAATGGTTAAAGCGCCCGTACTGGCACCGCCTGGTCGAACGCCTGTTTTACTTTTTCAGCCCGTTGCTGTAAAAGCGGCAACGAGCATGGTTTAATAACCTCAAATCATTTGTTATCAGGATTTTTATATGGACTTGAATAATCGCCTTACCGAAGATGAAACGCTGGAACAAGCCTACGACATCTTCCTGGAGCTGGCCGGCGACAATCTGGATCCCGCGGATATTCTGCTGTTCAATTTACAGTTTGAAGAGCGTGGCGGTGCCGAGCTGTACGATCCGGCAGAAGACTGGCAAGAGCACGTGGATTACGATCTGAATCCGGACTTCTTTGCCGAGGTAGTGATCGGCCTGGCGGACAGCGATGGCGAGCCTATCAACGATGTCTTTGCCCGCGTACTGATCTGTCGCGAGAAAGATAACAAGCTGTGCCACATTTTGTGGAAAGAATAAGCCGGTTAACGGTATAAAAAAACCTGCCAAATGGCAGGTTTTTTTATTATTAATCAACCCATTACAACGGATCGACTTTCAGGCACGATACCGCATGACGGAAGCTGCCTTCCAGCAATGGACGCGTTTTAGCGCATTCCGGCCCGGCAATCGGACAGCGGGTGCGGAACACACAGCCCGAAGGCGGATTGATCGGTGATGGCAGCTCCCCTTCCAGCAGTTGGATCTGCTTTTCCTTCTCCTTGTCAGGATCCGGCACCGGAACCGCCGACATCAGCGCCTTGGTATAGGGGTGCTGCGGGTTATGATAGACCTCATCATAAGTGCCCAGCTCCACCGCATGGCCCAGATACATCACCAGCACCCGATCGGAAATGTGTTTAACCACCGCCAGATCGTGAGCGATAAAGATTAGCGATAACCCCATCTCGCGCTGCAACTGCTGCAACAGATTCACCACCTGCGCCTGAATAGACACGTCCAAGGCGGAGACCGGCTCATCACAAATCACCAGTTTCGGTTCCAGGATCAAGGCGCGGGCGATGCCAATACGCTGGCACTGCCCGCCGGAGAATTCATGCGGATAACGGTTGATCAGGTTCGGCAACAGGCCCACCTTCAACATCATCGCTTTAACCTTATCCTTCACTTCCTGACGCGGCATTTTCGGATTATAGGTACGCAGCGGTTCGGCGATGATCTCACCGATAGTCATACGCGGGTTCAGCGAGGCCAGCGGATCCTGGAAAATCATCTGAATATCGCTGCGCGTCTTGCGCCAGTCGGCATCGCTCATACCCAGCAGATCTTTGCCCAACCAGGCAACGCGGCCACTGGTCGCCTTCACCAGGCCGATAATTGCCCGTGCGAAGGTGGATTTACCGCAGCCTGACTCCCCTACCACCCCTAGCGTTTCGCCTTCAAACAGGCGCACGGTGACACCGTCCACTGCCTTCAGCGTTTTAGGTGCCTGCCAGAACCACTGCTTGTCATCATGAATATCAAAGTGAACTTTCAGGTCTGCGACTTCCAGCAGCACTCTTTTATCGGTTGCGGTCATACCAACGCCTCCACTGGCTTGAAACAGGCGCGCAGGCGCCCCTCACCAAACTGCTCCAATGGCGGAGCACTCGCGCACTGCTCCATCGCATACGGACAACGCGGTTGGAACGGACAGCCCTTTGGCAAACGCAGCAGGTTCGGCGGGTTACCAGGGATGGTCATCAACGCTTCACCTTCGGCATCCAGACGCGGCACCGCATTGAGCAGCCCGATAGAATAGGGGTGGCTCGGATGATAAAACACATCGCGGGCGCTGCCGTATTCCATAGTGCGGCCAGCGTACATCACCAAGACCTTGTTACAGATCCCGGCAACAACGCCCAAATCATGGGTGATCATGATGATCGCCGTATTGAATTCACGCTTCAGTTCGTTAAGCAGCGTCATGATCTGTGCCTGCACGGTAACGTCTAGCGCCGTGGTTGGCTCATCGGCAATCAGCAGTTTTGGCCGACATAGCAACGCCATGGCGATCATCACACGCTGGCGCATCCCGCCGGAAAACTCATGCGGATACATACGCATACGCTTACGGGCTTCCGGCATTTTGACCGCATCCAGCATGCGGACCGACTCTTCAAACGCCTCGCTTTTGCTCATTTTCTTATGCAGCATCAGCACTTCCATCAACTGCTCACCAACCCGCATATAAGGGTTCAATGAGGTCATCGGGTCCTGGAAGATCATCGAGATCTCTTCGGCCCGCAGCTTGTTGAGCTGGCTTTCTGGCAGGTTGAGAATTTCACGTCCGTTGAATTTTGCCGAGCCGCCGATGCGGCCATTGCTGGCCAGCAGGCCCATCAACGCAAATGCCGTCTGTGACTTGCCGGAACCCGACTCCCCGACGATGCCCAAGGTTTCACCCGCGCGCAGATCGAAGTTGAGATCGTTCACCGCAGTCACATCACCGTCTGGCGTACCGAACGTTACACGCAGATCTTTGACGTCCAGCAGCAGTCCGTTTTGTAGTTGAGAATTAATGCTCATGGTTGCACTCCTTAACGATCTTTCGGGTCGAGGGCATCACGCAGGCCATCGCCGATAAAGTTGAAACAAAACAGAGTGATAACCAGGAAACAGGCTGGGAACAGCAGCAACCACGGCGAGACTTCCATCGAGTTGGCACCATCGCTCAACAATGCGCCCCAACTGCTCAACGGCTCCTGAGTGCCCAGCCCCAGGAAGCTGAGGAAGGATTCAAACAGGATCATGCTCGGCACCAGCAGCGAGGCGTATACCACCACCACGCCCAGTACGTTTGGCACGATATGCCGCAGGACGATATTGCGGGTCGATACGCCGCACACCAGCGCCGCTTCGATAAACTCTTTACGTTTAAGGCTGAGCGTCTGCCCGCGCACGATACGCGCCATATCCAGCCACGACACCATGCCGATCGCCACAAAGATCAGCAGGATGTTTTGCCCAAAGAAGGTCACCAGCAGGATCACAAAGAACATGAACGGGAAGGAGTTCAAAATCTCCAGCAAGCGCATCATCACCGAGTCGGTCTTACCGCCCAGATAGCCAGACAGGGAACCGTACAAAGTGCCCAACACTACGGCCACCAGCGCCGCAGCTACCCCCACCATCAGCGAGATACGTCCACCAATAGCCACGCGCACCAGCAGGTCACGCCCTGAGGAGTCGGTACCGAAATAGTGCCCGGACTCCAGGTTAGGCGCGGCAGACATCATTGCCCAATCGGTGTCATCATAAGCAAACTGCGACAGCCAGGGGGCACAGATCACAAACAGGGTGATCAGCGCTAACACAAACAGGCTGGTCACCGCCGCACGGTTGTGCATAAAGCGGCGGCGAGCGTCCTGCCACAGACTACGCCCTTCAACTTCCAGCTGTTCGCTGAAGTTTTCCAGAGCTTCGCTGTTCTTTTTCGTCAACATCTTGCGTGCTCCAGCTTAGTAACGGATTTTGGGATCGATCACGGCATACAGCACGTCGACGATCGCGTTAAACAGGATGGTCAAGCCACCGACCAGAATGGTCAGGCTCAACACCAGCGAATAGTCACGGTTCAGCGCACCGTTAACGAATAGCTGACCAATTCCTGGCAGGCCGTAAATGGTCTCAATCACCATCGAACCGGTGATAATCCCAACAAATGCTGGCCCCATATAGGACAGCACCGGCAGCAACGCAGGTTTTAACGCGTGGCGCAGAATGATGCGGCGCATCGGCAAACCTTTGGCGCGGGCGGTACGGATAAAGTTGGAATGCAGCACTTCAATCATCGAGCCACGGGTGATACGCGCGATGCTGGCGATATAGGCCAAAGACAGCGCCACCATCGGCAGGATCATAAATTTCAGCGCCCCACCGTTCCAGCCCCCACCGGGCAACCACTTCAAGGTAATGGCGAATATCAGCACCAATAAGGGGGCGACAACAAAGCTGGGGATCACCACACCTGTCATGGCGAACCCCATCACCGTATAGTCCCACTTGGTGTTCTGATTCAACGCGGCAATAACCCCTGCGCTCACCCCCAGCACCACCGCAAGAACGAAAGCGGCAAATCCCAGTTTGGCTGAAACGGGGAACGAGGCCTTGACCAGGTCATTAACCGAATAATCTTTGTATTTGAATGAAGGGCCAAAATCACCCTGCGACAGCTGCACCAAATAGTGCCCGTACTGTTTCCAGATCGGATCGTTAAGGTGATATTTGGCTTCAATGTTGGCCAACACTTCAGGTGGCAGAGCACGCTCACCGGTAAACGGGCTGCCGGGTGCGAGGCGCATCATAAAGAAAGAGATGGTGATGAGTATAAATAGTGTCGGGATCGCCTCTAACAGGCGACGAAAGATAAATTTAAGCATTGCCCTAGCCCTGTGCTTCAGCCTGATAACGGCTTATTGTCTTGAAATGGGCTGGCGACCTGTGCAGCCAGCCCTTGCCGCATCAATGTTTGATGATGTACAGGTTTTTGTCGTAAACGTTATCAAGTGGATCTTTGCCTGAATAACCTCCCACGTAAGGTTTCACCAGGCGAGCATTCACATAGTAATAAAGCGGAACGATAGCAGAGTCTTTATCCAGCTGAACTTCGGCTTTCTGATACAGATCGGCTCGCTCTTCTTTGGTTTTCGCCGTCAAGACGTTGCCCATCAGCTTGTCGAATTCTGCGCTCTTATAGTGCGGGGTGTTACTGCTGCTGTCAGACAGCATCATGTTCAGGAAGGAGCTTGGTTCGTTGTAGTCCGCACACCAGCCAGCACGTGACACGTCATAAGTGCCCTGATGGCGGGTATCCAGGAAGGTTTTCCACTCCTGGTTCACCAGCTTCACGTCCACACCCAGGTTTTTCTTCCAGATAGACGCAGCTGCAATGGCCAGCTTCTTGTGCAGATCGGAGGTGTTGTACAGCAGCGAGAAGGTCAGCGGTTTACCCGGGCCATAACCGGCTTCGGCCAGCAGTTTCTTGGCTTCTTCGTTACGCTTTTCCTGCGTCCAGCCAAACCACTCTGGCGGGGTCAACTTGGCACCGTCGGTGTAAGGAGGAGTAAAGCTGTAAGCTGGCAGATCGCCCTGGTTTTTCACCTTGTTGACGATAATGTCGCGATCCATCCCCAGCTTCAGCGCTTCACGTACGCGAGCATCGGTGAACGGTGCTTTCTGGTTGTTGATTTCATAGTAATAAGTACACAGGTAGGGATCAACGTGCACTTCGTTCGGGATCTCTTTTTTCAGCTTCTGGAACAGTTCGATCGGCATGTTGTTATAGGTCATGTCGATTTCACCGGTGCGGTAGCGGTTGACGTCGGTGACTTCTGAAGCGATCGGCAGGAAGGTGACTTTATTAATGATAGTTTTGGCGTTATCCCAGTATTGCGGGTTACGTTCCAGCACGATACGTTCGTTTACCACCCAGTCTTTCAGCTTGTATGCGCCGTTGCTCACGTAGTTCTCTGGCAAGGTCCACTTTTCACCAAACTTCTCTACCGCTTCTTTATTCACCGGCTTCATGGCGTAGTGCGGGGTCATTTCCACCAGATATGGAACCGGCTCGGTCAGCGTCACCTGGAAGGTATGATCGTCGATGGCCTTCACGCCCAAGGTCGATTTATCTTTTTTACCGGCGATAATGTCATCTACGTTTTCTACATGGGCATACTGCAGATAGCTGGCATAAGGAGAAGCCGTTTTCGGATCAACCAAACGCTGCCAGCTATACACGAAATCTTGTGCCGTTACCGGCTCACCGTTCGACCATTTGGCGTCTTTGCGCAGGTGGAAGGTCCACACTTTAAAATCTTTGTTATCCCAGCTTTCTGCGACACCCGGCACCACTGAACCGTCCACGCTGTTATTCGCCAGGCCTTCAATCAGATCGCGAGTGACGTTGTTTTCAGGCACGCCTTCGATCTTGTGCGGGTCAAGGGATTGTACTTCGGAACCGTTGTTCTTAACGATTTCCTGCTTGTCTGCCAGTTGAACGCCCGCTGGCACATCGGCCGCAAAAGCAGTTCCTGCCGCCGTCAAGCCTAGCGCCGCAATAATGCCTGCTGCCAGCAGGGACTTCTTCGTGATGTTGGTCATGTGTATAAACTCCAGTTTTTATTATCACAACTCCGTCGTGGGAGTTGCGTTGCCCGTTAACCGGGGGTTGCTATGGCTGGACGCCGTGGAACGAAACGGCGCTGCCTTTCCTGTGTATTACCGGCTGCTATCACCGCCGGAAATACCCTTGATTACTGTTTGATGATGTAAAAGTTTTTCAGATCGATATAGTCTTGCGGGTCTTTGCCGGTGAAACCGCCAACCGTAGGTTTGACCAGCCGCGCACTGACCCGATAATAAACCGGGATCAGCGCAGAATCTTTGTCCAGCAAGGTCTCCGCCTGCTGATAAATGGCCCCGCGTGCAGCAGCGTCAGGCGCTTGCAGGGTGCTGGCCATCAGCGCATCGAACGCCGGGCTTTTATAGAAGAAGGTGTTATTGCTGCTGTTGGAAAGCAGCATATTCAGAAACGCGCTCGGTTCATTGTAATCACCACACCAGGTGGCACGGGCCACATCAAATTGCCCTTCATGGCGGCTCTGCAGCGAGGTTTTCCATTCCTGATTTTGCAATGTGACCTGGGCGCCAAGGTTCTTCTTCCACATTGAGGCAGCAGCGATGGCTTGCTGCTTATTTTGATCGGAGGTGTTGTACAACAGGGTAAATTTGAGCGGTTTCTCAGCGTTGAACCCTGCTTGCGCCAGCAGCTTCTTCGCTTCTTCGTTGCGTTTTTCCTGCGTCCACCCTGCCCATTCAGGCTGGCTGAAGTTACCCCCCTCGGTAAAGGTTGGCGTAAAGCTGTAGGCGGGGATTTGGCCCTGGCCCATGATCTTGTTGGCAATAATGTCGCGATCCAGCGTCAACTTGACTGCCGCACGTACGCGCTCGTCGGTAAACGGCGCACGCTGATTGTTGATCTCGTAATAGAAGGTGCACAGGTAAGGGTTAACGTGCAGCTGTTCTGGGATCTCGCGTTTCATTTTGGCATACAGATTCGGCGGGATGGCGCTATTGGTAATATCGATTTCACCGCTGCGGTAGCGGTTAATGTCGCTGACCTCGGAGGACAACGGCAGGAACGTGGCCTGCTCGATCACCGTCTTGCTGTTATTCCAGTAGCTCGGGCTGCGTTCGAGCACGATACGTTCGTTGACGACCCACTCAGATAAGCGATATGCCCCGTTACCCACGTAGTTCTGTGGCAGTGTCCACTTATCGCCAAATTTCTCGACTACCGACTGTTTGACCGGCTTCATTGAGGTATGGGACAGCATACTGACAAAATAGGGCACCGGCTCACTGAGCGTCACCTTCAACGTTTTCTCATCAATGGCGCTGACACCCAGCGATTCAGGCGGTTTCTTACCGGCAAGAATAGCGTCAATATGTTCAATTCGGGCGTATTGCAGATAGCTGGCATAAGGGGAACCGGTCTTAGGATCCGCCAGCCGCTGCCAGCTATACACGAAATCCTGCGCGGTCACCGGAGAGCCATCACTCCATACCGCCCCTGGACGCAGGTGGAAAGTCCACGTCTGGTAATCGGTATTTTCCCAGTTTTCCGCCACCGCAGGGGCCAGATGGCCATTGGCATCGGTGCTGACCAACCCTTCTAGCAGGTTGAGGATAATATTGCTTTCAGGCGTTCCTTCGACCTTATGCGGATCCAACGAAGCGACTTCTGAACCGTTGTTGATCACCATGCGCTGCAGTGGTGCCAATTGCACACCGGCCGGAACCTCAACGGCCTGCAGGTTTTGGCTGGCGATCATCCCCAACACGGCGGCGATGATAACGGTCAACGGTTGATGCTTCGTGGTTTGCGGCATAGTACAGGCTCCTTTTCACGGCTAAGCAATAATTGTGAAATAGTTATCAAGCGGGCTAAATATACGGATACCAGCAAAAATCATTCCTACTTGGCGCGCCAAAGAT
Source organism: Serratia sp. Res13-Sevr-LER1-36-b (assembly GCF_015673035.1). Taxonomy (NCBI): domain Bacteria; kingdom Pseudomonadati; phylum Pseudomonadota; class Gammaproteobacteria; order Enterobacterales; family Yersiniaceae; genus Serratia; species Serratia sp. Res13-Sevr-LER1-36-b. The sequence goes on along the minus strand of NZ_JADACK010000017.1, from coordinate 254,021 downwards.
AAGATTTTTCCTTCTGATAAGTTGCTCGGAAATTAGCAGAAGCAAAAATTCATAGCTAATAATTTTTACAGAAATGTTAAGCATTTCTCTTTTATTATCCCATAGCCCTACAGACACCTAGCCTTCCCACCTGCTTAGACAACGATTAATGCCATGATTTTATTGGATAAATAGCGGCTTCACTTTTAACCTTTTCTTCCAGGATGAAAAAAACCACTCAAAAGAAACATTCAGTTAACAAAAATGCCGTTCAGAGAATAAACACCTGCCTATGCGTGGTTAATCACTAATAACACCTGTGTGAAACGGAGACAAGCCCTACAGAATGATGTGATTAAATTAACAACAATTTTACCCATAGGGAGACAAAAACCCCGTCACTCGGATTTTAAAAGTGGAGAAAATAACATCTTGGTGCTTTATCAACCGATAAAGTGAGATTTGTGCCACAGGCTGGGGCAATAGAATGAAAAGCAGGCAGGTTATGCACTTTAATAATGCATAAGCTGAGATAATTTGAAAAATTAAAAATAACTTAAGCCGCAAACAGGATTATCCGCGGCTTTATTAAGGTTATAACAACCCAGGGAAAATGGCTTTGATGCCGGTGACAATAAATTCTATACCCAGCGCCATCAACAACAACCCCATGATACGGGTAATGACGTTGATGCCGGTTTGCCCCAGCAAACGCACCAGCAGCGGAGCTGCCCGGAACAAGAGCCAACAACAGAAAGCGAACAAAGCGATCGCCACGGTAAAACCTAACAGGTTCTGCCAACTGTGGTAACGAGAGCTCCAGACAATGGTCGAACTGATGGCACCCGGCCCGGCCATCAGCGGCAGCGCCAAGGGAACGACCCCGATGCTTTCACGGATCGCGCTCTCTGACTTTTCCTGCTTGTTCTGTTTGTCTTCACCCAGCTTACCGCTGATCATCGACATGGCGATGGTCACCACCAAAATGCCGCCGGCAATACGGAAAGAGTCGATGGAGATACCAAACATACGCAATATGCCCTCCCCCAGGAACAGCGAGGTCCACAAAATAATCGCCACCGACAGGTTAGCCGTCAGGTTGGTTTTGTTACGCCCGACCTCGGCCTGATAGCTGGTCATGCTGATAAACACCGGCAGAATACCTACCGGGTTGACCAGCGCAAACAGGCCGACAAAGAACTTGATGTAGCCGGAAAAATCCAACAGAGATTGGCCCACGAAAAACTCCGCATAAATAGCTGTAAAAAGAGACACTGCCGATGCGCGCTAATGTAATGGAATTGCGCCAGCTAATCCATCCACCCGGCCAGCATTTTTCCCTACCCCAACAGAATGTTACAAAACAATTCGCTATTGTTAATTCCTTGTGTGTTACCTGCTGTTATTCAGTATCATCAGGTCATCACCAAACACCTTGTTGATAATAACTCTCAACAACCGCAAGCTGAAAGGTGTCAGCTTGCGATTTTTATGATGTACATCACAAAATATCTACTCAGGAATAGTTAAGCTCTTAGTCGTAGTCAAAAGGTAGTACGAGGTATGGATACCGATTTCTGTCTCGCTTGCCTACTACCAACTTGCACTTGGTAAAGCTCTTTAAGTAAATCAGCAGTATGGGTCGCTAACTGCGGGAAATGTCTCATGATCTAACAGACGCCTTCCTGACAGATGTCTATACTAGTTCCTCGAACGGCTTATTTACTGAAAGAGTTTAACATTTATCAGGAGAGCATCATGGCTGTAACGAATGTCGCTGAATTGAACGAGCTAGTTGCACGTGTCAAAAAAGCCCAGCGCGAGTATGCCAACTTCTCACAAGAGCAAGTTGATAAGATCTTCCGCGCCGCTGCCCTCGCCGCCGCAGATGCCCGTATTCCTCTGGCTAAACTGGCCGTTGAAGAATCAGGCATGGGTATCGTTGAAGACAAAGTCATCAAAAACCACTTCGCTTCAGAATACATCTATAACGCCTATAAAGACGAAAAAACCTGCGGGATCCTCTCCGAAGATGAAACTTTCGGTACCATCACCATTGCAGAGCCAATTGGCCTGATTTGCGGTATCGTACCAACCACCAACCCAACTTCTACCGCAATCTTCAAAGCGCTGATCAGCCTGAAGACCCGTAACGGCATCATTTTCTCCCCACACCCACGTGCCAAGAACGCCACCAACAAAGCCGCAGATATCGTGCTGCAGGCTGCTATTGCTGCTGGCGCACCAAAAGACATCATCGGCTGGATCGACCAGCCAACGGTTGATCTGTCCAACCAGTTGATGCATCACCCAGACATCAACCTGATCCTGGCAACCGGTGGCCCAGGCATGGTTAAAGCCGCTTACAGTTCTGGTAAACCGGCTATCGGCGTTGGTGCCGGTAACACCCCAGTTGTAGTCGATGAAACTGCCGACATCAAACGCGTTGTTGCTTCCATCCTGATGTCAAAAACCTTCGACAGCGGTGTGATCTGTGCGTCTGAACAGTCCGTGATCGTAGTGGATTCCATCTACGATGCAGTGCGCGCACGCTTCGCTTCCCACGGCGGCTACATGCTGCAAGGCAAAGAGCTGAAAGCCGTTCAGGATATCATCCTGAAAAACGGTGGCCTGAACGCCGCTATCGTTGGCCAGTCTGCACCAAAAATCGCTGAAATGGCCGGTATCAAAGTGCCTGCCAGCACCAAAATCCTGATCGGTGAAGTGAAACTGGTTGACGAATCTGAGCCATTTGCTCACGAAAAACTGTCACCTACCCTGGCGATGTACCGTGCCAAAGATTTTGAAGATGCCGTCAGCAAAGCCGAGAAATTGGTCGCCATGGGCGGTATCGGTCACACCTCTTGTCTGTACACCGATCAAGATAACCAGACTGCACGCGTAGAGTATTTTGGCGACAAAATGAAAACCGCACGTATTCTGATCAACACCCCGGCTTCTCAGGGGGGTATCGGTGACCTGTACAACTTTAAACTCGCTCCGTCACTGACGTTGGGCTGCGGTTCCTGGGGTGGTAACTCCATCTCTGAAAACGTCGGTCCAAAACACTTGATCAACAAGAAAACTGTAGCGAAGCGAGCAGAAAACATGTTGTGGCACAAACTTCCTAAATCGATCTACTTCCGCCGTGGCTCACTGCCAATCGCGCTGGAAGAAGTGGCTACCGACGGGGCAAAACGCGCCTTCATCGTTACCGACCGCTACCTGTTCAATAACGGCTATGCCGATCAGATCACCAAGGTTCTGAAATCGCACGGTATTGAAACTGAAGTGTTCTTTGAGGTTGAAGCTGACCCAACGCTGAGCATCGTACGTAAAGGTGCCGAGCAGATGAACTCCTTTAAACCAGACGTGATCATCGCGCTGGGTGGTGGTTCACCGATGGACGCTGCGAAAATCATGTGGGTGCTGTACGAACATCCTGAAACCCACTTCGAAGATCTGGCGCTGCGCTTTATGGACATCCGTAAGCGTATCTACAAGTTCCCGAAAATGGGCGTGAAAGCGAAAATGATCGCCGTCACCACCACTTCAGGTACCGGTTCAGAAGTGACACCGTTTGCGGTTGTGACCGATGACGCCACCGGCCAGAAATACCCACTGGCTGACTATGCTCTGACCCCGGACATGGCGATTGTCGATGCCAACCTGGTGATGAACATGCCTAAATCCCTGTGCGCCTTCGGCGGCCTGGATGCGGTCACTCACGCCCTGGAAGCCTACGTTTCCGTACTGGCCAACGAATATTCAGACGGCCAGGCGCTGCAAGCGCTGAAACTGCTGAAAGAATATCTGCCAGCCAGCTATCACGAAGGGGCGAAAAACCCGGTTGCTCGTGAGCGTGTACACAACGCCGCTACCATCGCCGGTATCGCGTTTGCCAACGCCTTCCTGGGTGTTTGTCACTCAATGGCCCACAAACTGGGTTCTGAGTTCCACATCCCGCACGGCCTGGCTAACGCCATGTTGATCTCTAACGTTATCCGTTATAACGCCAACGACAACCCGACCAAGCAGACCGCCTTCAGCCAGTATGACCGCCCTCAGGCACGTCGTCGCTACGCGGAAATCGCAGACCACCTCGGTCTGAGCGCTGCCGGTGACCGTACCGCACAGAAGATCGAAAAACTGCTGAAATGGTTGGACGAAATCAAGGCAGAGCTGGGTATTCCAACCTCGATCCGCGAAGCTGGCGTACAAGAAGCCGACTTCCTGGCCAAGGTCGACAAACTGTCTGAAGATGCGTTTGATGACCAATGTACCGGTGCTAACCCACGTTATCCGCTGATTGCCGAACTCAAGCAAATCTTGATGGATACCTTCTACGGTCGCGAATTCAGCGAAGCGACTGAAGAAGAGGCGGTAGTTGCAGCACCGGTTGCAGCTAAAGCGGAAAAAAAGTCCAAGAAATAACCGTTCTCTGAATGGTCAAAACCCGCCGAAAGGCGGGTTTTTTTATGCGTGAGATAAATTGCACCCAATGAGCACCACGCTATTTGGACAGCAATCCCAGCTGACCTACAGGGTGGCATCAAAAAACGCCGCATAGGCCTTCTGCGGCGCTTATGGCGCAATATCACTCTGGAGCTTTGATCGCTTCCTTGTAGTGCTTGCGGCATACCGAAACATAGCTTTCGTTACCCCCGATCACCACCTGCTCCCCCATATGCATCGCCTTGCCATCATCCCCCAGGCGCAGCACCATATTGGCTTTACGCCCACAATGACAAATGGTCTTCAATTCGACCAGTTTATCGGCCCAAGCCAGCAGATGATGGCTGCCAACAAACAGTTCCCCAAGAAAATCCGTGCGTAAGCCATAACACAGCACCGGAATATCCAGTTGGTCGACCACCTCGCAAAGTTCTTCAACCTGCTCTTTGGTCAGAAACTGGCTCTCATCCACCAGCACGCAATGTACGGGCTGCTGCTGATGCTCCTGATTAATCATGGCGTACAGCTGAGTGGCGTTATTATAAAGCTGTGCCTGCGACGACAACCCAATCCGCGAACTCACTTTGCCCACGCCGAAGCGGTGGTCGATCTCCGCGGTGAACACCAGCGTGCGCATACCACGTTCTTGATAATTATATGAAGATTGTAACAGTGCCGTCGATTTCCCCGCATTCATAGCGGAATAATAAAAATAAAGCTGAGCCATGTGGCCGCGACTCCAATGGTTTAAAATATATACCCTAAGGCTTTCTGGTTGCAGCTGAGCCCCCCGCTGACTCATCCCCTGGTCTTGCTGGCACGCTTCACTGCGCCCTTGCCAATAAGGGAGAATATATTCGCCCCCGGTTGATGAGTCTGTTGCGGTTAACAACGCTGCGGCCTGAGAGACGACGGGTATATACTGTCAGAAGGTGCAGGTTGACAGTGTAGCATAGACCGTGGTCAGACTCAGCAAGCGAGCTGACATTATCTTGGCCTAAGAAAATAGCCATCAGCCAAGTTTCATGTGAAACATTTTACACGCGCAGCGGACACTTTTACATCTATTTACAGATTACTGTGGTTTATCAAGCACAATTAATTATTGTTAATGATTAACTAAATTCATTAATGCTCAAACGCATATGTCCTGCCAGCGAGCAAACAGCCTGCCCAGCCCCTCCCACCAGTCATGCAATTAAATGTGTTTTGAGCGATGACTGCCCGGTTAATTGGAACGCTTAACAACTTACTTGCTCCTGACAGGCTGTTTACCACTATACCCCCATTCTTTACAGTACTAGTCCTTTTGGGGAAGTGATTATGGACACAAATCCTTCCTGATACTGTTATAGAGCATAATTATGTCAAGCGGGCCAAAATGACTTTAAGCTCGGCGATTATGCCTTCCGGCTGGAGAATTTGGCATAAAAACCGGGGGGGATTAAAGCCTGATTCCCCTATGTTATTAGTCGGACAGTTCTCAATATCGGTTTTTTAAAGATAAATTTAGTCACTCTTTCAATTTGGCTATTGCAGAAAAGAAAGGAGCACTCTATTATTATCGTCACGCCCCCCCACCAATATAATTTGAGACTAGAACAATGAGCGAAGCATTGAAGATTTTGAACAACATCCGTACTCTACGTGCACAGGCAAGAGAATGCAGCCTGGAAACACTGGAAGAGATGCTGGAGAAGCTGGAAGTTGTTGTTAACGAACGCCGCGAAGAAGACAGCCAGGCTCAAGCAGAAATTGAAGAGCGCACTCGTAAACTGCAACAATACCGCGAAATGCTGATTGCAGACGGTATTGATCCAAACGAACTGCTGCAAACTATGGCTGCTACCAAAGCCGCTGGTAAAGCCAAGCGTGCTGCACGCCCAGCTAAATACCACTATAAAGACGAAAACGGCGAAATGAAAACCTGGACTGGCCAGGGCCGTACTCCAGCCGTGATTAAAAAAGCTATCGAAGAGCAAGGCAAATCTCTGGACGATTTCCTGCTGTAATAGCATTTTAGTTACCTTCAAAAGGCTCCCTATGGGAGCCTTTTTGCTTTGCAGCCACGGCATTCACCCTGACCTTCACGCGCGTTATCCCGGTTGACTAGCAAAATTCTCATGTACAGGAAAAGAAAAAGGGGCCTAAGCCCCTTTATTTTCCCCGTCTATCGCTCGGTTACTGAACGTTATAAAACGCCCGATACCAATCAACAAACCGTTTAACCCCTTCATCAACGCTGGTCTCTGGTTTAAACGCGATAGTCTGGTATAGCTCCTCGGTATCCGCGCTGGTATCCAAAACGTCACCAGGCTGCATCGGCAGCATATTTTTATGCGCCGTGATACCTAACGCAGCCTCCAAAGCATGAATATATTCCATTAACTTAATAGGGCTACTATTGCCGATATTATAGACATGGTAAGGCGCAGAACTGCTGGCTGGAGACCCTTTTTCCACCGTCCAATTGGCATTGGGTTGAGGAACAATGGCCTGCAAGCGTACTACCGCCTCGGCAATATCATCAATGTAAGTAAAGTCACGATGCATCTCACCGTGGTTATATACATCAATACTCTCACCGGCCAATATCGCCTTGGTGAATTTAAACAGCGCCATGTCAGGACGGCCCCAAGGGCCATATACGGTGAAAAATCGCAGGCCGGTGGTTGGCAGACCATATAAATGCGAATAGCTGTGCGACATAAGCTCATTGGCTTTCTTCGTCGCCGCATACAGGGATATTGGGTGATCGACCGAGTCATCCGTCGAAAACGGTAGCTTGCGATTCAGGCCATAAACCGAGCTGGAAGACGCGTACAGCAAATGCCCAACCTTATTATGCCGACACCCTTCAAGAATGTTCAAATGGCCAATCAGGTTGGAATCCGCATAAGCCAAGGGGTGATCCAGCGAATAACGCACCCCGGCCTGGGCGCCGAGGTGAATGACTCGCTCAAACTGATGTTCAGCGAACAGCTCGGCAATTCCATTGCGATCGGCCAAATCCAGTTTGATAAACTCAAATGCTGGCTGATTAGCCAGCATGTCGAGCCGCGCCTGTTTCAGACTGACAGCGTAATAATCATTCAGGTTGTCGATACCGACAACCTGATGCCCCATGGCTAGCAGACGCTCCGTTACGTGATAACCAACAAACCCTGCAGTACCTGTTACCAGGAATTTCATGCTCACCTCTTAGATGACCGGCTTAATCGATGCGCCGCGACCAATACCATAATAAGTAAAGCCGCGAGCTTGCAGACGTTCTGGATCAAACAGGTTACGGCCATCAAAAATGACGGGCTGCTTCAAGGCTGCCTTAATCGCATCAAAATCCGGGGCGCGGAAATTCTGCCATTCGGTACAGATCACCAACGCATCGGCTCCCTGTAACGCCGCCTCTTTGGTCCCCATCAGTTTCAGATCGGCACGTTGCCCATAGATACGCTGCGCTTCGGCCATGGCTTCCGGGTCATAGGCTTGCACGCTGGCACCTAACTCCCACAGAGTCTCCATCAGCACACGGCTGGAAGCTTCACGCATATCGTCGGTGTTAGGTTTAAATGCCAGGCCCCACAGCGCGAAGGTTTTCCCTTTTACATCATTAGCAAAATGATGCTTGATGAACTGGGTCAGCTTATATTTCTGCTGGTTGTTCACCTGCTCTACCGCCTGCAACAGTTTCGGTTGATAACCGATATGCTCTGCGGTACGGATTAACGCCTGAACGTCTTTCGGGAAGCAGGAGCCGCCGTAGCCGCAACCTGGATAAATGAAGTGATAGCCAATACGTGAATCCGAACCGATCCCCTGACGCACTTTTTCAATGTCCGCACCCAACATCTCTGCCAGATTAGAGATTTCGTTCATAAAGCTGATTTTGGTCGCCAGCATGCAGTTGGCGGCATATTTGGTCAGCTCTGCGCTGCGGATATCCATCAGGATCATACGGTCGTGGTTGCGGTTGAACGGCTCATACAGCTCACGCAGCGGCTCGATGACGTCTTTGTTGTCGGTACCCAGCACGATGCGCTCAGGGCGCATACAATCGGCAACAGCTGCCCCTTCCTTGAGGAACTCCGGGTTGGAGACAACATCAAACGCCAAGTCGCTGCCACGCTTGCGCAGCGTTTCGGTCATCACTTCACGAACTTTATCAGCGGTACCTACCGGTACGGTTGACTTATCGATCACCACTTTGCGGTCTGTCATATGTTCGGCGATGGTACGTGCCACGGCGGTGACATATTTCAGATCGGCAGAACCATCTTCGTCCGGAGGCGTTCCCACGGCGATAAACTGGATCGCGCCATGAGCAACACCGGCTTTCGCATCGGTAGTGAAATGTAGGCGACCGGCTTCATAGTTTTGCTGTACCAACGAAGTCAGGCCCGGTTCAAAGATCGGAATATTGCCTTTCTTGAGGTTTTCGACCTTCTGTTCATCGATGTCGATACACATGACATCATGACCCACATCAGCCAGCACGGCTGCCTGTACCAGGCCAACATAGCCAATACCGAAAACGGTTACTTTCATCGGGAAGTCCTAATTTTCAAATTTAACAAAAAGTTATCAAGCTACTTCTGTTTGTCTGCCACCCTAGGTAGCAGCCAAACCAACAATTCTTTACCCGTATTGGGTGGCCTTTTCGTCTCGACACGCTAGGGGTCAAAGAGCTCGCAAACGGGCTTATCACCCGTAAATGGCTACTGAGGTCCTGTCGCTCTATCTAAGTAGCTCTATTTTCACTCTCAAATTGCGCACTTACTCCGCCATACGAAAAACCCGCAAAGTATACCAGCTTAAATCCGTTGAGTATTACCCCAAGCTCAAATAGCAATAAATTAAGACAACTACCTATGGAAACGACGTTAATGGAGAATAGGCAGAGGCAATAGCGGGTGTTCCATCGATGATTTATTCAGCACTCAGCATCAGACGTAACCGGCCACCGCTACCCCAGACCTGGCACTGCCAGGCATCACAGCGTTGGCTAATTTGATTCATGTAAGTGGTGCCAAGCGTTCCCAAGGGTACGCCATTACTTAATTGAATCAGGTTATCTCCTGTATTTACATTGGCATGCAAACCGGCAGAGGCCAGCACCAGATTCTTATATTCGGCATGATAATAGCCCACCAACAGCGGAAATTGGCCTTCCAACTTGCCTTGGCGCAATAATTGGTTAACTTGTTTTAACAATGCGGACATTTGCGGCAGACGATGCTGTTGATTGGCTAAATGATCTTGGAGTAAGCCGTTGAATAAAGCACGCAATAGCAAAGCAGCCATCACGCCATTATCTCCCGCACGAGTGACATCCAGGCAATAAAACGCCAGGTCTTTATCCGATAGCGCCGCGATATCCAGCACCAACCCCGGATTTTCGCTGGTGGTTAATTGCCGATAATTAATACGGCAACCGGCAATAGACTGCTGCACGGGGGGTTGTAACTGCTTGAGTAATCTCACGGCCTCGGAGGGGTTTTGGCTTAATGCCTGCCAATCCTGGAACAGCTCGGCCTCTTCGATCGCCTGCGAAGTAAACATATTAGGATAGAGACAAGCCAGTACCGCTTCACGCAGCCGGTTGAGATCGCTCAACGGTTTCAGCAGCACATCCTGTACGCCGAGCCGCAGCACCTTGGCGATATCCGCCATCTTATCGGTCGCCGAGATCACCAAGACCGGGATCTTTATCCCTTGCAAGCGCAGATGCTCAACAAACTCGATGCCGTCCATTTCCGGCATGGCGAGATCGCACAGGATCAGATCGGGAGCAAACTCTTCAACCGCACTCAACGCCACAAGACCATTGGCCGCCTCGCTGGTTTGTGCTCCCAAGGATGCAAGATAACCTACAAGCACAGAACGGAAAACCTGTTCGTCCTCAACGATTAAGATGCGCTTGCTTATCAGTGGTAATGCCATCGACCCAGCCTCTTCCCTTTTGATGTTGTAATAGTGGCTCATAATGAGCACTTGTGCCTGTCGAAAACACGCCCAATAGCATCATTCCACCCTAACAAATGGTAATCATTTATTTTTTATCAATGGTGCCAAAACATCTATCTGTTTTTCGACTGCCAAGCGGCCCGCCTCTATCGCCTCGCTGGCGCGATGGAAATCCAGGGTAGATATCTGTGGGCAATACGGCTGGATCAGCACATCCGGCGGATCACTGGCCATACGGGTTCGCTTCACCCGATTCTCCAGCATCTGAATCGAGGTGCTCATGATCTCCATAGCCGTGGGGGTGAAGGTAGTTTTTTTCAGCATCATTTTATTCATGCGTTCCCGCAGGCGGTCGCGCCAGTTATTGGCATCGCTAATGCTTGTTTCACTCTGCTCGCCAGCGTCATTACGTACCGAAAAGAGATCCTGCTGCATCAGGTGCGCATCATGTTGCAAATCCACGGCAATCACGATGTCTGCCCCCATCGCCCTGGCCAATGAAATTGGAACCGGGTTGACCAAGGCGCCATCCACCAACCAATATCCGTCAAACCAGACCGGGGCCAACAAGCCCGGCATGCTGCAGGAAGCACGAATGGCCTGATGGATATCCCCTTTGGTCATCCACAGCTCACGGCCGGTACTGAGGTTGGTGGTCACCGCACCGAATTTCAATGAGCAGTCGGTAAAGTCGTTAATTTTCAGTATTTGGCCAACGACGTTAAATACGCGTTCGCCGCGTAATAACCCACCGCGCTGCCAGGAGAGATCCATCAGCCGGATCACGTCCCAGTAGCTGAATGAGCGTACCCACTTCTCCATCGCTGGCAACCGATGGCTGGCAAACGCCGCCCCAACCAGTGCTCCCACGGAACATCCTGCAACAATATCGGCTTCGATACCCAGCTTACGCAGTGCGTTAATCACGCCGATATGCGCCCACCCCTTGGCGGCACCGGCCCCTAATGCCAATCCGATTTTTACTTTCCGCATGCTTCGCCTATCCTTTGCTCGGTGAATTCACTCAACTCAATCGCAGGGTACATTGTCATCAACGAATGATGTTAGGTAACATATGCGTTAAATTCATTTTAGCCGTGGCTATACATCGCGCGAGCTAACCACTGAGAGGCGTTATTTTGACTGAGCTATGCCCCTGCGGCAGCGGGCAGGACTACAGCGTTTGCTGTGCGCCCTATATAACAGGTACTCAATACGCTATGTCACCGGGCATATTAATGCGTTCTAGATATTCCGCCTATGTAAAACGGGATGTGGATTATCTTATTGCGACCTGGCACCCAGACTGCAACCCCGAAGAGTGGCGCAGCGCCATCAGCAGCAGCTTTGGCGATACCGAATGGCTTGGGCTGACGGTGGTAGCGGAAACCGCTGGCAATAGCGCTGATGAGGGGTTTGTGGAATTCATCGCCCGATCGCGCGATGGGGAATGCGAGAGTGCCATGCATGAGCGTTCCCGCTTCCTTCGCCTTGAACAACGCTGGTACTATATCGACGGAACCAAACCTCAACCGGGCAGGAATGCCGTTTGCCCCTGCGGTTCAGGCAAAAAATATAAAAAGTGCTGCGGGCAATAAGCCTGCGGGTTCAGAATCAGACGGAATCGACACACTCATGCCACAGCAAAACGTACAAAGAAAAATTTTACGCACCATCTGCCCCGATGCCAAAGGACTGATCGCCAAGATCACCAATATTTGTTACAAGCACGAATTGAACATTGTGCAGAACAATGAGTTTGTCGATCACCTCACCGGTCGTTTCTTTATGCGTACCGAGCTGGAAGGGATCTTCAATGACACGACGCTGTTGGCCGATCTGGACGGCGCGTTACCAGAGGGTTCGGAGCGCGAACTGCACAGTGCAGGCCGCCGCCGTATTGTGGTGCTGGTCACCAAAGAAGCCCACTGCCTGGGCGATCTGCTGATGAAAAGCGCCTATGGCGGCCTGGACGTTGAGATTGCCGCCGTCATTGGCAACCACACCACGTTGCAGACGCTGGTTGAACGTTTTGACATTCCGTTCCATCTGGTCAGCCACGAGGGCCTGACGCGTGAACAGCATGATCAACAGATGATCGCTCAGATCGACCAATACCAACCGGATTACGTGGTCTTGGCCAAGTATATGCGTGTACTCACCCCGGCTTTCGTTCAGCATTACCCGAACCAGGTGATCAATATTCACCATTCGTTCTTGCCAGCCTTTATCGGTGCACGCCCTTATCACCAAGCTTATGAGCGTGGCGTGAAGATCATCGGGGCAACGGCGCACTACGTGAACGACAGCCTGGATGAAGGCCCAATCATTATGCAAGACGTTATTCATGTCGATCACACTTATTCTGCAGAAGATATGATGCGTGCCGGGCGTGACGTGGAGAAAAACGTACTTAGCCGCGCACTGTATCGTGTGCTGGCGCAACGCGTGTTCGTCTACGGTAACCGCACGGTGATCCTGTAATTGGTTAACAAAGCGGTGTCTTTCGTTCACGGAAGCACCGCTGAGAATAAAAAAGCGACAAACAATTCATTTTCTGCATTTCAATGCTTTACACAAGCGCTTCATTTGATATGATGCGCCCCGCTTACCGAGACAGATGTTTCGCAAGCAATTACGTAGTATCGAGGGATCTAGCCGATTCCCAGTAAATAGTAGTGAACCATGAGCATCATGGTGGGGTTCCCGAGCGGCCAAAGGGAGCAGACTGTAAATCTGCCGTCACAGACTTCGAAGGTTCGAATCCTTCCCCCACCACCATCTTCTCCTCGACCACTAAAATGAAATGTAGTTATGAGTTTCATTTAGCACTGAGGGGGAAAGATGAGAAGCTTCGACCAAGGTTCGAGTCCACGCAGTGGACAACGCGCTTGCGCGGTAATCCTTCTCACCACCACCGTAACCGTGGCCAAAGAGATGGATGAATCAGCACTACCAGAAAGACTTTGCCAACTTTCTGTTTAAAATTAGCAACCATGAATACCATGGTGGGGTTCCCGAGCGGCCAAAGGGAGCAGACTGTAAATCTGCCGTCACAGACTTCGAAGGTTCGAATCCTTCCCCCACCACCATCTCTTTATATACATCCCGCACTTAAAATCATCACTTCACTCTCATGCGCCACCGAATTGGGAAGGATGAGAAGCTTCGACCAAGGTTCGAGTCCACACAGTGGACAACGCGCTTGCGCGGTCATCCTCCCCACCACCATCTCTTTATATACCTCCCACACTTAAAATCATCATTTCACTCCCATGCACCGCCGAAATCGCGCATCCATGCGCTCAACGGTTGGCTAACCTGCAATGACTCCCACCAGCTTCAAGCTTGGGTGTCGCGGTATAAAACACCCTTACTCAGACAACGAGTTTCGACTGTAAGAAGTCATCCTTCCCAGCTCCATCGCAATACCAATTCCCCTTGAACTAAATCCCACAATTCGCTATACCACTGGCTTCGTTAAAAGCAGCAAGGGAAAGTCATGCGTAACAACATTTGTATCTTTTGTGGTGCCAGCGAGGGCAATAATCCAGCCTATATCGAACATGCCCGCCAACTAGGTCATCTGCTTGCCACCCAAGGGCGGCGTCTGGTGTATGGCGGTGGTAAAAAAGGATTAATGGGTGTGGTAGCAGACGCGGTACTAGAGGCCGGTGGTGAAGCAATAGGCATCATTCCCCAACGGCTGGTCGAGGCCGAAACGGCGCACCGTGGCCTGACCGAGTTGGAAATCGTCCCCGACATGCACACCCGTAAGGCGCGGATGGCCGAACTGGCCGACGGCTTTATTGCCCTGCCTGGCGGCATCGGTACGCTGGAAGAGCTGTTCGAAATCTGGACCTGGGGGCAGATCGGTTACCACAGCAAGCCGGTCGGACTGCTGGATGTTAACGGTTTTTACCACCCGCTAAGCCAGTTTTTACAGCATGTCGCCGATCAAGGCTTTATGCGGCATGATTATCTCAAGACCTTGCATATCAGCGATTCTCCGGCAGCCTTAATCCAGCTGTTTGATGACTATCAGCCGCAGAATTACGACCGCTGGGCGAAATAATCCCTGGCTACCAGCGGCAAACCGCCGCTGGTCCGCGTTACATTTTCGGCCAAACTCTGCTACTATCTGAACACATTTTTTCGGATAAAACGGCAGCGCTCATGAAGTTTGTTTCTTTTAATATCAATGGACTGCGTGCACGTCCGCATCAACTGGCAGCAATTATCGAGCAGCATCAGCCGGATGTGATCGGCCTGCAGGAAACCAAAGTTCACGACGATATGTTCCCGCTGGAAGACGTTAGCCAACACGGCTATCACGTGTTCTATCATGGGCAGAAAGGCCATTACGGCGTGGCGTTGCTGACTAAAGATGAACCTCTTGCCGTACGCCGCGGTTTTCCTACTGATGAAGAAGATGCACAGCGTCGTATCATCATGGCCGACCTGGCGACACCACAAGGTACATTGACGGTGATTAATGGTTACTTCCCGCAAGGAGAAAGCCGCGACCACCCTATCAAATTCCCAGCCAAAACCCGCTTTTATCAAGATCTGCAAAATTATCTGCAACAACTGCCGGCAGAGTCGCAGGTATTGATCATGGGCGATATGAACATCAGCCCAAGCGATCTGGACATCGGTATTGGTGAAGAGAGCCGCAAACGTTGGTTGCGCACTGGCAAATGCTCCTTCCTGCCGGAAGAGCGTGAATGGATGGGCCGCCTGCTGGACTGGGGTCTGGTAGATACCTACCGTCATGCCAACCCTGAGCGTAACGATGAGTTCTCGTGGTTTGACTATCGTTCGCGCGGTTTTGATGAAAACCGTGGTCTGCGCATCGATCTGCTGCTGGCTAACACCTCATTGGCTGCGCGCTGTACCGCCACCGGCATTGATTATCAGATCCGTGCCATGGAGAAGCCTTCAGACCATGCTCCCGTCTGGGCCGAATTCGCACTGTAATCTCCCTGCCCCGATGCACGTCGGGGCAACATTGAATCCAAGCTATGAAAATCATTGATGTCGTTGCCGCCATTATCGAACAAGACGGCAAGATCCTGCTAGCTCAACGCGATAGCAGCAGCGATCAAGCTGGCCTATGGGAGTTTCCCGGCGGGAAGGTCGAAATGGCTGAGAGCCAGCCCCAGGCGCTCGCCCGTGAATTGAGAGAAGAGTTGGGCATTATCGCCAAAGTGGGGAGTTTTGTGGCTAGCAATCAGTGGCCGCAAAAGGAGAGGATTATTCGGCTACATGCTTGGCAGGTTGTCTCCTTCAGCGGGGAATTGCAGCTACATTGCCATAGCGCATTTGCTTGGGTGACGCCCGAGCAAGCCAGAGATTACCCGCTAGCCCCCGCCGATATTCCCCTGTTGGAAAGCTATATCCGCTTCACCCCGCCCCTCTCCCACAGTAAGAGGGCGCTGTAATAGCGCCGTTGTCAGGAATTGAAATCAATTGTCAGCACGGTTAAGGTGAGTACAGAAATCAGGCAGTTAAAATCACCGCTTGAGGCGGATCCAGATTAACGGATTGGTGCCCGTGACGTTAGGGTCGCGCGCGCACTGCATCATCTCGTCGCCCACTTTCAGCAGCGCACCTTCAGAATAGTTTTGATTCTGATAAATGCAGCAACGGTTGCAGGGCGGCGGCGTTGTCGTGGTACGTGCGGTACCCCATATTTCAGGGGAAACCGGCACGACGACATCGACATTGCCGCGATTGGCCAATACGCCAGTGGAAAACAGTGCCAAACAACCAATCAACAAGGGTATGCGGCTCATTCACTTTACTCCCGTGCCTTACCGGCACTTTTTTTACGCTTTTTGGCCCCGGCTGACGGTGCAGGCGACAAGCCACGAAACGCTATACTGGCCCGGCTCTGCTTAGCCTGATAGATCAGCTGTTGCAGTGTGCCCTCCAGCGGTTGCATAAAGTCCTGATAACGGCAGGATTTTTCGCTGATTTGCGTCAACGTAGACTCCCACTGCGCCGTCATATCAGGGCGTGCCGCCAGGTCCGGCAATGAATGGATCAGTGCCCGCCCGGTTTCGCTGGAATGAATATAGCGCCCTTTCTTGTAGAGAAACGCCCGCTTGAAGAGCAGCTCGATAATGCCTGCGCGCGTTGCCTCTGTCCCTAAACCATCGGTCGCTCGCAGGATTTTCTTTAGCGCTTTATCCTGCACAAACCGCGCAATCCCGGTCATAGCCGATAACAGGCTGGCATCGGTAAAGGGCCGTGGGGGTTGAGTCTGGCGTTCAACCACTTCGCCACGCTCACAAAGCAACTCATCGTCTTTGGCAACAACAGGCAGCGGTGCACCTTCGTTTTCCTCATCCCGTTCTTTACTTCCCAGCAGGGTGCGCCAGCCCGCTTCGGCCAGGAAACGCGCCTTGGCGATAAACTTGCCGCCTGCGATATCCAGCTCAATAACGCACTTGCGGAACATCGCATCCGGGCAAAACTGCATCAGATACTGTCGGGCCACCAAACCGTAAACGTTCAGTTCATCCTGGCTCAGGCTAGCCTTGCTGGCACGCGCCGTAGGAATAATCGCGTGGTGAGCATCGACCTTCTTATCGTCCCAACAGCGGTTACGGCGCTCGCTATCGATAATCGGCTGTGGATAGAGATCCGGTTGATGTACGCTGATGGCATTCAACACCGCATGGCGTCCGGCAAAGTGTTCCTCTGGCAGATAACGGCAGTCAGAACGCGGGTAGGTGATCAACTTGTGGGTTTCATACAGCCGTTGGCAAACGTCCAACACCTGTTGGGCGCTGAGGTTAAAGCGTTTCGACGCTTCAATCTGCAGCGTGGAAAGGGAAAACGGCAGCGGAGCGGTATCTGATTCCCGTTTATCATTATACGAGGTGACCAGCGCCGGTGCGCCCTCGATGCGTTTAACCACGTGTTCGGCCAATGGCCGGTGCAGTAAGCGCCCTTCCTCATCCTGGTAAGGTTCGCAGGATTCGCTCGGCTGCCACAGGGCGACAAAGCGCTCTTCCTTCGGCGTGACAATATGCGCCTTCACCTCAAAGAAGTCTTTCGAGACGAAGTTTTCGATCTCTTCATCGCGCCGCACCACCAGCCCCAACACCGGCGTCTGTACCCGCCCCACCGACAACACGCCGTCGTAGCCCGCGTTACGCCCTAGCAGCGTATAAGCCCGAGTCATGTTGATGCCGTAAAGCCAGTCGGCACGCGCACGCGCTAACGCGGAAACGCACAGCGGGATAAAGTCACGGTTATCACGCAGACGCTGTACCGCTCGCTCCACCGCCTGTGGGTTAAGATCGTTAATCAGACAACGCCGCACGTTCTGGCGTTTATCCTGCGTCAGTGCCAGATAATCCAGCACCTCATCCACCAGCAACTGCCCTTCCCGATCCGGGTCACCTGCGTGGATCACTTCGTCAGCCTCTGCCAACAGCTTTTTGATCGCGTTCAGCTGCTTGCTGACCGAAGGGCGCGGCTGCAACAGCCACTTCTGTGGAATTATCGGCAAGTCAGCCAGCGACCAGCGCGCGTAACGGCTGTCGTAAGCATCCGGCTGGGCCTGTTCTAACAGATGCCCAACGCACCAGGTCACCACGTCGTTGCTGCCACAGGCGATAAAACCATCCCCCCGACGATGGGGCTTGGGTAATACATCAGCAATGGCGCGGGCCAAACTCGGTTTTTCGGCTATAAACAGTCGCATTATTCACCGTTATTCTGGCTATACGTCATCAGGAACTCTCTGACTTGCGCGTAATTACCGCGAAAGATCACACGTTGGGTTTTCTTCTCTAGTTGATAGCGATACATCGGGTCGTAATAGTGCTGCAACAGCGGCACCAGCCATTGCTGATGCGCTTCGCTTTGGCCACTGAGCCGTTGCACTTGCAGCGCCGATTCCAGACGCAACGTCAACTGCTGGAACAGTTCCAGCCCCAGGCGGCGGCGGATGGCAAACAGGCCATGATGCAGATATTCATCATATTGCCGCCAGCCGTCTTGCTCGCCATAGGCTTGCTCAAAGGCAATGCGCATCCGGTCGATGTACTCATCTTGCAGCCGTGCCACGCGCACGTCGAACGGATCGTCAATCACCACCAAGGCTGCCTGTTGCATACCATTGAACAGCCCTAAGGGTAGATTATTCGAACCGATGATCCGACTTTCATCTTCCAACACCCAATGGCGGCAACCGCCGTGCTGTTTCTTCAACATGCACGTTGCCAGCTGATTCTCAAAATCAATTTGGCTGGACTGTTTCACCAGCGTACGGCCAAAGGAGGAGCCACGATGATGGGCGATCCCTTCCAGATCGATACCTGCCGCCAATTCATTAATCAGCAGCGTCTTGCCGCAGCCGGTATTACCGCCAACGATCAGCATAGGCAACACAGCGGCGGCCTCAAGCGCACCGAGCAAAAAATTGCGCAGTGCCTTGTAGCCGCCAATCACGCGTGGGTAGTCAACACCCGTCTCTCGCAGCCACTGTTGCACTAATTGCGAACGTAGACCACCGCGGAAACAGTAGATATAACCTTCCGGCTGCCGGACACACTGCTCGATCCAAGCCTGCGTGCGCTGCTCACGCAGTTTACCGTTGACCAGACTGTGCCCAAGAGCGATTGCAGCTTGTTGACCATGCTGCTTGTAGCAGGTGCCCACCGCCTGACGTTCACTGTCGTTCATCAGCGGCAGGTTAACTGAACAGGGGAATGCCCCCTGCGTAAACTCTATCGGCGCGCGCACGTCAATCAGCGGCACATCCTGTAGAAAAAGGCGCTGGTAGTCTTGCGTATCCTGTCGAGTCTGCACCGTTGACACTAGACAACCTCGATCAGTGGTTTACCCGCCTGTGCGGCCTGCAGTTCACCAATCGCGTTCAGCGTGATGCCATGTCGGGCCGCTATCGCCTGCACTTCGGCTTCAGCTTCCGGCAAGACCGCCAGCAGCAAACCGCCGGAGGTTTGCGGATCGCACAGCAATTGACGTTGCAGATCGCTCATGGCCCCCACCAGGTGACCATAGCTTTCAAAGTTACGCCCGGTACCTCCCGGCACACAGCCTTCGCTGATGTAACGTTCCACATCCGGCAGTTTCGGCACGCATTCGAACCATACGGTTGCCTGAAGATCGGAACCCTGGCACATCTCGCTAAGGTGGCCAAGCAGGCCAAAGCCGGTAACATCGGTCATCGCCGTGACGCCAGCAACTTCGGCAAAGTCCGCCCCAGGCTTGTTCAACTGGCACATGACCTCAGTAGCCAAGCCTTGATGTTCGGCCAGCAGTTTGCTTTTCTTCTCTGCGGTGGTCAGTACGCCAATGCCTAGCGGTTTGGTCAGGAATAACTTGGTACCTGCCTGCGCTGCACTGTTTTTCTTCACCAGCTCGGTTTTGACGATGCCGGTCACGGCCAAGCCAAAAATCGGTTCTGGGGCATCAATAGAATGGCCCCCCGCCAATGCAATCCCCGCCTGCTGGCAAGCATAGCGGCCACCGTCGATCACCTGTTGGGCAACCTCTGCGGGCAACTTGGCAATCGGCCAGCCGAGAATAGCGATGGCCATGATCGGTTTACCGCCCATGGCATACACGTCGCTGATGGCGTTGGCTGCCGCAATACGGCCAAAATCAAACGGATCGTCGACGATCGGCATAAAGAAATCGGTGGTGCTGATAATGCCCACGCCGTTACCGATGTCATACACCGCGGCATCATCACGCGTTTCATTACCCACCAGCAGATGGGGATCGATAAACTTTTCCTGCTCGCTGTGCAGTATCGTTTCAAGCACTTTGGGTGAGATTTTACAGCCGCAGCCAGCGCCGTGGCTGTACTGGGTCAAACGAATGGCCGGCGATGTCATAGTCCACTCCCTCTGGGTAACAAACGAACGTAAGGATATCACAATGGGATATAGGGTAGCGCTTGCCGAGGGGATTGATAAGAGCAGGTTGGCATTATGCGTGCGACCTGCTCAGAAACAGTACAAAACTGCGGGTTTTCGCGCATTCTCAAGCGAGTTCCCGCATGGCGGATCAGAAGTAGCGGACGAAAGGCGTACTGTCCGGAGCGACCACTTTAGTGGAACCTTTTAACTGCGGTGTGCCCAGATAGAGGAAACCGACAATCTCGTCCTGCTCGCGGCAGGCGAAGGCTTCGCGCACCAGAGGATGCTCTGTCCAGGCACCGCTGCGCCAGATGCCATTAAAGCCTTGCGCCAAGGCGGCCATTTGCATCGCCTGCACCGCGCAACCGGCAGAGACAACTTGCTCCCAACGCGGCACTTTCGGATTTTCACTGCAATGGGCAACCACCGTGATAATCAGTGGCGCACGAAAAGGTGCCTGTTTGGCCTTTTCTACCGCACTCTCATCTAGCTCATCGTGTCTGGCAGCCGCTTGCAGTAATTCACTGAAACGTTGCAGACCCTGATCCTCGATCAGGATAAAACGCCACGGCTGTAACGTCCCGTGATCCGGCGCGCGCAGCCCGGCGTTGATGATATTCTGACGCACTTCACCTGCGGGTGCCGGGGCGGTCAGGCGTGACGCAGAACGGCGATTCAGTAA
Organism: Serratia sp. Res13-Sevr-LER1-36-b; assembly: GCF_015673035.1. NCBI lineage: Bacteria > Pseudomonadati > Pseudomonadota > Gammaproteobacteria > Enterobacterales > Yersiniaceae > Serratia > Serratia sp. Res13-Sevr-LER1-36-b. The sequence goes on along the minus strand of NZ_JADACK010000017.1, from coordinate 233,036 downwards.
AAGATCCAGTGCATCCATCATTAACTCCTGATAACAATTTTCGTTTAAATCACGTTAACATAGCTCTACATAGAGTTACAGCCTCTGTAATACTGTCTATACCCGGTGCCATTCAAGCTGCATGGGGGTAAATGGCAGGTGATTTAAAGCTGACATTTCTTCGGCCGCTCATTAGGATAGCGGAACATTCTAGACTCTTGTTGGAGAGCACATGCGCACATTGGGGCGAATTATTGCAGGCATTTTCAGATGGACGTGGCGTCTGCTGAATTTTGTCAGGGAACTTATCCTGAACTTGTTCCTGATTTTCTTGATCCTGGTCGGGGTCGGTATTTATCTCTCACTCCAAGGCAACTCTTCGGTAGCAACCCCGCATGGTGCACTGCTGGTCGATCTCAGCGGCGTGGTGGTCGATCAACCTTCGGTGAACAACCGGGTTCGTCAGTGGGGCCGCGAACTGTTGGGTGCCTCCAGCAACCGTCTGCAGGAAAACTCACTGTTTGACCTGGTGGATACCATTCGCAAAGCCAAAGATGATAAAAACATCACCGGCATGGTGTTGCAGCTGAATGATTTTGCCGGGGCAGATCAGCCGTCCCTGCAATACATCGGTAAGGCACTGCGCGAGTTCCGCGACAGCGGTAAACCGATCTATGCCATCGGCGACAGCTATAACCAGACGCAATACTACCTGGCCAGCTATGCCAACAAGATCTACCTGTCACCTCAGGGTGCCGTCGATCTGCATGGTTTTGCCACCAACAACCTTTACTACAAATCCCTGTTGGAAAAGCTGAAGGTCACCACCAATATTTTCCGCGTGGGCACCTATAAATCTGCCGTAGAACCGCTGATCCGTGACGATATGTCACCGGCAGCGCGGGAAGCCGATAGCCGCTGGGTCGGCGGGCTGTGGCAAAACTATCTGGATACGGTGGCGGCTAACCGTCAACTCACGCCAGATCAGTTGTTCCCAGGCGCAGCAGATATTCTCAGTGGCTTAAAGGCAGCGGGTGGCGACACCGCGCAATTCGCCCTGAACAGCAAATTGGTCGATGAACTGGCCTCTCGCACTACGATAGAAACACAGTTGGTGAAAACCTTCGGTTGGGACAAGCAGAGCAATGACTTCAATGCGGTCAGCATCTACGATTACCAGCCGCAACCGTCACCGGATCAGGGTGGTGAGATCGCCGTTATTTTCGTCAATGGCGCGATCATGGATGGCCCACAGACGCCAGGATCGGTCGGTGGCGACACCACTGCCTCACAACTGCGTCAGGCACGTCTGGATCCGAAAATCAAAGCCGTCATTCTGCGCGTCAATAGCCCTGGCGGTAGCGTCAGCGCTTCAGAAGTGATCCGCTCCGAGCTGGCCGCGGTTCGCGCCGCAGGTAAGCCGGTGGTGGTTTCCATGGGCGGAATGGCTGCGTCTGGCGGTTACTGGGTGTCGACACCAGCAGATTACATTATTGCCAGCCCGAGTACCCTTACTGGCTCCATTGGTATCTTCGGCGTGATCAACACCTATGAGAACACGCTGGATAGCGTTGGGGTACACACCGACGGCGTCGCGACATCACCACTGGCCGATCTGGCAGTGACGAAAGCACTGCCGCCAGAGTTCTCGCAGATGATGCAGTTGAACATCGAGAACGGTTACAAGAACTTCATCGACCTGGTGGCAACCGCCCGGAAAATGACGCCGGAGCAGGTCGATCAAATTGCTCAGGGTCATGTCTGGATCGGTAGCGACGCCAAGAAAAATGGCCTGATCGACCAACTGGGCGACTTTGACGACGCCGTGAAGAAAGCGGCAGAGCTGGCCAAGCTGCCACAGTGGCAACTCAACTGGTTTATCGATGCTCCTAGCATGACGGATATGCTGCTCAGCCAGTTTGGCGTTTCTATCCACGCTATGCTGCCTGCGGCGATCCAGTCAATGCTGCCCGCCCCGTTGGCATCGGTGGCGCTGGCGGTGAAAGAGCAGCCTGGCCTGTTTAATAACCTGAACGATCCGCAGCATCGTTATGCCATATGCCTGACTTGCGGAGAGGTCCGTTAACAAATAAATCTCTAGCCCGGCACCCGCCGGGCTTTTTTTCTCCTGCCATCTCCCTATAATTCAGCCTATCTGACAGCCACAAGATCAAAGCCATGCAAAAGAAATCCATTTACGTCGCCTATACCGGCGGCACTATCGGTATGCAGCGTTCCGAACAGGGCTACATCCCGGTTTCCGGCCACCTTCAGCGCCAGTTGGCACTGATGCCCGAGTTCCATCGGCCAGAAATGCCGGATTTCACCATTCATGAATATGCCCCGTTGATCGACTCTTCGGATATGACCCCCGAAGACTGGCAGCATATCGCCGACGACATCAAACAGAATTACACCCGCTATGACGGCTTTGTTATTCTGCACGGCACCGACACCATGGCATTTACCGCTTCAGCCCTATCCTTCATGCTGGAGAACCTGGATAAGCCGGTGATCGTCACCGGATCGCAAATCCCGCTGGCAGAATTGCGCTCCGACGGCCAAACCAATCTGTTGAATGCCCTCTATCTGGCCGCCAATCATCCAGTGAACGAGGTCAGCCTGTTCTTCAACAACAAGCTGTTTCGTGGCAACCGCACGACCAAGGCACATGCCGACGGCTTTGATGCCTTCGCCTCCCCTAATCTCCCGCCCTTACTGGAAGCAGGTATCCACATACGCCGCCAGACCGGCATCGCCTCTCCAGTGTGCAATGGGGAATTGATCGTGCATAACATCACGCCACAGCCCATCGGCGTGGTGACAATTTATCCGGGGATTTCCGGTGCCGTGGTGCGTAACTTCCTGCTGCAGCCGGTCAAAGCACTGATCCTGCGCTCTTACGGCGTCGGTAACGCGCCGCAAAAGGCCGAACTGGTGGATGAATTGCGTGACGCCTCCGAGCGTGGCATCGTAGTGGTCAACCTGACACAATGTATCTCCGGCCGGGTCAATATGGAGGGCTATGCGACCGGTAATGCCCTGGCCCATGCTGGTGTGATCAGCGGTTTTGATATGACGGTGGAAGCCGCGCTGACCAAGCTGCATTATCTGTTGAGCCAGCCGTTAACCCCAGAAGAGATCCGCAGCCTGATGCAACAAGACCTGCGTGGCGAATTAAGCGCTGCGGGCTAACCGAAGTAGGAATTCTGATGAAAACAGCACTGCTGCTGATTGATTTGCAAAACGACTTTTGCCCCGGCGGCGCTTTAGGCGTGGCAGAAGGTGATGCCACCATTGCCGTCGCCAATCAGGCTATCGCAGCCAGCCTGGCCCGTAACGAAACGGTGGTCGCCAGCCAGGACTGGCACCCGATGGATCATCGCAGCTTCGCCATTAACTCCAACGCACAGATTGGCACGCTTGGGGAACTTGAAGGGCTGCCCCAGATTTGGTGGCCAGTGCACTGCGTTCAGGGCAGCCCTGGCGCAGAGCTTCACCCTCAGCTTGATAAGCAGCACATCGCAGCGATATTCCGTAAGGGTGAGAACCCGGATATCGATAGCTATAGTGCTTTTTTTGATAACGGGCTCCGGGCGCAAACGGCACTCGATGGCTGGCTGAAGGAGCGCGGCATCACTCATCTCGCCGTGATGGGGCTAGCCACCGATTATTGTGTCAAGTTCAGCGTGTTAGATGCCTTGCGTTTGGGTTATCAGACTCAGGTCATTACCGATGGCTGCCGAGGTGTCAATTTGCGTCCCGACGACAGCGAACAGGCGTTAGCCGAAATGCAGTCGGCTGGCGCACAATTAGTTACACTGTCACAATTTACTCAGCGTTAACGGTTTTTGGGGCTGCTTGACCTTAGCGCCCCATATCTCCGCCAAACATTTTATTTTCGACGCTGCTCACATTCTCACCATTCTTCTACGCGCTCACCTTGTCCCCTCGCATCTCTTTTGTTGTTATGGCCGCTGATGCATTGGCATCAATAAGTTATACGCATCCGGGGCCTACCGAGCCCGGCTTTATTGATACCGCCCCAGGCGGTTCAGGTCGGCCTTGCTGACCAAAGGAGACAACATGGCTTTAACCCGTAAACTGCTGCCCTTGCTGGTAGCGGTACAACTCGGTATTGCTGGCGCGGGCATCGCGCACGCCGCACCTTATCTTTCTGTTGGCTACTTTAACGGTGGTGGCGACGTGACCGCCGGGCCGGGCGGTGATATCAACCAGCTGGATGTCAGCCAGATCACCCACCTCAACTACTCTTTTGGCCTGATTTATAACGCTGAAAAAGAGGAAACCAACCCGGCACTGAAAGATCCCTCCCACCTGCACCAAATCTATCTCTCCCCAAAAGTCGAAGCAGACTTAAAGCGCTTACCCGTATTGCGCCAACAAAACCCGGCGTTGAAGGTTTTGCTGTCCGTTGGTGGCTGGGGAGCCCGTGGGTTCTCCGGCGCGGCAGCCACACCGGAAAGCCGGGCGGTGTTTATCCGTTCGGTGCAGGAGGTGATTGCCAAGTATCAGCTAGATGGTATCGATCTGGATTGGGAATACCCGGTTAACGGTGCCTGGGGATTGGTGGAAAGCCAACCGGCCGACCGAGCCAATTTCACCGCCCTACTGAGCGAACTGCATCAGGCGCTGGGGCAAGAAAAACTGCTGACCATCGCCGTAGGGGCCAACGTCAAAAGTCCGCAGGAATGGGTCGACGTTAAGACTATCGCGCCCTATCTGGACTACATCAATCTGATGACCTACGACATGGCGTACGGTACCCAGTATTTCAACTCCAATCTCTATGACTCCAAGGAGTGGCCAACCGTGGCCGCCGCCGACAAGTACAGCGCCGACTTTGTGGTTAACAACTATCTGGCCGCCGGGCTGAAGCCTGCTCAACTCAATCTGGGGATCGGTTTCTATGGCCGAGTACCTAAACGCGCCACCGAGCCAGGTATTGATTGGGATGTGGCAGATGCGGCCAAGCATCCCGTCACCCAGCCCTATTTCACCACACGTGAAAAAGACGTCTTCAAGTCGCTGGGCGTGGATTTGGATAAAGACAGCTACATCAAGTACAACGATATCGTGAACAAGATGCTGAAAGACCCACAACGGCGCTTCACCGCGCATTGGGATAACGAGGCCAAGGTGCCCTATCTGATGATGAAGTCAGCCGCAGGCAAGCCGCTGTTCGCGATAAGCTATGAAAACCCACGCTCGGTAGCCATCAAGGCCGAGTACATCAAGAGCAAAGGATTGGGAGGGGCGATGTTCTGGGAGTATGGCGCGGACGATAACAACCGCTTGGCCCATCAACTGGCGGAAAGCTTAGGCTTGAGCCCGCAGAAGCAATAAAACCTTGAGGGCGATGACAGCATCGCCCTATCAGCAACAGGTTACTGCGGCTTCAGCTTGGCCAACGGCTCGGCCATAAACTGCTGCTTCAGCTCCTGTTTGCTTTTCATCACGATTTGCCCGTCGGTGCCAATGCTCATGTGCTGTGGGTCCGCATTGTTCATCGACTGCCACAGCATCACCGCCTGCAGGCTGTGTTCTTTCTGCTCTGGCGTCAATGCCACACCATCCGGCCACTTGCCCAATTCCACAGCCAGCACCAGCCGCTGGTAGATTTCCGGCGTCATGGCCGCAATCAGATCTTTTACTTCCATCAGAGCATGTCCTCACCCAGTGATGAATAATTAGCTGAATCGATTTTGTTGGTTTAGTTACAGCTTAACCTGCCGTTTGCTCGCCATTCTCGTCGTCGGTGAAATTCAGTGACGCGGAGTTGACACAGTAACGTTCGCCAGTCGGCTGCGGACCATCGGGAAACACGTGTCCCAAATGCGCGTCGCAGTTACCACAGCGGATCTCAACTCGATGCATATTATGTGAATTATCATCAAGATAACGAATCGCATCGTCCGAGACCGGCTGATAGAAGCTGGGCCAGCCGCAGCCAGAATCAAACTTGCTAGCGGAGAAGAACAGTGGCGCGTTACAGCACAGGCAATGGTAAACGCCCTCACGCTGGTTATGCAGTAATTTACCGCTATAGGGGGCTTCGGTGCCACGCTCTTGCGTCACATAACGTTGGATTTCATTCAGTTCCGTGAGCGGTGTCTTAGGGGTTGTCTCTTTAGCCATTTGTGCTATTCCCGCAATGTGGATAATGTCAACGAAAACAATGAGTAATAATAACAAAAAATTAACAACGCTGCAGGCCTTTTTAGCCTAAACTGTACGGCATAAAGGTTACGCTGCCGCCATATGTGACTTCGATCACATATCTTGCACGTGCTGACTTTATACTTGGCGGTTTGCCCCCATATCGATGGGAGGACAAACGTGAATGGAATGTGCGATTTGTGTGCAAAACCGGCCTTCTGGTTTGACTTGCAGCAAGAATTGACACGATTCCGCTTGACGCTCGGTAAGGTTTTTGTAATTTTACAACCAACCTTTTATTCACTAACAAATAGCTGGTGGAATATATGACTATCAAAGTAGGTATCAACGGTTTTGGCCGTATCGGTCGCATTGTTTTCCGTGCTGCTCAGGAACGTTCTGACATCGAAATCGTTGCAATCAACGACCTGTTAGACGCAGAGTACATGGCTTACATGCTGAAGTATGACTCTACTCATGGCCGTTTCGACGGTACTGTAGAAGTTAAAGACGGCCACCTGGTTGTTAACGGCAAAACCATCCGTTGTACCTCAGAAAGAGATCCGGCTAACCTGAAGTGGAACGAAGTCAACGTTGACGTCGTTGCTGAAGCAACTGGCCTGTTCCTGACTGACGAAACTGCACGTAAACACATCGCTGCAGGTGCTAAGAAAGTTGTTCTGACTGGCCCATCTAAAGATGACACCCCAATGTTCGTTATGGGCGTGAACCACAAGTCTTACGCTGGCCAAGAAATCGTTTCCAACGCTTCTTGTACCACCAACTGCCTGGCACCACTGGCTAAAGTAATCAACGACAAGTTCGGCATCGTTGAAGCTCTGATGACCACTGTGCATGCCACCACCGCAACTCAGAAAACCGTTGATGGCCCGTCTCACAAAGACTGGCGCGGCGGCCGCGGCGCATCCCAGAACATCATCCCTTCTTCTACCGGTGCTGCTAAAGCAGTAGGTAAAGTTATCCCAGAACTGAACGGCAAACTGACCGGTATGGCGTTCCGCGTTCCTACTCCGAACGTGTCTGTGGTTGACCTGACTGCCCGTCTGGCAAAACCAGCTTCTTACAAAGAAATCTGTGCTGCTATCAAAGCCGCTTCAGAAGGCGAGCTGAAAGGCGTGCTGGGCTACACCGAAGACGAAGTGGTTTCTACCGATTTCAACGGCGAGAAACTGACTTCTGTGTTCGATGCTAAAGCCGGTATCGCGCTGAGCGACACCTTTGTGAAACTGGTTTCTTGGTACGATAACGAAACTGGCTACTCAAACAAAGTACTGGACCTGATCGCTCACATCTCCAAGTAATGGCTTGATGCGCAGTTGATTATCAAGGGCGACACTAGTGTCGCCCTTTTTATTTGTTTTTGCGGCGAAAAGAAGGCAACAACATGAACGAAAAAATCTTCACCCTACCCGTTAGCGAACAAATCACCCCTTTTATCAGCCAACGCCAACTGGACGAACTGCCTGTGGTGGTGGTTTCTCACCCGAAAGTCCGTGCGGCCATTACTCTGCAAGGGGCCCATCTGCTGGCCTGGCAACCAAGCGGTGATAAACCGGTATTTTGGCTGAGCAGCAATACGCCATTCAAAAACGGCGTGGCGATCCGCGGCGGCGTACCGATCTGCTGGCCATGGTTTGGCCCGGCAGGTAGCCCATCCCACGGCTTTGCCCGTAATCAGCCGTGGCAGCTTACCGCGCACGATGAAGATGAAAACGGCGTGATCCTGACCTTCACGCTGCAAGACAACGAACAAACCCGCAAATTGTGGCCACATGCTTTCACCCTGATCGCCCGTTTCAAGCTGGGTGAAGAGTGCGAAATGGAGCTGGAATCACACGGTGACTACCAGGCTACCGCCGCTCTGCACAGCTATTTCCAGATCGGCGACATCGACAAGGTGAAAGTTACCGGTTTGGGCGAGCATTATATCGATAAGGTGGCGAAGGGGATCGAGGCACGTCAGGTTGGCGAACTGGAGTTTACCGGGCAAACCGATCGCGTCTACACCCAGGCCACGCCTTGCAGCCTGATCAAGGACCCGGTATTGCAACGGACCATCGAGGTCAATCATCACTATATGAGTGATGTGATCGCCTGGAACCCAGGCGTCGAGCTTTCCTGCAGCATGGGCGACATGCCAAACGACGGTTACAAAACCATGGTTTGTGTGGAAACCGGGCGCGTGAGCAAGCCGCTGATCGCTTCTGGGGAGCAACCTGCCCGCTTGGCGATGAAAATCCGCAGCATTAAAAATAGCTGATCAAACTGGGGCGAGTCATTTCGCCCCTCTTCTCGTCATTATCCACCGCACCACAGATGTGCAAAAGGAGCGTTTCCGCCCCTTTTCGATGCACTCACTGCACCAAGATAATGCACCGTACGTTTAGAAGGTGTAAGTCACACCCGTCCACAGCATGCCGGTATAAGATTTATCAACCATTGGGCTGTCTTTAACTTCGCTGTCCAGGCGTGTATAACGCCCCGTGAAGAAGGCATTCCAGTTAGCGTTGATATTATAGTTGGTGCTCAATTCGAGGTATGGCGACCAGCTATCGCTTGGCTTGTAAGTATCGAAGGTACTACGGCGGGACTCATCGCCATTGATGCCATAGTAGTATTGGTTCTGGTTTGAGCTGTTCCAGTTGACCCCGATGCCAGGAGCAAAGCTCCAGGAGTCCACCTGGAACTTATAGAGATAGGCAATATCGCCCACCAGGCCGTTACTGTTGTTCAGCGTATCGCCAGAGAAGGCCGTACGGATCGTTCCCCACTCAGCCCTATGTGTAAAGGCCACACCGGCCATCATGGTGCTACGGCGCTTGTCCAACTGCTTCATGCGGTCGTCGTCACTGTCGCCTGGCTTATAGTGCAACGGTGAGTAATAGGCGATCAGGCTCAGCTGATTTTGCTGATCTTTCCACAGGTTGTAACCGGCCAACAGCGTATGGAAATAAAAATCATCGCCATCGTAATTGATGATAGGAACGGGATAGACACGATCCTGATAACCACGATAAGGATCGGGGCTGACCAGCGCTGAAGCACCGAGTGACCAGCTTCCTGCCTGAGCACTGTGCGCACAAACCATTGCGGAAGCGATAATTGCTAGCGTTTTGAGTTTAGATATCTTCACTGGCTTTTTCCATAGATAACAAGATGTAATTAACCGCTATAGTTTATGTGAAAACCGAGGAGCCTGCCGGATCTTTACAATAGAAAACAACCAAGATCGAATAAATTAGAACCCAAAGATGAATTATTGATGGCAAAAAGATGACGTTTTTTGCCGCAACCCGCGCCAGACAAGGCATTTGCCGCCCCTCGCCATAACTGAGTCATTGAAATGACTTAAAAAAGACCCTTTCTCTTGCAGGAAATTTTCCAGTATGCAACTAAGCTTAAAATCAGAAGGTGAATTTAGGCTGAGCCCAGTGGCAATACAGCGCAACTCGCGAGAATAAGCGCACCAAGTTGGCATACGGGTTGCTGTACTCAGTCATAGCTTCACGCTTTCGGGAGCCAGAATACCAACACCAGCTCCTTTTTTAACCTGTGCTAATAACGAAAGGACGGGCATCGCCATGAACATATTTGACCACTATCGCCAGCGCTACGAAGCTGCCAAGGACGAAGAGTTCACACTGCAGGAATTTCTTTCCATCTGCCGGCAAGATCGCAGTGCCTATGCCAATGCGGCAGAACGTCTACTCATGGCTATCGGTGAACCAGTCATGGTCGATACCGCGCTTGAGTCGCGTATGTCTCGCCTGTTCTCCAACCGCGTGATCGCACGCTATCCGGCATTCGAGGAGTTCTACGGCATGGAAGAAGCTATCGAACAGATAGTTTCTTACCTGAAACACGCTGCCCAGGGCCTCGAAGAGAAGAAACAAATTCTTTATCTGTTGGGCCCGGTGGGTGGCGGTAAATCCTCGCTGGCAGAACGGCTGAAAGCCTTGATGCAGCGTGTGCCGATCTACACCCTGAGTGCCAACGGCGAGCGCAGCCCGGTCAATGACCATCCGCTGTGCCTGTTCAACCCGCAGGAAGATGCCACTATTCTGGAAAAAGAATACAACATCCCGACGCGCTATCTTGGCACCATTATGTCGCCGTGGGCCGCGAAACGCCTGCATGAGTTCGGCGGTGACATCACCAAATTCAAAGTGGTGAAGGTTCGTCCTTCAATACTTGAACAAATTGCCATCGCCAAAACCGAACCAGGCGACGAGAACAACCAGGATATTTCTGCGTTGGTCGGTAAAGTGGATATCCGTAAGTTGGAAAACCATGCGCAGAACGATCCGGATGCCTATGGCTACTCCGGCGCACTGTGCCGTGCCAACCAAGGGATCATGGAGTTCGTAGAGATGTTCAAAGCGCCGATCAAGGTGCTACATCCTCTGTTGACCGCCACCCAGGAGGGTAACTACAACGGTACCGAGGGGATCTCTGCCCTGCCGTTCAGCGGTATTATCCTGGCGCACTCTAACGAATCGGAATGGGTGACCTTCCGCAACAACAAAAATAACGAGGCCTTCCTCGACCGTGTTTACATCGTCAAGGTGCCTTACTGCCTGCGGGTGTCGGAAGAGATTAAAATCTACGACAAACTGCTGGATAACAGCGAACTGACCCACGCGCCTTGCGCCCCTGGCACGTTGGAGACGCTGGCTCGCTTTACCGTACTGTCGCGTATGAAAGAGCCAGACAACTCCAGCATCTATTCGAAGATGCGTGTCTACGATGGTGAAAGCCTGAAAGACACCGATCCGAAGGCCAAGTCGTATCAGGAATATCGTGACTATGCCGGGGTGGATGAAGGTATGAACGGCCTTTCGACCCGTTTCGCCTTCAAAATTCTGTCTCGGGTGTTCAACTTTGACCATGCCGAAGTCGCGGCTAACCCGGTACACCTATTCTATATACTGGAACAGCAGATCGAGCGTGAGCAGTTCCCGCAGGATCTGGCGGAGAAATACCTGGAGCACCTGAAAGGCTACCTGATCCCGAAATACGCCGAGTTTATCGGCAAAGAGATCCAGACCGCCTATCTGGAATCCTACTCGGAATACGGCCAGAATATTTTTGACCGCTACGTGACCTATGCAGACTTCTGGATCCAGGATCAGGAGTACCGTGATCCGGATACCGGCCAGCTGTTTGACCGTGAGTCATTGAATGCTGAACTGGAGAAAATCGAGAAGCCAGCGGGTATCAGCAACCCGAAAGATTTCCGCAACGAAATCGTCAACTTTGTCCTGCGTGCCCGTGCCAATAACAGCGGCCGGAACCCGAACTGGACCAGTTACGAGAAGCTGCGTACGGTCATCGAGAAGAAAATGTTCTCGAACACCGAAGAGCTGCTGCCAGTCATTTCCTTTAATGCTAAAACCTCAACGGATGAGCAGAAAAAACACGATGACTTCGTTGACCGGATGATGGAGAAAGGTTACACCCGCAAGCAGGTTCGTCTACTGTGCGAATGGTATCTGCGGGTGAGAAAATCTTCATAAACCGACGACCGCTGACGTCATAGATAGCCTATACTTGGGGATTTCGGGTTGTCGCCTGAAATCCCCAAGGTAGAGAAAGTTGGCAACGTTGTTTGGGGGATGTATGGCGTATTTCATTGACCGACGGCTGAATGGCAAAAACAAGAGCATGGTGAACCGCCAGCGCTTCTTGCGTCGCTATAAGTCGCAAATCAAACAGTCGATTGCCGAAGCCATCAACAAGCGTTCGGTCACCGACGTGGACAGCGGGGAATCGGTTTCGATCCCCGGTGGCGACATCAACGAGCCAATGTTCCATCAAGGGCGCGGCGGTAAACGCCATCGCGTTCATCCAGGTAACGATCACTTCGTACAAAATGACCGCGTTGAACGCCCACAAGGCGGCGGTGGAGGTGGCGGCGGCCAGGGCAATGCCAGCCAGGATGGGGATGGCCAGGATGAATTTGTCTTCCAGATCTCTAAAGATGAGTATCTCGACCTGTTGTTCGAGGATCTGGCGCTGCCTAACCTGAAGAAAAATCAGTACAAACAGCTGACCGAATACAAAACCCACCGTGCTGGCTACACCGCCAACGGCGTACCGGCCAATATCAGCGTGGTGCGTTCGCTGCAAAACTCGCTGGCGCGACGAACCGCCATGACCGCCGGTAAACGACGTGCTCTGCATGAGCTTGAAGACAGCCTTGCCCAGTTGGAAAACACCGAACCGGTGCAACTGCTGGAAGAAGAGCGCATGCGTAAGGAGATTGCCGAGTTGCGCAAGAAAATCGACAGCGTGCCGTTTATCGACACCTTCGACCTGCGCTACAAGAACTACGAGCGTCGGCCTGAACCCTCAAGCCAGGCGGTCATGTTCTGCCTGATGGACGTTTCTGGCTCAATGGATCAGGCAACCAAAGACATGGCCAAACGCTTTTATATTCTGCTGTATCTGTTCCTCAGCCGAACCTATAAGAACGTTGAGGTGGTCTATATTCGTCACCATACCCAGGCGAAAGAAGTGGATGAGCAGGAGTTCTTCTACTCACAGGAAACCGGCGGCACCATCGTTTCCAGCGCCCTGAAGCTGATGAACGAAGTGGTCGAGGAGCGTTACGATCCTGCACAGTGGAATATCTATGCCGCTCAGGCTTCGGACGGGGATAACTGGGCTGATGATTCACCACTGTGCCATGAACTGTTGTCAAAAAACATTCTGCCGATGGTGCGTTACTACAGCTATATCGAAATTACCCGCCGTGCTCACCAGACGCTGTGGCGTGAATATGAGCATCTGCAGGCGACGTTTGAAAACTTTGCCATGCAGCATATCCGCGAGCCGGATGATATCTATCCAGTGTTCAGGGAACTGTTCCACAAGCAGACCGCGTGATCTAATAGAAAACGGCCAGCAACGAGAGTTAGCTGGCCGTTTTAGCTCCCAGGGGCGCGCATCCTCACCCTTCCGCCAAGTTCTAACATGCTCAACCGCTATAAATTCAGCAGCACTGCCATTTGATCAATGCTTCGATACGTGAGGCACAGATATCAAGCTCACTCTGGCTCACCTGTAAGGCCATCACGGCATCCCCGAAAGTCTCCCCGGTAAACGGTGTCTTCTCACACTTCTGTAGCAATACCGCTGGTGGATACACGTAGATCAACTGCGGAGCTGGCGGCACCGGTTTTGGCTGTTCCGCGCAGGATATCGAGAGCATCAGCAGGCAACCGCTGATGACCGCAGTCGTTATCCTCCAGCGCTTTACGTAACGTTCTATTTTCAGCATCGGCTTTTACTCTCTTTTGCTGTTCAATCTTGAGCTGTTGTTCGGTCGCACGACGATCGGCATCCGCAGCACCTTTCAGCGCATTGATGGTTTCATCCCTGCCGATTAATGCGGAGCCCAACGCCTTGTTATCTTTTTGATACTGGCCTATGTCGGCATTCAACGCATCAATACGCTGACTCATGCCAAACAACAGGGCTGCGAAACCTAAGATCATCAGTAGCTGCCAATGGCCTTTGGAAAACTGGATTAACCCTGCCAGGCTCATGATAGAAATACCTCGCACTCGGCAGGCTGACGACTCCCCAAGTCCCCCCGTTCGTGATCCTTGGCAAATTGCCAGTAAAGAGAGCGACTGCCAGCACTTTGTATATTTGTCTGCATTTGAGATACCCCTGACGGATCCAAAACACCTGTTTGTATGAACAGTATCTCAACGAAGAAGGATTGGGGATATTCGAAGGGGTTGTACCAGCCATGCCACAACTCGCTCTCTGCCGATAGTGAGCATTAGCAATGAAAAAATCCCACCGAAGCGAGATTTTTGCATTGGATAACCCAACTTATTGCTGGTTGATGTGGCGTTTCACTCAATGGGTAGGTGTTTGCGAGGATGATGCCAAGTCACAACAGATATCTAAAATCGTGGATATCAGGGAACAGGCCGACCGTCCTAAGATGGCGGTTGCAGATAAACCAGATCTCATCCCGGTCGTTCGAGAGGATGAAATAAGCATCGGCGGTTTCCGAAGGATTGTACATCCCCAGAGCACGATACGCCGTATTCGGCGTGAAGCCGCTATCCAACGGATAAGGCTTGGGTGCATTTTCCATCTGCACCACTCTCAAGTACAACCCTTGCTCGATCCATATCATAAAGTCACCTGTAACGAACGTTGATAACTTTAGTATGGTCGTAAATAGGATTATCGTCGCCGTCAGTGAAAAATCATCGGCAAGAATATCAATCAGATCACAGTGAAGTTAACTGGCCGCTGTACAGTACCGGACCGGTAGGAAGCCCTGTAGGTGAGCCCCCCGCTGGCTCCAGGCTGATGGCAATGGTCATGCCCTGCGCCAGCGTCATCGAGTTCACTGCCAGCTCGGTCGGCTTCTCTGCGGCAACCAACCCTAAGGAACGCGGCTTTTCACCAGGCAGGATCGCCCACAGTTGCAGGCTATTGGCTACGGCTAGCGTTTGCGGGTTAAGCGGGGTCAGTCTCAGATGGCGTTTGCCACTGTCCATGCTGACAATCCATTGCCCAGTGCCCTGCTGACCTGCATTGAGCACCACTGCCGGAGCAAAATCCGGCGGCAGTGTGATAAAGCGCGGCACCAGCAACAACGCGGCCAAACCGGCTGCCAGCGCCCAACCAAGATAGTCCCAGCGTTTACGTCGCGGTACTGCCCCAATGGGCAAACCAAGCTGGATCTTTTTCCACACGCGTTCCGGTGGCAACACTGGGGTCAGCGCCAGATCCAACGGAGCCAGCAGTGTTTGCCAACGTGCCACCAAGGCAGCTAGCGTCGGTTCCCGCTGGATACGCCGTTCAAAGTACAACCGCGCGGGCCCGCGCAACGTGCCTAAGGCATATTCCGCTGCTAAAGCCGAGTCATACTCACCTTTGCTTTTCATAGGCCCACACAGTTTTTCAAATGATCCAACGCCCGGCGGATCCAGCTTTTGATCGTGCCAAGCGGTTGTTGCAGATGTGCCGAAACCTCACCATGAGACATGCCTTGGTAGTAAGCCAACACAATGCTCTGCCGTTGTTCAACGTTCAGATGGTTCAGGCACTCGGCCAGTTTTCCAGCCTCCTCACCCAGCAGCAACTGACTGACAGGTTCTTCCGTGCTCGCCCCCAGGTCATCCAGCCACTCCTCTTCCGTTTGCCCCGCCCGACCACCGGCACCGCGTAGCCAATCAATAGCCTTGTTGCGCACAATGTGCGTCAGCCAGGTCAACGGGGAGCTGAGATTGGGGTCATAGCTGGCAGCGCGATTCCATACGCTGATAAAGCTTTCGTGTAGCACCTCTTCGGCCCAGGACTGGCGACGCAGTAAACGCAGAGCAACGGCAAACAATCGGGGCGAGGTCTGCCGATAGAGTTGTTCAAACGCGTTGCGGTCGCCAAGCGCAACGGCCTGCATCAATTCGACATGCTGTTCGGGAAGTGCTTTGGTCATGTCCTGTCCTATCAAGGTGCGGGCAGCCTTTTGGCAGCCTGCACCTAGTATAGACGGGATTTATTTTGGCAACAGAACGCTATCGATAACGTTGATCACGCCATTTTTCTGATAAACATCATAGGTGCTGATGTTGGCAATATGACCTTGACCATCTTTGAGCTGAATATTGTGTGGGCCGTTATTCATAATCCACAGCGGTTGGCCATTCACCGTTTTCAGCTCGGCTGTGCCGTGCCCTTCCTTGATTTTCTTCTCCAGCTGTTTCATATCATAGCGGCCAGCAACCACATGGTAGGTCAGCACTCCGGTCAGTGCCGCCTTGTTCTCAGGTTTGAGCAAGGTGTCGACCGTTCCGGCTGGCAGTTTTGCAAAGGCTTCATTGGTCGGAGCAAACACCGTAAACGGACCGGCGCCTTGCAGAGTATCAACCAGACCAGCAGCCTTCACCGCAGCGACCAACGTGGTGTGATCTTTGGAGTTGAGGGCGTTCTCGACAATATTTTTGCTAGGGTACATGGCGGCACCGCCCACCATTACCGTATCGGACATCATGGCAGCCATTGAGACGCTACTGAACAACAGTGATGAGCACAGGGCAGTACAGAGAAGCTTTTTCATGGTCATATCCTCGAAGGGTGATGTGGGAAGATGTCCTCACATAGCCATATACGTAGTGAACGAGAATATTGGATGCAGTAATCTGAAAATATTTTTCGTGCGGGGAAAATGGATGTAAAAAACCCCGGCGTAAACGCCAGGGTTAAAAGTAGTGCCGGTCGCTTTCCCGGCTGTCATGATGCGGCGCAAGCGTCCATCGAACACTCCAGCATTGCACGGCCTAAGCACGGCCTTTTCACAACAGGAAAGCAAACTTTGGTGAAATTGGCTTTTCTGTCTACCCTCATGGCAAGGAGGATATATTCAACCCCGGCACCAGGCCGGGATTGATGTGGTAGTGTTAATATCGCTTGTCTGCTCCGGCCTAAACCATCATCGCTATTGCAAGTCTCAACCACACTACCGAGTCACATTACATTGCTGTAACGTTAACCGCTGATGGGCCTTTGGCGCCATTTTCGATGCTGAATTCAACCTGCTGGCCTTCATCAAGCGTCTTGTAATCATTACCCTGGATTGCAGAGAAGTGTACGAACACGTCTTTGCTGCCATCAGCAGGAGAAATGAAACCAAAACCTTTACCAGCGTCAAACCATTTTACTAAACCAGTCATTTTATTAGACATAGATACTTCCTTCATTGTTTTTTTAGGCCGCCATAATGGCGAATGAGGTCTGCAATTCAGTGGAAACTTATGGGGGCACTAGAAGGAAATTCGCGGAAGAAGAGGTATCTGTCGGATATCGCTAATACTGAGAACTACTTTACTAAAACTGCTTTCATAAGGTCTGTACTTCAAACCGATGACGCTATTTACTCATAACCCAGAGTTATTAGCAAGGGCTATTTATAATTAATTTCGATAAGGCGCTCTTTCACCCGTGCGACAAGCCGCCCTTCCCACCCTTTTACACCGCATTAACACATTGATTACTTGTGGGGAGCCGCCTAGAATGGGCGGTAAAAATTACCGGGATGGTTTTCATGTTATCGCTGTGGGAAGTCACGCAATACGTTTATTTTATTGGCCTGTTGGTTTCGATGATTATCACTTTTCTGGTCAGCCGCGATACCCTCCCCATCCGTATGCTTAGCGCGCTGATCATCGGCCTGACCTGGCCACTCAGCCTGCCCGTGGTGCTGCTGTTTTCGCTGTTTTAGCGCCTCATCCCGCTAACATTCAGCGGGATGAGTATGGTTTAGCCGTTAAAAGTCATAGCCCACGGTAGCGATTACCGAACGCCCCGCTCCCCAATAGCAGTAGCCAGTGCCATAGCAGCCAGCAACATATTCCCGGTCCGTCAGGTTATTGGCGTTCAACTGCACATAAGCCCCTTTCAATGACGGTTTTACGCTGTCCAGATCCATGCGCACGGAAGCATCCAGCAGCGTGACCGAAGGAATACGCAAGGTATTCTCATTATCCGCCCACTGTTTGCCAATATAACGTACGCCAGCCCCCAGATTGATACCTAGCCCCGCCTTGTACTGCCCCCATAAAGAGGCCATCTGATTAGGCGCCAGGTATGGCGTATTGCCATCGTTACCGTCAACGGCGTCTTTGAATTTCACTTGGTTATAGCTGTAACCCGCAATGACGTTCAGGCGCTCGCTCACCTGGCTACGGGCCTCCAGTTCAATCCCTTGTGAATGTACCTTACCGGCAGGCACATAGTAGCTGTCCTTCACCACGCGGTTAGCTACGTCATTCTGCGTCAGGTCATAGAGGGCAATGCTATAGATCGAGCTGCTGCCAGGAGGCTGATACTTCAGCCCAGCCTCATATTGCTCGCTGGTGGTCGGTTTGAGCAGATGCCCCTCTTTATCGGCAAGGACCGCTGGCGTCACCGCGGAGCTGTAACTCATATACGGCGAGAAACCGCTGTCAAAGTGGTACAGCAAAGAGGCTCGCCCCGTAAAGTGGTCGTCAGTACGGGCATCGGTAGAATCGGTATTCAGCACGGTATTCTTGGTTTCCAAACGGTCAACGCGCCCGGAAAGATTGAGATACCAGTTGTCGAGGCTGACTTCATCCTGCAGATAGACTCCAGTCTGCTCATAACGCCGTTTGGAATCGGTATGACTGAGAATAGTAATATCTGGCCCGCCGGAAACGCCGGTGAATGGGTTCAACGACGTGGCCGAACCAGACTCTTCCCACAAGTTATTGGTAAAACGCTGATAATCCAGCCCCAGCATCACCTTATGTTCCAACGCGCCAGTTGCGAACTCCGCCGCCAGTTGGTTATCCACGGCATAAGCATCCAATGACGTATTGGAGCCGCTGTACCAGCGGTTTAATTCGCTGCGGTCGGCGTTCCAGCCAATCTGGTAAACCTGCTCCAGCTCCACGTTGGAGTGGGTATAGCTGGCATTTTGACGGAATGACCAGACGTCATTAAAACTATGTGAGAAGTCATAACTGTAGATTTGCTGCCAACGTTTGAACACATTGCGGCTGCTTTCGCCGTCAAAAAATCCCCGGCCAAGCTTGTCCCCACTGGTGGTATAAATACTGCCGTCTGACGGCACCGCGCTGTGGTAGCCACCGGAAGGGTCTTTTTGCAGATTGGCCTGCAGCAGCAAAGAGGTATTTTCATCCGGTTGCCACAGCAACGAAGGCGAAATCGCATAGCGCTCTTCACGCTGATGGTCATACATGGTGTCGCTGGTGCGGGTAATGCCGGTCAAACGGTATGCCCACTGATCGTTCAATGCCCCAGTCGAATCAAACGCACCGCCTTTGGTATTGTTGTTTCCGGCCATCACATTGACGTGATTTTCACTGGCAAACTGCGGCCGTTTGCTGGTCATCGCCACCAATCCGCCAGGGATACTTTGCCCATACATCACGGACGATGGGCCCTTAATCACGTCGATGCGTTCCAGGAACCAAGGGTCGATCTGCAAAGCGTTATAACTGCCGCCGTCGCTAAGCAGGCGTAGGCCGTTCAGGAAGGTGTTATTGACGTCGCCACCGTGAAAACCGCGCAGAGCGATAGTATCGTAACGCGTCGCGCCACCAGAAAAGTTAGTAAAAACGCCTGGGGTATATTTCAGCGCATCGTTAACCGTCAAAGCCCCTTGGTCGCTCATCTGTTGGCGTGTTACTACGGAGACAGATTGTGCAGTGAGTACCAGAGGCCGATCTGTTTTAGTGGCCCCCTGGCTGGTGCTGGCCTCATAGCCATGCGTCGCCGTTTCCGCCGTATCGGCGGGTTTGGCCGTTACCACGAGGGTATCTTCAGCTAAAGAGGTCAATGGCAGGAAAATCGCTAACGAGCAGTAAAGATAAGAACGACTGGCAGGAAAAAACGCAGGCATACCTGTATTCCCCATGGGATCTATTGAAATTGCACCGAAAACGTACCGTGCTGGCAACGCTGGCCAGTTTGGCGTACAGAGGTCACGGTGCTCTGATGTTGTTAGACATGAAATACTAATAACAATGATAATTATTATCTTTACTATTAATGAATACAAGTAGCAAAATGCACTCTGGTGAAGGGGGTTTCAGGCGGGTTCATTGGCTTATGAACGGTACGTCATCATGGATAAAACATTTTTCTTAGCAGGTTATGCTGCTGAGGCGTTTAGTTTTCATTTAGCTGTTAAATGCTATAAATCTGGATAACTCAAGGAGAGTGCATGACTCAAACAGCAAATCCCATCTCAGCCCCCTCCAGAAGATTGAAAGTGGTCTATGGCTGGTATGTTTATACGGTGTATGCGTTACTGGTCTTTAATCTCTATCTGGCGGTATACAACACTTGCGTTCGCCACCCCTTTGAATCACCGTTAATCTCCATGGCTCATAGCCTGTTTATCGCTTTTCTGCTCAGCCAGATCCTGAAGAAACGAAGAGGCTTCAGTTGGGTATTGCTGATCTACTTTATGACCATGCGCCTGTATTACGCCAATATTTTGCACACTGACTTTTCTGCCACCAGCCTGAGCCTGGTTTGGGTCGTCATGACACTGCTGCTGGCTGGTACTCTGTCTGTCAGGCAATTCAACGCTAACAAAGTACAACAGGAATGGTTGGCTCGCTTTGGTTGGCGCCAATGGGCAGTGTTAGTCGGGCTAGCGGCGATATTGACGCTATTACTCACCCGCGACTATCTGGGGTGACAGGTGACTCCGGGATGTGAGGTTCAGAGATATCTACCATGCGGCAGATTTTACTTAAGTTTTGCGCGTTTTCGCAGATTTTATCGGTAACGTAAACGCCAAAATAGCCTAATACCAGCAGATAGCCGATCATACATAGAATAAAAATAAGTGTTCTCAACGCTAGCTACCAACTCTGCAACATGACTAAAGTCATCATACCGTGAACAGACCGTTTTCGCCTATTTCAAAGTAACTGGATATTCTGCCAGACTGTATGCAGTACCATCACGAGCTTGTTCAGCCTGGAGACCCCATGAACCATTTGATGCTAGATATTGAAACGCTGGATATTACCCCGAGCGCGGTGATCCTGGTGGTTGCCGGCGTGTTTTTTAACCCCAAGACCGGTGAATTAGGGGCAGAATTTGAAGCGGCAGTGAACAGCCAGCAGGAACAACCGGGCCGGACAATCAGTCTGGATACCGTAGCCTGGTGGGCAAAACAGTCAGACGAAGCTCGTAAACAGGCTTTCGGAGGCAGCGAAAGTCTCAAGCGGGTCTTGACCAACCTGAGCCGTTTTATTCATATGCACAGCACCGACACGGTGAAAGTCTGGGGTAATGGCAAAGAGTTTGACTGTTCGATCCTGGAACATGCCTACCACCAGTTGGCAATGCCTTGCCCCTGGAAGTTCTGGGATACCCAAGATGCCCGTACTATCATTACGCTGGCAGAGTTGCATGGTTTCAATCCCAAGAAACAGCGTCCGTTTGAAGGCACACCACACCGGGCGCTGGATGATGCCAAACACCAGGCACGCTACGTTGCGGATACCATTTCAGCACTTTATTACCGCCAGCCCGCGGCAAAATGATCGCGCCAGGGAAAATCAAGCGCAAACGGTTTCCTGTCTGTCATCAATACGTTATCGCTTCCCATTTGCGGTTGGGATCTCTACTCTAGTCCTCTTTGTCATTCGGATGTGCCATTTTTGTTATGCAAAAATTTCTCTTTCTCCTGCTAAGCTTGGTGTTGCTCGGCCCTCTGGGAATCGATCTCTATCTGCCCACCATTCCTGCCATTGCCCTGGGCCTTAACAGCAGCGAAGCCTTGATCCAATCCACCATTTCGCTGTTTATTCTGGTGTTGGGTCTTGGCCAGGTGATCGCCGGTCCGCTGGTGGATAATTACGGTCGTAAACCGGTGGCCATCGCCGGGATCCTGATTTATATGGCGGGCGCAGTAATGGCTGCGCTGGCGACAACGGCAGAAATTTTTGTCGCTTCGCGCCTGATGCAAGGCGTGGCCGTTTGCTGTACCGCCGTTGTCGCATTCAGTGGCGTGCGCGATCGGATGAATGGCGATGACGCCGCACGCGCTTTCGGTTTCCTCAACGGCACGCTGAATATCATTCCTGCACTGGCCCCGCTGCTCGGTGGCTTGCTGGCAGAAGCCTTCGGCTGGCGCGCACCATTCTGGTTCCTGGTGGGTTATGCCGCAGTGGTGTTATTGCTGGTCATCTTCTTCCTGCCGGAAACCCGCCCCGCGACTACCGTAGCTGTCAAAGGGCTCCCGGTACGACAGTATCTGCGCATTCTTGGCGATCGCCGGTTTATTTCCTTTGCGGTGGTCAATGCAGGGGCAATGGGGATGGCGCTGACCTATGTCTCATTGGCACCTAACGTGCTGATGGGCACCGCCGGGCTATCACCGCTGCAGTTCTCTTTGGTATTTGGGGCCAACGGTTTCTGGATCATGCTGGTCAGCTTTGTCGCCAACCGCATCATTCACAAGATTGGCCGCCCTTTCTGCCTGGCGACCGGCGGCATACTGATGGGGTTAGGCTGTCTTGCTTTAGTGTTGGGCGTGGCACTGCTGGGTGAAGCTGCACAAAGCCATTGGTTGGCTTATATCCTGCCCGTGGCCTGCGCCTGCGCCGGATTGGCTTTTGTCATGGGGCCGTCAACCAGCTATGCGTTAGAGCCTTACTCTAACGAAGCAGGTGTGGCTTCAGCACTGGTAGGCTTTATTCAGATGGCCGGAGGTGCCGCATTGGGCCTGATCGCCATGGCGTTACCACTGCAGCCCAAACTGTCGCTGGCGTTAGTGATGTTGGTAGGTTGCCTGCTGGCGCTACACGCACGGCAGCGCAGCAAGCAAATCAAAGGGCAGTTGAAAAAAATCGGCTGAGTCTATTCTTCAACAACAATAGGCACTCGTGCCGCCAAGGCTGTCAGCAGCTCGTAACCCAAGGTTCCGGCTGCGGCAGCCACATCATCAACGTGAAGATGCCTCCCCCACAGTTCGACGTCAGTACCAATGGTTGCCTGCGGGCACGGTGTCAGATCCACCGTCATCATATCCATGGAAACCGAACCTACTGTATGTGTCAGAACACCGTCCACCCAGACCGGAGTGCCGGTGGGCGCATGGCGAGGATAGCCGTCCGCATAACCACAGGCCACGACGCCGATACGCTGCGCCCCACCAGCGGCATAACGCCAGCCATACCCTACCCGGTCTCCTGCTTGCAGCTGTTGGATACCAATGATCTTGCTGTTCAGCGTCATCGCCGGTTGCAAACCGGTAGCAGCGATGTCCTGCCAGTTGCCGCTGGGTGATGCGCCATAAAGTATAACCCCCGGCCTCACCCATTCCCCCCGCGTCTGTGGGTGCCACAAGGTGGCCGCCGAGTTGGCCAGACAACGAGGCAGATCAATCGCAGCAGTAGCGCGTTCAATCACCGCCATCTGCTCCGTTACGCCTTCAGCACCGTCGGCGGTGGCGAAGTGGCTCATTAGCGTTATCGAACCAATATTACGCAACTCCTTTGCGGTTAACCAAGCGCTGTGCAGCTGCTCCGGGGCAAACCCTAGGCGGTTCATACCACTGTTCAACTTGAGATAAACATCCAAAGGGGCCTGTAAACGCGCTTCGGCAATCGCCTGTAGTTGCCAGTCGCTGTTCACCGCCGTGGTTAACCGGTAACGATCGATCAGCATCAGGTCTGCGGGCTGAAAAAAACCCTCCAGCAGCAGAATCGGCCCCTGCCAGCCAGATTCGCGTAGTAACACTGCCTCGGCCAGATCGAGCAAGGCAAAACCATCGCTATTCTCGCCCAGGCTGCGCCAGACATGCTGCAAACCGTGGCCATAAGCATTGGCCTTAACAACGGCCCAGATTTTAGCCGAAGGAGCAAAACGACGAACTACCTGCAGGTTATTGGTCAACGCGGCCAAATGCAGCGTAGCGGTAATCGGGCGAGGCATGGGCTCTCCTATCAGATTGGGGTTCAGCGTGCCGGGTGCACGTCATTCAAGGGAACAACAGGTCCCTGCCGAAAGTCTGCGCGGTAACGCGCCACCGCCAGATCGTCTGAAGCAATGGCCGGGGTGATCCCAGAGATCAAGTCGGCAAGCAACTGCCCGGAGCCGCAGGCCATCGTCCAACCCAAGGTGCCATGACCGGTATTTAAATAGAGATTTTTCAGTGGGGTGCGCCCCACGATCGGCGTGCCATCTGGCGTCATCGGGCGCAGCCCCGTCCAGAATGTGGCCTCCTCAACCCGCCCACCGTTCGGATACAGATCGCGTACTACCATTTCCAGCGTTTCACGCCGCTTCTGCTCCAACTGGGTATTGAAGCCAACAATTTCCGCCATACCGCCCACACGGATGCGCTTATCGAAGCGAGTAATGGCAATTTTATAGGTTTCGTCCAGCACGGTAGAGAATGGCGCGGCCGCTTCATTGGCGATCGGGATGGTTAATGAGTAACCTTTCAACGGATAAACCGGAATGGACACCAGATCGCGCAGTAGCGCGGTAGAATAGGCGCCGAACGCCACAACATAGCTATCGGCAGTCATGATTTCACCATCACACTGCACGCCGGTAATCTTATCTCCTTCCACCAGCAAGCGTTCAACGTTGCGGTTAAACAGGAAGTTGACTCCGGCCTGCTGAGCCAGCTTGGCCAACTGCTGGGTGAACAGTTGGCAGTCCCCGGTTTCATCATTCGGGAGTTGTAAGCCGCCAGTAAGCTTGTGAGCAACCTGCGACAACGCCGGTTCAACCGTCGCCAACTGGCTGGCCTCCAGCAGTTTGTAAGGCACTCCGGCGTCCTCCAGCACGGCAATGTCCTTGGCAGCGCTGTCAAACTGCTGCTGGGTGCGGAACAGCTGCAGCGTACCGCCTTGACGGCCTTCATACTGAATCCCGGTTTCCTGCCGCAGAGCTTTAATGCAGTCGCGGCTGTATTCCGCCAGACGCACCATACGGCCTTTGTTGGTCATATAGTGGGCGGTATCGCAGTTTTTCAGCATCTGCCACATCCAACGCAGTTGGAAACTGCTGCCATCGAGGCGGACTGCCAACGGCGCGTGACGTTGGAACATCCATTTGATCGCCTTCAACGGTACCCCAGGTGCTGCCCAAGGTGCGGCGTAACCTGGAGATATTTGCCCGGCATTGGCCGCACTGGTTTCCAAGGCTGGCCCGGGTTGACGATCGATCACCGTCACCTCATGGCCCGCTTTTGCCAAATACCAGGCACTGGCAACCCCTACCACTCCGCTACCTAAAATAACCACTCTCATCGCTGACTCCAGCTCAAGGATCGATAAAGCACAATCTACCAATAACAGGAAATTAACTCAGTGGAAAAAACTACTCAACAAATCGTTTATTAATCGTGACAATATTCACAATTATTTTATCGTTGATGCGCCCGGCTTTGGCAATAGCGGATAAAAAATAACGATAAGATACTGTTAAAGCGCATTTTGCCGATAAAACAGGCTATTCATCCCCCGAACACATCAGCGAAAATCTCCAGTTGTACAGGCAATGACAACCTACGCATTGCAGAATATAAATCTTTTAAATTAAATACTTCAGGCGAATAATTCCAACCATGACCATTACACATCAGTTTCCTCTGCCTCACGGTTCGAATGCCTGGTTGAGTGCCGCCACAGGCCGCAAAGCTGGCTTACGCGTAGCTACCCCAAGTGGTTATCAGTGCTCAGCACGGATGATTTCAAACGATTTATTACGACTTGGACTATCATTGTTAAAGGGTCTGCCAAAAGAGCCGACGCCGTTCATAACGAGGGTGCGCTGATGACTACTTCGACACAGAAAAAGGTTAAGGAAGATAAACGTCTGAGCGATGGACCGGACTGGACATTCGACCTGTTGCAGGTATATCTGGAACAGATTGACCGGGTTGCCAAACATTACCGGCTCGACACCTATCCGCATCAGATCGAGGTCATCACCTCCGAGCAGATGATGGATGCCTATTCCAGCGTCGGGATGCCGATCAACTATACCCACTGGTCATTCGGTAAAAAGTTCATCGAAACCGAGCAGCGCTATAAGCATGGCCAGCAGGGGTTGGCCTATGAGATCGTGATCAACTCCAACCCGTGTATTGCCTATCTGATGGAAGAAAACACCATCACCATGCAAGCACTGGTTATGGCTCATGCCTGCTATGGGCACAACTCGTTTTTCAAAAATAACTATCTATTCCGCAGTTGGACGGACGCCAGTTCGATCGTCGATTATCTGCTGTTCGCCCGCCATTACATCAGCGAGTGTGAGGAACGCTATGGCGTGGAAGAAGTAGAAAAGCTGCTGGACTCTTGCCATGCGCTGATGAATTACGGGGTCGATCGCTACAAACGGCCACAAAAAATCTCGCTGGTGGAAGAAAAAGCCCGCCAAAAGAGCCGTGAGGAGTATCTGCAAAGTCAGGTCAACTCGCTGTGGAAAACCTTGCCGCGAGTCGATCGCGAAGCCCTGCCGGAACAGGCCGTGCGTTTCCCACGGGAGCCGCAGGAAAACATTCTCTACTTTATGGAGAAAAACGCCCCGTTGCTGGAATCCTGGCAGCGTGAAGTGCTGCGCATCGTGCGTAAGGTAAGCCAGTATTTCTACCCGCAAAAACAGACGCAGGTGATGAACGAGGGCTGGGCCACCTTCTGGCATTACAGCATCCTTAACCACCTGTATGACGAAGGGCGCGTGACGGATCGCTTTATGCTCGAGTTCTTGCATAGCCATACCAATGTGGTCTACCAACCACCGTACAACAGCCAATACTACAACGGTATCAACCCGTACGCGCTTGGCTTTGCCATGTTCCAGGATATCAAACGGATCTGTCAGTCGCCGACCGAAGAAGATCGCTACTGGTTCCCGGATTTCGCCGGCAAGGACTGGTTGGATACCCTGCACTTCGCCATGCGTGACTTCAAGGATGAGAGCTTTATCAGCCAGTTCCTGTCACCAAAGGTGATGCGTGATTTCCGCTTGTTTACCGTGCTGGATGACGATCGCAACAATTACCTGGAGATTTCAGCGATCCATAACGAAGCGGGCTACCGGGCGATACGTCAGGAGCTGTCGGCTCAGTACAACCTGAGTAACCACGAGCCCAATATTCAGGTCTGGAATGTGGATCTGCGTGGCGACCGTTCATTAACGCTGCGCTATATTCCACAGGACCGGGCACCATTGGATAAAAGCCGCCGAGAGGTGATGAAGCATCTGCATCGTCTGTGGGGGTTCGACATTATTCTGGAGCAGCAAAACGAAGATGGCAGCGTTGAGTTGCTGGATCGCTGCCCACCAAGACCCAACGCGTTATAAAGCAGCAATATGACAAAGGGGCGCATGCAGCGCCCCTTCAACTCTCTGATTACGTGAATAACGCGAATTAACGACGCGCTTCGGTCAGATCGCTTGGCATAGTGCCCTGCATGCTCTGCCAAATGGCCCCACTCTCTTTACCGTAGTTACGCACGCAATCCATCACCTGATCGTACATCTTCTCATGGCACAGGCTAGACAGCTTGTTGTAGAAGGTCAGTGCGAGTTTGCGCGCTTCCGGGTTGGAGAAATAATAACGGCCAACGCGGGTATACAGCCCTTTCAAGCCATTGAGGATCAGGCCATAAATAGGGTTGCCCGAAGCAAAGGCCAAGCCACGGAAAATTTCATAGTCGAGCTGGTTGAAGGCATCCGCCTGATCGTCAACCAGCGCCGCTTTCGCCAACACTTCCTGCGCCTGCTCCGGGTGGTTACGCACCGCCGCACGGATAAAGATCGAGGCAATATTGGTCCGCACTGACAGCAGATTATCGATCAGCTGCGGTACGCTGTTGTGATCGAGCCGTGCCAGGGTTTCCAGAATATTAAGGCCGGAGGTTTCCCAAAAATTGTTCACCTTGGTCGGTTTGCCGTGCTGAATAGTCAGCCAGCCATCACGGGCCAGTCGCTGCAGAACCTCACGTAATGTGGTGCGCGTGACGCCAATCAGTTCTGAAAGCTCACGTTCCGCGGGCAAAATAGAGCCGGGAGGGAAGCGGTTATTCCAAATACTTTCAATAATATACTCTTCCGCGAAACCGGCAGGACTCTGCGCCTTTATAACCATGTGTTTGATGTTCCGTAACGACGATAATCAGTAATTGTAATCGGCAGATCATACCAGATCGCCGGGGCATCACATAGCGCGAGCCAAAAACAATAAACGAAAGTGTGCATAAGCTGGCAAAAAGATGAAAAAAACCACTTCGCCGAAATTTCAGGCTATTAGGGCTTCCTTGTTTGCATCAGCCCCACTGCCGTTGTTAGGGTATGACGAGCCAACTCACTTTAAGGTTTCGCAAAAACAAGCATGGATATGACAATACGCTCGGCATTGGTAAAGAACTTTCTCGGGGCGTCCCCCGATTGGTACAAACTGGCCATCATCAGTTTTCTGGTGATCAATCCCTTGGTGTTTTTCCTGGTCAGCCCTTTCGTGGCAGGCTGGCTACTGGTTATCGAGTTTATCTTTACGCTGGCGATGGCGCTGAAATGCTACCCGCTACAGCCCGGCGGACTACTGGCCATTGAGGCTGTTTTGATCGGCATGACCAGCCCCGCACACGTCAGCGCGGAAATTGCCAGTAATCTTGAGGTGTTATTGCTGCTGGTGTTTATGGTGGCAGGCATCTACTTTATGAAGCAGTTGCTGCTGTTTGTGTTTACCAAACTGCTGCTGAACATCCGCTCAAAGATGCTGTTATCGCTGTCCTTCTGCGTTGCCGCTGCACTGCTCTCTGCCTTCCTGGATGCCCTGACCGTGGTGGCGGTAGTGATCAGCGTCGGCACGGGTTTTTATTCGATCTACCATAACGTCGCCTCAAATCAGAAAATCGATATTAGTGACGATAGTCGCCTGGAAGATGCCGACCATAAACAGACGCTGGAACAGTTCCGCGGCTTTCTGCGCAGCCTGCTGATGCATGCGGGCGTAGGCACCGCTCTCGGGGGCGTGATGACCATGGTGGGCGAGCCGCAGAACCTGATCATCGCCAAAAGCGCCGGATGGGGCTTTGGCGAATTTTTCCTGCGCATGACCCCCGTCACGCTGCCGGTGTTCGTTTGTGGTCTGTTGGTTTGCCTGCTGGTGGAACGTTTTGCGGTATTCGGCTATGGCACCAAACTGCCGGAACAGGTGCGTAGCGTACTAAAAGAGTTCGATCGCCAGGCAACGGCCAAGCGTAGCCGCCAGGAAAAGATGAAGTTGGTGGTACAGGCGTTAATCGGCCTCTGGTTGGTCATTGCCTTGGCCTTCCATCTGGCGGAGGTGGGCCTGATTGGCCTCTCGGTGATCATTTTGGCAACCTCACTGTGCGGCGTAACCGATGAGCATGCGATCGGCAAGGCTTTCCAGGAAGCCCTGCCCTTTACCGCGCTGCTGACGGTGTTCTTCACCGTTGTGGCAGTGATCATTGAACAGCAACTGTTTACTCCGGTGATCCACTATGTGCTACAGGCACCGCCGAGCTCACAGCTTTCCCTGTTTTATCTGTTCAACGGCCTGCTCTCTTCCGTTTCTGATAACGTTTTTGTCGGTACGGTTTACATTAACGAGGCTCGGGCGGCACTGGCGAACGGAGCAATCTCACTGCAACAGTTCGAACTGTTGGCGGTAGCGATTAACACCGGCACCAATCTGCCTTCGGTGGCTACACCCAACGGGCAGGCTGCTTTCCTGTTCCTGCTAACCTCAGCCCTGGCACCGTTGGTACGTCTGTCTTATGGCCGTATGGTCTGGATGGCATTGCCTTACACGGTGGTGCTGACCCTGGTCGGCCTGCTGTGTGTGCAACATACCCTGGCACCGGTAACGGACCTGTTTACCCAATGGCAGTGGTTAATGCCGCTACCGCTTGACGCGGTGGCTCCTATCGCTGCACATTAGCCGCCATAACCGTCCCTACAAACGACGATATTTTTCACTGAATCGTCGTTAGATAGCTGGCAGCGGGGATGAATTGGTTTACACTGCCGGTTCAATTGCTTACTGCATGGAAGAATATAGATATGTTGCAATTCTTTAACCGCTGCTCGCAGGGGCGCGGTGCTTGGCTGTTGTTGGCTCTGACTGCATTGGTACTGGAGTTGGCCGCCCTCTATTTTCAGCACGTGATGCTGTTACAGCCTTGCGTAATGTGTATTTACGAACGTGTCGCGCTGTTCGGGATTTTGGGAGCGTCGCTGCTTGGTGCATTGGCACCAAAGTCGCCGCTACGCTATGTGGCGATCCTACTGTGGATATACAGCGCCTGGGAAGGCCTGCAGTTAGCCTGGAAACACACGATGATCCAGCTGCATCCATCGCCGTTTAATACCTGTGATTTCTTTGTCAGCTTCCCATCCTGGCTGCCGCTAGACAAATGGGCGCCTGCGGTGTTCCACGCTTCGGGTGACTGCTCGGTGCGTCAGTGGCAGTTCCTGTCGTTGGAAATGCCACAGTGGCTGGTGGGGATTTTTGCTGCCTATTTGCTTATTGGGATTGTGGTTCTGCTCAGCCAATTTGTCCGCCAGCGTAAACGCGATCTGTTTGGCCGCTAACGCTAAAACATCGCAAAAACGGCGCCTTAGGGCGCCGTTTTTTATTGCTACTGACACCCTGTCACCAGGTTTACCGAGTAGGGCCGCTGCATGCTGCGCCCGTTTGGATAATCAATGGCATCGTGTGTGGTAGGCAAGCAACATCAGGTATGGGTAAAGTAATACACGAGCACGATCAGTACTCCGGCCACGGCAAACAGGCGTACCATCTTCATCATCACATTCTCATCACAGGCGGAGGTGCCGACAAGCTACCTAAGATTTTGTTTAAAAAGAAGCGTCCACCAGGCGATTACGACGTAATTTACATAACATTAAGTTTTGTTGCGTTTCCCCGCCGATATATCGCCCAATCTTTGGCAATTCATCCCTTTCAAGCACAGATATATTGGCTACACTTAATCACTGATTGGCCGTTTTTCATTCACCGCATTAATACTTTAGGGCGGATACTAATAAAATGATGACATATATAAGCCACGCCCCTCATCCGCCCTGATTTATTTACCCTCTCGTTTAACTTCTGTTTAACCTGACCACCCGGTTAGCACGCTATTTCGGCTATGCTCTGCATGATAAAACGCCTACGTCTACCAAGGTTGCAGGCGCTCAACCACTGAACAGTCGCAGCCAATAAGATAGACAGGGTATTTTGAGCAAGGGATCACTATGTCAGAAAATAAAATCAATCTGCAATCAACCATCACGACGCTGCCCTATTTAGACTGGAATGCTACCTCCTCTGCTACTCTGGATGCCGTAGCCGAGCTGGAAAGCGGCAAGGTGCTCTATTTCCCTCATCTGGCCTTTAATCTGACCGACGCGGAAAAAACCTTACTCACCCCAGAGTTGGTCGATCCAAAACGCAAAAATATTAGCTACCAGCCAGAACAGCAAAAGCTGACGGGAGTTGCGGTTGAGGCCAAACGCGAAGCGGTACATAAATTACTGGCTCGGCACTATCAAGCCTGCCAGCATTTAATCAATTCCGTCCTGCCCGAATATCGGCACGCAGTGCAAATGCCCACCAATAGCCTGCGCCTGCATCCGATATCCGCCTGGACAGCAACGACCTCATGGCGCAAGGACGACCGCCGCCTGCATGTGGATGCGTTCCCTTCGCGCCCCAATTATGGCAACCGTATTTTACGCATATTCACCAACATCAACCCTCATGGTGAAAGCCGCCAGTGGCGCGTCGGGGAGCCGTTCCCGGAATTGGCGCAACGTTTTCTGCCACGCCTGAAGCGTTACTCGCCCTTTGCCAGTTGGTTGCAGGATAAAGTTGGCATTACCAAAACGCGCCGTAGTCACTACGATCACCTGATGCTGCAAATGCACGATGCGATGAAGGCAGATAAAGACTACCAGGAAAGCGGCCCCCAGCAGGCGGTTGAATTCCCCCCAGGAAGCAGCTGGATCTGTTTTTCCGATCAAACCCCCCATGCCGCCATGGCCGGGCAGTATATGCTGGAACAGACCTTTATTTTACCGGTGAGTGCCATGAAAACCCCGCAGCATGCGCCGCTGAACGTCTTGCAAGAGTTGTTACACAAGCCATTGATATAGAAAGCCTGGCTTTTCAGCCGATCCGCAGGTTATTCGCTGGATCGGCCATAACTTCGATCTGTGTCACCCCATTTGGGCAGCAAATTTGGTATATTAATCACGCAGTAGTATGCACATCACCTACTCATTATGGAGGTTGTATGTACAAGACTATATTAGCGCCCATTGATTTGGCTGAAATCGAGTTAACACAGAAAGTCATTCCCACGATTAATTCACTGGCAAAAATCGATTACCCGCATATCCATTTCTTCGCCGTACTCTCCCCTATGCTCTCTTATTATGAATATGGGCTGTCTCACCCAGAGCGCTTGCTGCCCAGCGATGATGAGCGGATACAGATTGCGCTGGCGGAGTTAAAGAAAGCCGTGACGGCGTTTGATATTCCGGAAGGCCGAGTGCACTGTTCGGTAGAGATTGGCGCGCCACGGGATCGGATTTTGAATTTTGCAGATGAGATCAACGCCGATTTGATCGTTGTCGGTTCACGCAGACCAAGTATCACTACCTTCTTGCTTGGCACAACGGCATCATCGGTCGTCAGGTATGCCAAAACCTCGGTCTTGGTGGTGCGATAAGCCTACTGCCCAGACAGCCTTTAATACCGCGACACCTTAAGCTTAAGACAGGTGGGAGTCATTGCAGGTTAACCGGCCGTTTACGAGCCCCCATGGACGGGTTCACGGCGTGTCGGCGTTCTGCATGACTCCCACCTGTAACACTATTCAATACAGCTAATTAGCTTATTTACACATACCATCACTTACCTGGCCCAGCTAGGTTTGTTGAGAATGTGGTCCTGCCAATCCACGACTTCGCTTTCACGCACCGCGATATGGCGTACGGTAATGCGCTCACCGTGCATTGCCGCTTTTGATCCGCTGACCAACGGGTGCCAGTCGAACAAGGGTTTACCCTCGCCAATAAGGCGATAGGCGCAGGTTGGCGGCAGCCAGTCGAACGTGGTGAGATTTTCGCGCGTCAGCTTGATGCAGTCTTCTTCCAACTCAAAGCGGCGCTCGTAGTTGCGGCACTGGCAGGATTTGATATTGAGCTGATCGCAGGCCACGTTGGTGAAGTAAATCTCATCGGTATCTTCATCGATCAGCTTGTTCAGACAGCATTGCCCACATCCGTCGCACAGCGATTCCCACTCTGCCTCAGACATTTCGTCCAGCGTCTTCTGTTGCCAAAAAGGGAGTTGTGACATATCGACTTCCGAAAATAGGTAAATGAACAAACCACCTGCAAGCAGGTTCAAGGGGGCACACTATATAGACACTCAGCGCAAAAGGAAACGTTTCCCCGGCTGCCCCTGCCTGCCGCAACGACATCCAACGTGGATAGTTACAGTGTAAGGTACCAAAGAGGTTTCTGCCTGCAACACCCAGAAGGCCCGACAGGCAGAAAAATAAAGCGGGATTAAATCACTCGGGTGCTCAGGGTCTTACCGTTAAGCGAGATTTTCAGCATATCGCCGGAAACCATTGGCCCAACCCCTTGAGGAGTACCGGTCAGAATGATGTCGCCCGCACGCAGCGTAAAGAAACGGCTCATATAGGCAATCAGCGGCAAAATGGGGTTGATCATATCGCGAGTATTGCCCTGCTGGCGCAGTTCGTCATTGATCGACAAAGACAGCTCGGCATTTTGCGGATCGCCAAATTCAGCCACGGGAATAAAGCCGGAAATCGGGCAAGAGCCATCAAATGCCTTGGCTTTTTCCCAAGGTTGACCCGCCTTCTTGAACCCTGCCTGCAGATCACGCAAGGTCAAATCCAGCGCCACTCCATAACCTGCAATGGCACGGGCCACGCGATCTTCATTGGCCTGCTTTAACGGGGTGCCAATCAGCACCGCCAACTCGACTTCATGATGAATCGACCCCAGCCCCTTGGGGATCGCTACCGGTTGACGAATATCACACAATGCCGTTTCAGGTTTGATAAACAACACCGGCTCAGGCGGGGTGACACTCCCCATCTCCTTGATGTGATCGCTGTAGTTGCTGCCTACGCAAACCACTTTGCTTACCGGGAAATCAAGCAACGCTCCTTGCCAGTCTCTATGTTGATACATACCGCCTCTCCCAACCACAGTGTAGGGGCCAGATAACCTCAGCCCATGATACGTACGGGGTGCCATGACAGGCACCTGGTAGTTACCGACCTATTGACCGATACCGTCGGCCATCATTCCCACGCTGATCGCGAAATAATACGAACGATTCCAGTGCATGAGAGTACGGAAGTTATCATAAACCAGGAATGCGCGTCCTTGCATATCATCTGGAGCAATCACCCAACTACGCAAGCCAGAGGCTGGTAAAGGTGAACCATCCGCTAACACCACCCCTTTAGCCGCCCACTGTTCCTCGCGATGCCCCTGGGCGTCTTTCAACCCCAACTGTTCAGCATTGAATTGCGCGGGCAGTTTGACTTCACGGCCCCAACCAACCCCAGGCTGCCAGCCTTCGGTAGCCAGGTAGTTGGCGGTGGAGGCAAACACATCGTCAAGATTATTCCAGATATCTATTTTACCGTCATCGTCCCCGTCAGCGGCATAGGTCAAAAACGAGGTTGGCATAAACTGGCTCTGCCCCATCGCCCCCGCCCAGGATCCTTTCAGGTTGCCCGCATCAACGTGGCCCTGCTCAATAATCTTTAAGGCCGCCATCAGCTGTTTGGTAAAGAACGCTTCGCGCCGGCCTTCAAACGCCAGCGTCGCCAACGCAGAAACGACGTCTTCCTTACCCTGTATCTTGCCAAAGGCGCTTTCCAAACCCCATAGCGCGACAATGTATTGTTCTGGGACGCCATAACGCGCCGTCACTCGCGCCAGCCGTGGCTGATATTGCTGACGCATCTCGCGGCCCCGCTGGAGCTTCCACGCGGGCAGCACACGGCTAAGGTAATCATCCAGTGTGATTTTCTTCTCTAACTGATTGCGATCGGCATTAATCACCCGATCGACAAAATGCGCGTTGGCAAAGGCTTTCTCAACGGTAGCCGCAGGTATACCCTGCTTGATGGCACGCCGCTTCAGTTGTTCCACATAGGCCGGGAACTCCGCCGGATCACGCCCGGTTTCTGCCAGCGTGCTCCCGGTTGGCTGCGTAGCTGGCGCGGGAGCCGCCGCCACCTGTTTAACGCAGCCAGCCAAAAGGAGCAGCGTTAGCATCATCGACATCTTCTTCATGATTTTCCCTACCTGTGACAACCTGCCGCCAGATGCAGATGATGCTTAAAAGCTGGCGTTAACACAGGGTTGAAAATCGACGCCCGGTTATTTTTTGGCGTCAGACAAATGAAGGTTTAATAGGTTTTCCACTGGCGGTGGGAACTGCAGATAAAACCCTTCCTGTTTTAGGGCTTCTTTCACCTTCTCGATATCCGCTGAGGCCAATTTCTTACGCCCATCGAGCGACAGCATCATGGCATACTGCGGAGTGCCAAAACTTTTCATCAGATCTTCCGGCACCCGAGAGAAATCGTCTTTTTTTTCGACATAAAGATAAGTCTGATCGCGCTTGGCACTTCTATAGATGACACAAAACATTTTTAAAACTCTATTTAATTGAGGCAGCGTCTTGCCTGGATATAACTCTGACTATAACATGCTTATAGTACTTCGGAATATCGCACCCCGAGTGGTATTCCGGGGATTTAAGTTGCTGAGACTGAGTCAGGATAGATGTCACAATCGCCAATTGAGCTAAAAGGCAGCAGTTTTACCCTATCGGTGGTTCATTTACATAATTGCGAACCCGAGGTAATACGCCAGGCACTGCAAGAAAAGGTGGAACAAGCGCCAGCTTTTCTCAAAAATGCCCCTGTTGTTATTAATGTTGCAACGCTGAACGGCGACGCAGACTGGAAAGAAATTCAACGGGCTGTCACTGCGGCTGGGCTGCGCGTGGTCGGCATCAGCGGTTGCAAAGATGAGCGGCAGAAACGGTCCATCGCCCGCGCCGGTTTGCCACTGCTCAATGAAGGCAAAGGCCAGAAGGCGGCCCCGCAAGCGCCAGTGCCTGATAATGCTCCAGCCAAAACGCGCATCATCAGTACTCCTGTCCGTTCAGGTCAACAGATTTACGCCCGTAACAGCGATTTGATCGTCACCAATAGCGTCAGCGCCGGTGCCGAACTGATTGCCGACGGCAATATTCATATTTACGGTAGCATGCGTGGCCGTGCACTGGCTGGCGCCTCTGGCGATACCCAGTGTCAGATTTTTTGCACGCACCTGGGTGCTGAGCTAGTCTCTATCGCAGGGCAGTACTGGTTGAGCGATCAAATCCCGTCCGAGTACCTCGGGCAGGCAGCAAGGCTCAGCCTGTTGGATAATGCTTTAACCATACAACCTTTAAATTAAGCCCTTTTGACAAGGAATCCATTTCATGGCACGCATTATTGTTGTTACATCGGGTAAAGGGGGCGTTGGCAAGACCACATCAAGTGCGGCCATTGCGACCGGCTTGGCCCAGAATGGCAAGAAAACCGTGGTGATCGACTTTGATATCGGTCTGCGTAATCTTGACCTCATCATGGGATGTGAGCGCCGGGTAGTTTACGATTTCGTGAACGTTATCCAAGGTGACGCCACGCTGAACCAGGCGTTAATCAAAGACAAGCGCACCGACAACCTCTACATTCTGCCCGCTTCGCAAACCCGTGACAAAGACGCACTGACCCGTGAAGGCGTGGAAAAAATCCTCAGCGATCTTGACGAGATGGCCTTCGAATTTGTGGTTTGCGACTCACCTGCGGGGATCGAATCCGGTGCCTTGATGGCGCTGTATTTTGCCGATGAAGCCATCATCACCACCAACCCGGAAGTGTCTTCAGTACGTGACTCCGACCGTATCCTGGGCATTCTGGCTTCCAAATCGCGCCGTGCCGAGAGAGGGGAATCCCCGATCAAGGAACATCTGCTGCTAACCCGTTACAACCCGGGCCGCGTCAGCCGTGGTGACATGTTGAGCATGGAAGACGTGCTGGAAATCCTGCGTATCCCGCTGCTTGGCGTGATCCCGGAAGATCAGTCGGTATTACGTGCCTCTAACCAGGGTGAACCTGTTATTCTTGATAGTGAGTCCGATGCCGGTAAGGCCTATGACGATACCGTTCACCGCCTGTTAGGGGAAGAACGCCCGTTCCGCTTCATCGAAGAAGAGAAAAAGGGCTTCCTGAAACGCCTTTTTGGGGGATAAACCATGGCTCTGTTAGACTTCTTTCTGTCCCGCAAAAAATCAACAGCCAGTGTAGCCAAGGAACGGCTACAGATTATCGTCGCAGAACGTCGTCGTGGGGACAGCGAACCCCACTATCTGCCTGATTTAAAGCGCGATATTCTAGCGGTAATTTGTAAATACATTCAGATCGACCCCGAAATGCTGCACGTGCAATTCGAGCAGAAAGGGGACGATATTTCGGTACTTGAACTTAACGTGACGCTACCGGAATCGGAAGAAACACCTAAATGATTGCGATGCAATGAGTGCCTCCTGTATATTTTTATACAGGGGGTCACTGTATATTCGTCCAGTTATAAACGCGCCCGCAAAAATAAAAACTCCGCGCTATTGAGACAACTCTCAGTTCTTTTTGACACCACTTTCTTTATGGTGAATGCTGGCGATTAAGATTTTCTTCGCTTTATTTTTAGCGAGATGAAACGGAACAGTTTGATTTAAACTGCCCCGCCTGATCTTTAACGATTAATAATCCTGTAGGATCGCCTGCAACGGCGCGGCTAATAGCTCACCACGCCAACCACTGATTAACTCAGGCAGCGACTCGCTCTCTTTCAATTTCCAGTGCCAATTCAGCAACTGGTTAATCTGCCGCCGCGAAGCCAGCAGTTCGACGCTAAGGCCACTCTGCTCACTCACCAACGTAATGGCAGCCTTAATCTCCTTGAACACTTTCTTATAGCCAGGATGATCGACCAGGTTACTCAACGGTGCCGGCAAGGCTGATTCTTCCAGAGCATTCGCTTGCGCCACCAGCGCCACCAGGGTTTTGCCATGATAGCGGATCTCCGGGCCACTCAGCCCCAGCGCCTCCAGTTCACCCAGTGAACCCGGCATATAGCGCGCCACGGCCCACAGGTTCTCTTCACGCACCACAAAGTTCACCGCCAGATCGCGTTCGCGCGCCTGACGCAGGCGCCATTCAGCCAATTTTTGCAGGCAAGCCAACTGGCGCGGACGTAACTGCCAGGCATTGGTAATTTCGCGATAGGCCAATTCCGGCGCCAGCGCCTCACTGCGCCGTTGGCAGAGCAAACAGCATTCGTTATCGGCTGCCGCGGTCCAACCCGCCTCTTCGGTCTCCTGCACCAGCTGCTTGGCCATTGGCAACAGGTAGAACACATCAGCCGCGGCATAAACACATTGGCGCTCGGTCAATGGCCGAGCCAGCCAGTCGGTACGCGATTCACTCTTATCGAGATCGACCTGCATATACTCCGTCACCAGCTTGGCAAAGCCACAGGACAGCGTATGGCCGCTGAAGGCCGCCAGGATTTGGGTGTCGACCATCGGCGTCGGCAGCGTCTTGAAAGCGTTTAGAAACACCTCCAGATCCTCGCTACCAGCGTGCAGGAATTTCACGACGGCAGTATCGGCCAGCAGGTCGATAAAGGGTTGCCACTGCTTGATGGGGAGCGGATCGATCAGGGAAAGTTGTTCACCATCATATAACTGGATCAGGCCTAACTGCGGATAATAGGTACGCGTGCGGACGAACTCGGTATCCAGCGCCACCTGGGCGTAGTTTCTTGCCTGCTCGCAGACCTGCTGCAATCCGGCGTCGGTAGTGATCAACTGATAATTCAAAACATCATTCTCTTGGTCGTTTTCATGATTCAAACACAACAACGCCGGCTATTCACCGGCGCTGTTGAAAAGGAGCAGTAACGATTAGCCTAGGCGGCATCCGCAGCCTTGGGCTTTTTCTGTTCGTCACGCAGTTCCCGTCGTAAGATCTTGCCGACGTTCGACTTCGGCAACTCGTCACGGAACTCAACAATTTTTGGCACTTTATACCCTGTCAGGTGCCGACGGCAATGGGTTAGCAGCTCTTCTTTGGTGAGTGTCTGATCTTTCTTCACCACACAAATCTTCACCGCTTCACCCGAAGCATCGCTGGGTACCCCGATGGCCGCACATTCCAGCACTTTCGGATGCTGACTAACGACCTCTTCGATCTCGTTCGGATAGACGTTAAAACCAGAAACCAGGATCATATCTTTCTTACGGTCAACGATGCGGATAAAGCCCTCATCATCCACGGTAACGACATCCCCGGTCGCCAGCCAGCCATCGCGCAACACTTCGTCCGTCGCCTCAGGGCGTTGCCAATAGCCTAACATAACTTGCGGCCCTTTGACCCAAAGTTCACCGGGTTGACCGACCGGCACATCTTTACCGTCATCATCCACCAACCGGATATCGGTAGATGGCACCGGCAGGCCGATGCTGCCGCTGTAGTGTTTCAAATCATGCGGGTTGCCAGAGACCAGTGGAGAGCACTCCGTCAGCCCATAGCCTTCCAGCAAATGATGGCCGGTCAACTTTTCCCACTTTTCCGCCACCGACCTCTGCACCGACATCCCTCCGCCAACGGAAAGCCGCAGCGTGGAGAAGTCGAGCTTCTGGAAATCTTCATTGTTCAAGAGCGCATTAAACAGGGTATTTACCCCGGTCATGGCGCTGAACGGATATTTTGCCAGCTCCTTCACCAAGCCCGGAATATCACGTGGATTGGTGATCAGCAGGCTACGGCCGCCTAACTCGATAAACAGTAGGCAGTTCACCGTCAACGCAAAGATGTGATACAGCGGCAAAGCGGTAACCACCAACTCCTGCCCTTCACGCAGTAACGGCACATAAGCCGCCTTGGCCTGTACCAGGTTGGCCTGCATGTTGCGGTGGGTCAGCATCGCCCCTTTCGCCACGCCGGTAGTGCCGCCGGTATACTGCAGGAATGCCAGATCGGTATTGATAATATCTGGCTTCACGTATTGCAGGCGGCGGCCACGCTGCAACGCACTGCGAAACGAGATGGCATCCGGCAGGTCGTACTTGGGCACCAGCCGCTTGATGTACTTCACCACAAAGTTGACCAACGTGCCTTTGGCTGCGGAAAGCTGATCGCCCATACGGGTCAGAATGACGTGTTTAACCTGGGTTTTGAACACCACCTTTTCCAAGGTATGGGCAAAATTGGAAACGATGACAATCGCGCTGGCACCGCTGTCGTTCAGTTGATGTTCCAACTCACGGGGGGTATACAGCGGGTTGACGTTAACCACCACCATCCCCGCCCGCAAAATACCGAACAGAGCGATCGGGTATTGCAACAGGTTGGGCATCATCAACGCCACGCGGTCGCCCTTCTTCAGCCCCAACTCGTTTTGCAGGTAGGCGGCAAACGCTCGGCTGCGCTCTTCCAGCTTGCGGAAGGTCATCACCTCACCCATGTTGATAAAGGCGGGTTGATCCGCGTAACGGGCAACCGCATTCTCAAACATTTCGATCAGGGATGAGTATTGATCGGCATCGATTTCCGCCGGAACATCCGCCGGGTAACGTTTTAACCAGACCTTTTCCAAGCTATTACTCCTGAAATCATTACTAATTATCATCGTAGCCCCCAAAATTGCAGCCAAACTTTAACAATATTTTAACTCAGCGTACCAGTTTGGGTTTTAAACAATATTCAGGTTGCGATGTACGTCACTAATTGCCGACGCAACCGCACAACAAAAAAAGTTAAGGCGGCCATTAAGCCGCCCTAAAGTATAAAAACCATCCTACTTGCCGAAGCCTCAGATCTGCGTCCTTACTCCGTAACGAAAGTCTGCACCTGTGCCGGACCTGGATTATACCAGCCATAACCCCCGCCCCAACCTGGGCCCCATGGGCCATTATGCCAGCCCCACGGCCCCATAGGCTGTGGTGGCATCACAATCTGCTGAGCGATGCGCCAACGCTTGAAACCGGTCGCATCCATGGTGACAAAGCGGTAAGGCGTCATACCAATCTTACCGTCCCGTAGGCCGGTGATCGGCCCAACCACGGTGACCAGTTGCCCTCTGAAGTCGACCGGATCGAGGAAGCCGTTAACCGAGGCCAGCAAACGGCCTTGCGAAGGTTCTCCCAATATCGGGCGAGCGCCAGAATCCAGCGGCACCGCCGCAATCTCCAGTATGGTACGCCCACGCTCATTAGCCACCGCAACCACGGTACCGCCGAAGCGTGCCTCCGCACCGGTAAACTGTTTCGGCGCGTTTTGCACCATTGACAGTCGATCGACCGGCGTTGGGCTGGTGCCTTGGATAGCATCCGGAATGGTCACACAACCAGAGAGCGCCAACACGCTGCTTGCGATTGCCAGCGTTAACAGCTTTTTACTCACAGTACGGGTTAAGATCATCGCAATCTCCTGAATTAGCTGTAACTTCGACAACGTTCATCAGTGCAAGTTGCAGGCGGAGCTGTTTTCTATCGGCGGCAACTTTAGATTAACTATAGGAAACTATTCGCGTCCCGGTAGCTTCTTCCAGGTGACTTCGTTACGCAAATAGGTCGGCTCAGCATTTTCCACGTTGACCGCCAGGCCTTGTTGCCAGGCTTGTAGCGCCAGAGGCAGCATATCTTCGGCCTGCGGCAACAGCATTTTCCCGTCGGTAACGTTCAGTGAGGAACCAGCAACCAAATCTGGATAGGTTTGCCACCCGGTCCCCACATGGGCCCAATCGCCTTGCAAGTGCTGCGCACGCTCCAGAGCCTGCTGTGGAGACAGCACCGCTTCCCCTGCGCTTTCGAGCCACTGGCCGTCAAGCTGGCGTTCAAACTGGCCCCAGTAGACCTCGCCCATGCGGGCATCGATCGCTGCCAACACTCGTTGTGCACCCGTTATGCGCCAAGCGCCTTGCGCCATGGTTTGCAACGTGGAAATCCCGAGCATCGGCAGTTCGGCGCCGAGCGCCAGCCCCTGGGCAATACCAATACCGATACGCACGCCGGTAAAGCTCCCAGGGCCACGGCCAAAGGCCAAGGCATCGAGTTGTGAAAGGGATAATCCGGATTCGGCCAGCACCTGCTGCACCAGCGGCAAAATGCGCTGGGTGTGCTCGCGTGGGCACAGTTCAAACAGGGCGTGAACTTCGCCTTGATTCCAGATAGCGACAGAACATGCTTCCGTCGCCGTATCGATCGCTAAAATTCGCGTGGACATGCCAAACCTCAGGCGGGAAATATCAGTGGTTTCATACAGGGCGCGCATTGTAGCACACCCCGGAAGTCGCGCCTATTCACCCTTGAGGAAGGCAATAGCCTGCGCCAGATCGCGGGTACGCGGCGTTGGCGGCAGGCTGTTGAGGAACACCTCACCATAAGGACGCATCACCAGGCGGTTATCACAAATCACCAGCACGCCCCGATCGTCAGTATCGCGGATCAGACGGCCAACCCCCTGCTTGAGCGTAATCACAGCATCCGGCAGTTGCACGTCGTTGAACGGGTCACCACCGCGTAAACGGCAATCTTCAATGCGCGCCTTCAGCAAAGGATCGTCCGGCGAGGTAAACGGCAGCTTATCGATAATCACGCAGGAGAGCGCATCACCGCGCACGTCCACCCCTTCCCAGAAGCTGCTGGTTGCCACCAGTAACGCGTTGCCCGCTTCGACAAACTGCGCCAATAGTTGACCCTTGCTGGTTTCCCCTTGCAACAGCACCGGCAGCGTCAAGGTGGCGCGGAACTCTTCGGCCAGCTCACGCATCATCTGATGCGAAGTGCAGAGGAAGAAACAGCGGCCCCGGTTGGCCTCAATCATTGGCCGCAGCATTCGGGCCAGCTGACGTGCGCCACCAGGTTGATTCGGCGAAGGCAGGAAACGTGGCACGCATAGCAGCGCCTGATTGGCATAGTCAAACGGGCTGGGTAACAATAGTGTTTTGGCCTTATTCAGCCCCAAGCGATCGGTAAAGTGGCCCATTTGCTCATTCACCGACAGCGTTGCCGAGGTGAAAATCCAGCTGCCCGGCTTTTCATCCAGCATCTCGCGGAAGCGGTCTGATACTGTCAATGGCGTCAGCGCCAACACAAAACTGCGTGAGTTACATTCATACCAATAGCTGAAGCCGGGTTCGTTAACCTCTTTGAGCCGCTTAAGACGGGTGCGGAACTGCGTAGCACGCTCGAAGGCGGCATCCAGCAACGCCGAACGGCCAAGGGAAAGCTTGACCACGTCGTAACACAGTTCCAACGCATCATCGAGCAGCAGCAAGGCGCGCTGGACGTTAGGTTGAGAAAGCACCTCACGAAGGTTGCCGCGAAAACCCGGTTCCCCCAGCGCTAAACGGAAATCCTGCGTACTCTGGCTAAGGCGATCGGCGCTCTTTTGCAACTGTGCGCTATCGCGTACCTCGGTGCGGTAGGCAATGGTAATGTCTTTGGCCAGATCCATCAGTTGGCGGCTGGTCAGCTGCTTGCCGAAGTATTGGCTGGCGATATCCGGGATCTGATGCGCTTCGTCGAAGATCATCACGTCCGCTTCCGGGATCAGTTCGGCAAAACCGCCCTCCTTGACCACCATATCCGCCAGAAACAGGTGATGGTTAACCACCACCACATCGGCATCCATTGCCCGGCGTCGGGCCTTGACCACGAAGCACTCTTTATATAGTGGGCAATCGCTTCCCAGACAGTTATCGTTGGTGCTGGTCACCAATGGCCAGACAAAGCTGTCTTCCGCCACATCGCTGCACGAGCTGATATCCCCTTCTTCCGTCAGGGTTGACCAACTGCGCAGCCGCACCAGATCGATCAGAGTCTGGCCAGCCAGTTCGCCACCGGCCATGGATTGCTGCTCCAGACGTTCCAGGCACAGATAGTTGGAACGCCCCTTCAGCAGCGCCAGCTTGCCTTTATATTTTAATGCCTTGGCCACGGTGGGCAGATCGCGAGCGTAAAGCTGATCCTGCAAGGCCTTGGAGCCGGTGGAAATAATCACCTTGCGCTTTGAACGCAGCGCCGGTGCCAGATAGGCGTAGGTTTTACCGGTGCCGGTTCCTGCCTCGACGACCAGTTCCTGTTTGAAATTGATGGCTTCCGTTACCGCCTCTGCCATCAATCTTTGCGGTTCACGGGGTTTGAACCCTTTAATTGCCTGCGCTAGTGCGCCTTCTGGTGCGAAATCGTCTGCCACGCTATCTCTCTGCCGGTATCATTCAGCGGTGATTATGCCAAGCCTGCCACGCCGCTACCACCGACTTTATCCACACACACATCCGTTCCCGGCTGTGATACGCTTATGACGTTGATGATAAGGAGATAATTG
The DNA here is from genome assembly GCF_015673035.1 of Serratia sp. Res13-Sevr-LER1-36-b. Lineage (NCBI taxonomy): Bacteria > Pseudomonadati > Pseudomonadota > Gammaproteobacteria > Enterobacterales > Yersiniaceae > Serratia > Serratia sp. Res13-Sevr-LER1-36-b. The sequence goes on along the minus strand of NZ_JADACK010000017.1, from coordinate 188,814 downwards.
CATGAATATCGAACGAATTGATCCGGCACAGCGCTGGTCAGAAGCGGTGATCCACAATGACACCGTTTATTACACCAGCGTCCCGGAAAATCTGGACGATGACGCTACGGCGCAAACCGCCAACACCTTGGCCGCTATCGATGTGCTGTTGGAGCGAGTGGGTTCGGACAAGAGCCGGATTTTAGACGCCACCATTTTCCTGGCCAACGGCGATGATTTTGCCGCCATGAATGCCGCCTGGGATGCCTGGGTTGTTGCAGGCAGCGCGCCGGTACGTTGTACCGTAGAAGCGCGTCTGATGAATCCTAAATACAAAGTTGAAATCAAGATCATCGCAGCGCTGTAAAATAAAAAACCGCAGGTCATACCCTTAATCCAAGAGTAGATACCTGCGGTTTTTGTTTGGCTGTTAAGCCAGTTTGATGATGACCATCCCCGTCAATAACAGGGCCAGCCCCATCCAGCCTTTGGCATTGAGCCGTTGACCGAACAGGATCCAACCGGCAGCGATGGTGGCAGCAATACCGAAACCGCCCCACAGCGCATAAGCCACCGAAAGATCGATGCCCTTCACCGCCTGCGCCAGCGCACTGAACGCCCCTAATACCGACACCAGAGACAACAGCCCCAGCCAAACTCGGCTAAAACCGTTAGACATCTTCAGAAAGATGTTGGCCACAATCTCCAGTACGATGGCCAAAGCCAGAAACCCAATGTGGTACAACTCAAGCTGTTGCATGGTTGTCACCTCGTGGGCTGACCTGTTTTCGTGGCTTGCGGGTGCCAGATTTCACCAGCAGGATCCCGGCAATCAACGCCACCAGACCCAGCACTTTCAGCGCAGAGATTGGCTCATCAAACAGCATCACGCTAAACAGGGTAATAAACAGGATACCGATCCCTTCCCATAAGGCGTAAGCAACGCCCAGGGCCACACGTTTTACCGCTAATGACAGCATGATGTAAGACAAGGTGATCATCACGTACATGACGATGTGTCCGGTCATACCGCCGCTGACGCTAGCGTATTTCATGGACAGGGTGCCGATAATTTCGGCGGTAATGGCAAAGCCTAAAAAGATCCAATAAATCATAATTTTTCTCCCAAACGGCGAATCACGCACGCAAAGGCGTATTTATCCCAATCTATCTCATCAAACAGGCGCACGGCGGCGCTTGAGATATAGAAATCTCTGGGGATAAACCTACCCAAACGTATTAAAGAAGTTTGCCCGGCAACGCCAAACGACGGGGTGCGAACCCAGTCATCAGCACCGGTTAAGGGAGAAAGACGCTATAGCTCGCTACACCAGTGATGCTCACTGGCAAGAATGGCAGAAAGGAAAAGTTGGCAACAAGATGTTCTGAGAGGCGTTCTATTAAGTTTCATCATAATTATTCTCTATCTTCAGCCGCACACCGTGCGATTTGCCCAATATCCTCATGAATGTAAAATTTTCAACTGCATTAGTTTTACCATAGCGAAAATCAGAAAGCAAACCGCCGTTTTCACATTTAGCGAAAAAAAATGGTTTATAAATAAGAACCTTAATGTTTTTAAAAATTAAAAAAGGCTCGGGTTTTCACCTGAGCCTTACAAGATTTTCGGCAGCCTGTAAGTGCGGCAGATTCAGGCGCCACGCACCTTAGCGCAGGATCTGTTTGATGCCTTCCAGCAGCGATGCGACCTCTTCGGCACGGGTCTCTCCGCTGTGCGGATCGATGATGGAACTGTAAACGTGTGGCATCACCTTTGCGACTCCGGCGTCAAGGCAGGTTTCCAGTATTGGCAGGAAGTTTCGCGTATCGATCCCGCCGGTGGGTTCGATCATGGTCATGCCATTGCGTACGCAACTTTCCGCCAATGCGCGCAGTTCTGCCAACGACGATAAGCCGCCCATCGGGAAAAATTTGGCCGCGTGCCCCCCCAGATCGAGGATCATACGCACCGCGCTGTCACAACTCACCACGGCAGGCTCGCCTTGGCTGCTGTGAACCCCGGTGGAAATGATCACCTTCCCTGGCGTGCCGGTAGGCGAGATCAAGGCATTAATGCAGGTATTGCTGATGCCTCGGGCTGCCAATGCACCTGCTGCAAAACCACAGCCGGTGAAGGTTTGGTTGACGTGTGCGGGCGCGGTGGCCGCCGCAATCATTGCCGCCTTATAAAACTGTGCCGCTGACCCCGCCCCCAAACCAACGGAAATCGCCGGGATGTGCTCCATCCAGCGCTTCACCTCGGCCACACCCTGTTCCACGTTGGTAAACTGCGCCGAGATCACACCGATAGCGGCATGTCCTTCGGCGGCATGGTGTACCTGCAATGCGTTAGGGATATCTTTGGCCAGCACGTTGATGGCCACTCGCCCCTGGTAAAAATCAAGCTGTTGCATGTTGCCCCCTGGCCTGTTGCACAATTTCCGTCAGCCGCGCCACAATCAACGCAAAATCGTCGTCGCGCAGCGCCCGTGGATCGAAGCTGAAGACGCCCTGATTCAGCCAGTAATGGCGGGTGTAAATCGCCACCTCGCCAGTGCGCAGTTGCTCTTCCACCTGATAGGCGGTTAATCCTAGCCTGGAAGCGTCCACGTTTACCCGCACCCGATAAATCGCTCGCCCGGCTTCATCCTGTTCAATTTCAGCCTGTAGGCCAGGCAACGCGGATATTTGCTGTGCCAGATCGCGCAGCGCCGGTAGTTGGCGGCTCCAGTCCGGCTGATGCTGCTGATAATGATCCAACGCCATCACCAGCCCCACCATGTTCTCTTTACCGATTTTCATCGCTCGCGCAATGCCGTTATGCTGGGCTTTGCAGCAGGCGATCCATTGCCGATCGCCGGTAACAAAACCGGAGGTCGGTGCATCCAACGCTTTAGCTCCGCTGTAAACCACCATGTTGGCCCCGGCTGCCACATAAGCCCGCAAATCTTCTTCTGCGGCCGCATCAACAATCAGCGGCAACCCGGCATCGCGGGCCACGGCGACAAAATCGCTCAGCGCAACCATGCCCTTTTGCACACAGTGATGCGACTTGACGTAAAACAGTGCCGCCGTCTGCGCTGTGACGGCTTTTGCCAGTTGCCAGCGGGCCGCCAGATTGCTTTGCCCCACCTCAACCACCTTACCGCCGCCCAGTCGGATAGCGGTGGTGATCGGCGCACCGTAGTCAATATTGTGGCCACGCAGCATGACGATTTCATTCGCCAAACCGTCACTGCATGGCATCATTGCCACCCGCTCCGGCTCCCCTCGGGTAATAGCTGCCGCAACCGCAATAGCCACCCCGGCGGAAGCGCAGGAGGTCACATAGCTGTCTTGCGCACCGGTATGCTGAGAGATGAGTTCGCCAACGCGATCCACCAGCGCATCAATTTCCACAAAGGCTGACGCCGCCTCGGCCGTGGCCGCCATCACGTCTTTCGGCACCGAAGAAACACCAAGGAGGGTCATCTTGCCGCTGGCATTGATCACCCGCTTCAGCCCGAGCCGTTGATAAATATTCATCGTTGCTCCATTACAAAATGCCTAGCAGGGAACACACCACGCTCAGTACCACCACCGAAAGCAGAATGGTGGTATAGCGCGGCCCTTTTTTGACCAGATAGAAGTAGATTGAGAACACCGCAGCCAGCGGCAACAGGCCGGGGGCGATGGAATCCAGGATCTGTTGCACCACCACTTCGGAGCCTTCCAACGCGCTGATTTTCAGCGGCGAGGTGATCTTGACGTAGCTGGCAGACAGCGCCCCCATCATGATCAACCCGAGCACGTTGGCCCCGTAGATCAGCTCTTTTATCTTGCCCCCTTGCAGCAGACCGATGATTGACTCCCTTCCCAGCGTGTAACCTTTGTGGGCCAAACCGTAGCTGATCGCCATGGTGATCACGGTATACAATACCACCGGCATGATGCCGCCCATGGCGCTACCGTTAGCCGCGAAGGGTATGAAGATGGCGATCAACAGCGGCATGATCGCCGCCCAAACCACCGAGTCACCGATCCCGGCCAGCGGCCCCATCAGGCCGGTTTTAATCCCGGTGATGGACGAATCGGAAATCGGCTCGCCACGAGTCTTCTGCTCCTCCATGGCAATGGCTACGCCCTGGATCACCGCCCCGAAAGTCTGTTCGCTGTTGAAGAAGTTCAGGTGGCGTTTCAGCGCCTCAACCTGCTCTTCTTTCTGCGGATAGAGCTTTTTGATAATCGGCGTCATTGAGGCGCAGAAAATCAGGCTCTGTAAACGCTCGTAAGAGTTGGAGACTTCGGCTCCCAGCCAGTAAATAAACCAGGCCTTGGTGATGTCTCGCTTGGTCAGCACGTTGGTTTGCCGTGCTCTTTCCACCAGTTCGTGTTGCATGATATCGCTGCTCATAATCAGGCTCCCTCACCTTTGGCCATGTTTTTAACCAGGAATGCCGCGCAGGTACCGAAGATGGCCATCGCCATGATGTCGACCTTTAGATACAACACCGCGAAGAACCCGGCAATGAAGTAAGGCAGCAGGCTTTTCTTGCCGATCACCATGATGGTGATCGCAAAGCCCAGCGCTGGCAGGATGCCGCCCATGATTTCGAACGAGTGGGTCAGCCAATGTGGCATCAGCGCCAGGAATTTCTCGACCACGCCCTGGCCGAAATAGTTGGCGGCAAACACCACCGGGAAGCGGATCACCAGGCCAAGCAGTGCCGGATACAGGAAGGCACAGCGCATGATCCCGCTGATATTGGCCTCTTCCGCGTGCTTATCGGCCATATGCACCCAGACGGCGTTCACGGTACGGCGTAACTGGTCAACAAACACGCCGATCACCCCAAACGGGATTGCCAACGCGATCGCCAGATTGGGATCCATCCCCGCTTTCACGGCAATGGGCAGCGCGATGCAAGCCGCCAGCGCCGGATCTGAAGGGACGTTCCCGCCCGGCGTAGAGGTGACACCCAGATACACCAACTGCATCCCGGCACCGATAATCATCGCCGTTTTCATATCTCCAAGCAGGAAGCCGACGAATACCGCGATGGCGATGGGTTGAACCAACATCCCCGAGAGGGTGTAGCCCAAGCGCAGGCGGGCAAACCAGTAATACAGCCCCATACAGATGGCAACGGTCAAGTTATCCATGTTATTGCTCCTAATCGATCAGATGCCGAATATCAGAACTTCTTCAAAATATCTGCCAGTGCCTGCGGCTTGTCTTCCGGGATGGTCTGGAAGAACACCGTCACACCGCGTTGCTGTAGGTCACGCAGGATCGCCACATCAGCCTCATCCAGCGTAATGTTCTGGAATACAGCTTTACGGTTCGGCCCGCCGCCCAGGCCACCCACCTGGATATTTTTGACGTCAAACCCGTCGACCACCGCCTGTTGCACCGAAGCCAGGTTAGGGAACAGCACCAATACGTTGCCCTCCCCCAGTTGATTCTCCCGCCAAGCAGCCGCAAAGCTCTGGTTGCCATAGCAATCCACTTTGACATTCGGCGGAGCGGCCATCAGATAGATGCTTTTCATAAACGGATCGGCTTCCAGCTCATCACTCACTACCGCGATACGGTTGGCTTGTGACTGCCCAACCCACTTGGTGACGACCTGGCCGTGGATCAAACGGCTGTCAATGCGGCATAAAACGATGTTGGCCATGATTATTTTTCCCCTGATGTTATTGATTTAATTTGTTTAACTACATCGAGGCAGCTGTTGCGCCCCAGTTCAACCAACTCATCGAGATGGTTGAGAAGATTGCCCTGTTCGCGTAAATCGATGGCGGCCAGCAGCAAGGTGGCGTTCAGGCCGGAAATCACACCGATGGCGTAGTCACGGCTCAAGCGTGCCGCCACGTTGGAGGTTGTGCCGCCGATAAAGTCGGTGAGGATCAATGACCCCTCCGGCATGGTTTTCACCTGTTGTTCAACGCGCTCATGGAACTCCGCCAGCGTGTCGACCGGCATCAGCGCGATATCGAATACCCCGCTGGTTTCGCCAATCACCATGCGGACGCTTTCACGCAGTTGTTGGCCCCAGCCACCATGGGTCAGAAGTAAAATTTGTGGTAATGCAGCCAAAATGGCCTCCTGGCAATCTATTGAAAGTCATTGAAAATTTCCGTTCCCTAGGGATATAGCAATGCCTATGCCAACTTTGTGGCACACCGGGAGGAGTTCAGTGTTGAGCGGGCATCAAGGCCCGCTAGGGTGGGGTTTAGCGGTAGAGTAGTTCGTAGATATAAAAATATTCCGCATCGGACAGGCGGATAGAATAGGCACGTTCAATCGGCGAAAACGCGTCTTTGATGACAGAAAACGCCTGCTGGTCGATATCCTGCTGGGCATCCAGGGCAATCTGTAACGGTTTGTGGCTTAAAACGATACGCTCCACCATGCAACAGCAGTGGATCAGGAAGCGAAGTGTCACTTGCCTTGAGGGCTGGAGATCCAGCGTGCGGCAAATCTGATGCAACACCGCTTCGATCTCTTGCAGAATACGTTGGGGATTGAGCACGGAAATATGGTTGATGATGCTCTCCAGCGTCAGCGCGCTGATGAAGCGCATTGAACAACGCTCCACTTGCAGCTGGCGTTCGGCGCTGCCAAGGTCCGGGTTTAACAGGCTGAGCACCAGTTCCGGCCCCTGTTCGGAGAACAGTTCTTCCAACGCGATAAACGGGATATCCGGCAAGCCGGGCTGGAAGGTGCCCACGATCCCCACCAGCCGCTCGTTACCGCCAATCGCCTGACGCAACCGCTCCAGGCTGCGCACTTCGTTGTAATCCACCAAGACCATGCGGGTATCTTCCGCCATCAGCTCACCGAAGCTTTCCTCCAGCACTTTCTTGATCTTCACCGCCGTGCCCATCCCGGTGATACAGGAGATTGCCAACACCTTGCCGGTCTCATCTTCACGCTGGTCGTAAAGCTGGTGGGCAATCCCTTTGCTGGCCATCAGCTCCATCAAGGGGGGGAAATCACTGGTTTCATAGGTCAGATCCAACCCAATCTCCAGCAAAGCCCCCATGGTGATATTCTGGATCAGCAGCACATCGATATGGAACAGTTTGCTGACGGTGCTGGCAAAGTGCACCAACGAGCCGATATCCACAATCAGGATCAAGCGCTGATAGCGATTTTCCCGCAGTGTCGCGATCAGTAATTCCAATGTGTCATGCACCGACTGCTCGAACGGCATATCAATGGCGGTAAACAGCTCACATTCCAACACCCGATTGACATAGTGCGCCATGCTGCTGGCCGTGGTGGTGCCGTGGCCGATCAACATGGCACCGCAGTCAGGGCTAACCTCCTTGCGCTGGCGGAAACTGCGGCATTCCTTCAAAAACAGGCACAGGTAGACGATTTCCGTCGACGGGCACTGGATATGGAAGATTTCATTAATTTTACGGCATAGCTGGTTGGCGTTGTCGTACTCATCCTTGCAGTAATCCAGGATCAGGCTGGAGGAGTACAGGTTAGGGATCAGCCCTTTCTGCACATAGGAAAGCAGCGCCAGCAGGTGTTTACGCAGATGGCCGGCCATATTCTGTGGCAGCGGGAAACCCAACACCTGTTCAATGCAGCCAATCAACAACGTAATGCGTTGCTCGACCTGGCCGCCATAATAGCGTTCCTCACTTTCCCCACCGTTGCGGCTGTACAGCCCATATTCAAAAATGGTGCGTAGCTTGTTCTTCAGGATCGACAGGGTTTCCTGCGGCGGCACGTTGCTGTTGCGCAGGTTGACATATTCGCGCGTCAGATAGGTGTAAAACAGATCGCTGTCCTGCTCGCTGCTCAAGGCGCTCAGATGCTGCTTGAGCTGCTCCAGAGGCTGTGAGCTGATATCCAGATACTCCTGCTGACCAAATATCGCGTCCACCAGCAGGCGGCTGCTTGCGCTGGCAGAGTGTGGGACATCCATCAACCGCTTATCCAGCAACAGCCTTGGGCTACTGTGCCCCATCCCGCTGGCCCAGGCCTGGGCACAGAGAAACTGGATATCGCTTTTGAGTTGGCCAATGTTGCCGCTCAGCGGTTTTTCCAGCAGATAGAGCAGCAACCCCTTATCCAGGCGGATAATGCGACCAATCTTGCGGCTCTCAAGCTGTAAGAAACCGGTAATGATTTCTACCTGTTCCTCCAGCGAGCGTTCCCGCAGCGCCGGTATGGCAATCGACACCTGAATACGCCGCAGGAAAGTGCGTAGCAGCGTTGAGTCTGGGCTTTCGGTGGTAGCACAAATCAGCCGTACGCTGATGGGGCGGGCTTTATCGCTTGAACCCAGTGGACGATATTCACCTTTATCGAGGATCGAAAACAGTTTCTCTTGCCCTTCGTAGGGCAAGCGATGGACTTCATCAAGCAACAGAAAGCCACCGTTCGCCTGTTCGATCAGGCCACGTTTGCTTTCGATCGCGCCGGTAAACGCGCCCTGTTTATGGCCAAACAGATGGGACGAAAGCAGCTCCGGGTTATGGGCATACTCGGCACAGTTGAAATACACCAACGGGATTTGGCGCTGTGGCTGTTGCACCGTGGCGAATTGGTGCATCACCTCGGCAAAGAAGGTTTTCCCCACCCCGGAAGGCCCGGTAAGCAACACATGCAATCCACCGGGATAAAGCACCGCCGCCTTGCCCTTCTCTACTGACAGCCGCAGACTGCGGTCATAACCAATTACCGTATGAAAAGGGTCATCACTGGCTGGCTGCGGCAAGGACTTGGCGGGTAATAGATCCAGCAAGTCTTTGGCTTCCAGCCTGTCATCTGGCAGCGACTGCTCAATCAACTGCTCGCAGACTGCCCGGTGCAAAAACAGCACGGGACGAGATTTAATCTTGATGACCAACCGATCACCGTGCAGCTCGTTGAGATCTTTACTGACAGAGTTACGCGCCAATCCCAGGTTGAAAGCGATGGTTTCCGCGGCGAAACCGCCAGCACTTTGTTCCAGCGTTTCCCGGCTAAGCGTAAGGGTAAGACGTTCCAGCTCCTGGCGAACTGCATCTTTACGTTTCATTTTAACCTGTTGTTATTATTAATTATAAAGAAGAAAAAGACGGTAATTGGCAAGCGGGCAGCCAATCTAACCGAAAGTCATCCTAATACAGGGTTAGGGAAGATGGCCACCGTGAAATGGAGTGTTGTGGCATTTGCAGGCAAAAAAACCAGATTTCGGTCTGAGCCTTAGGACGACAACTTCAGCGACTTTAAAATGCGAAAAATTCAGGTAGAATGCGCCTTAGCAAGTGATAGAGAGTTCCCCTAGCTATTATACTTACTATATTCCATGCACTCATGAAGTGATATTTACCCTTGAGGGAATGCTATTACCATTGCTCCTTTCATCAGAACCCCAATCTTCAACAATTATAGATACAGATTATATTTATAAGGATTATCCCTTCTTTCATCAATACAAAAAACCAGCATTAACTATCTGCGCAAGCCCTTATGGTCGGATATACCGCTTACCAAGCGGACCTTAGGAAGAATAATGGAAACATCTATTGACTTTTCAGGTTAAGCTATGTAGCTTTTCACCTAAATGATTATCATTGTCATTAGCAATTTACTTGCTTTTACTATTGCAGTAAAAGAAAGCCCTTAAATACGCGATTGGACTTATAACATCGGCAATTTGTGGTTCTAAAATGGCATCTTTTTTGTATGTCACCACTCACAAGAATGGAGTATACATGAGAGCATTAACGGATATTGATCTGTCATTCCTCCATGATTATGAAGGTAATAACTCATATGATCCGATACCTTGGATTTTCGATATTACAAGCACAATAGGATAATCACCTACGGCAATTTCATTAGCTGTCGAATTTCGACAGAAACGGCTGCATAGGTGTGTTCTCAGATGCTGGAAAAATGATAATAAGGAAATTAAAATGATCAGCCTCTCTGCACTTAATGAGTGTCTAGTTCCCTTTACGGCAAAAAAGATAGATACCCAACTACTTTGGAGCAATGTTTTAGACGACGATGAATTGGCAGAACTGAAAACGGCAGCCAGTTATCTTATCAAAGATAATAAACAGCATTCTCTTTTCGATCCCTGCACCCCGCTTTTAGCAGATGAAAAATTATTTTATGCCGAACGCTACGGCGGAGGAGCTATCTCACGCAATGGCGGCGGTGCTCGCTGCGGTTTCGATGGCCGCTGGCAGGTTAAAGGCATCGGTGCCAATGCATTGGTCGGTAGAGGGTCCAAACAGGTCGATGGTGAACTAACGTTGACGGGGGCAGTGCTAGAAGCGCTATGGGGAAACTTAATGGCCAAGTTGCTTCCATATGGTGCTGTACCCAATAAAGCGATATTACTGGCTGACAATATCAGCGTTAAAAATGCGCCATCGGCGTCGTCAACGGTGCATGAGCGTCGGGCTTTATTGGTGCGTGAACCCATGATTCGCCCCGCCCATTTTTGCCGCGCTCCGTACTACCAACCCCATGCAGCAATGCTCTCGCAGCCAGCGGATGCTATCCGAGTGGAGAAATTGATCGCGGTCGTTCCCTCTCTATTACCGCGCCCTTTGACGCTAGATGAAGAACAATGGCTTACGTTGCCGCAAGAAGAACGGGCCTTATATGGCCTTTGCGAGCTGGCCAAACGTCTTGCTACCCAGATCGCCTATTGTCGCAGTCGTCATCTGGTGATGATGACATCGCCATCCAATTGCGATATGCAAGGTCGACTGCTCGATTTTCACGGCATGCGCAGCGTGTTTCCCGGTGAACGACAGGAGGCTGGCCGCAGCTATATTCAGCACAAAAAGCTGAACGAGGATGCGCCGTTACTGCTGCAAGGCGTACTGGATCTTGGCTTTTATCTGGCCAAGTACCGATTCGGCCCAGAATTTCTTGCTGCAACACAACAGGGTATTAATGCTTCTTTCAACTTCACCTATGGGCAGACTTGTTTGCTAGAGAACCTCGCAATAGCGGGTTTTGATAAAACGTTTTTACAAACGTTGATACTTACCGATGACTTGATAGCCTTCGGCGTTCGCCTGCAAAACATATTTGACTTGTCCGCTGGCATCTTCACCCAGCGGCAAGGTCTGGGCCAGGGAAATACGCATCCGGCTATCACCCTGCTACACCAGTTGGTCGACGCTTCCGCAAACGGCGTTTCTACACAAAATTCTGCGACAGCGGAGGAGCGATTCTCGCAAACTTTCCATCAGCTATGTGAGAAATATCTCCACGAATCGCGGTCAAAGGGCAAAAGCAGTACTGAACTGCATAAAGAGATGAAAGATACCGTCAGCAGGAGGCTGGGTTCTCGTGCCTTTATGAACCGTGAAACCATCTATCAGGAAATAGCAGGTTGGCACGGTGAAATAGATAAGATCACCGAACAATTGCAGACATACCAAATGCGCTTCGAGCGCCGGGCGATAAATGTGTTGCAATAATAAGTCTAAGGAGAGATTTAGTGAGCTTTGTCAAAGAAAACTGCCACGGTAGAAGTGAATTCAACCAATATGAAAACTTAGGTTTTGCCCTTAGTTGCATGCTAATGAATAGCAATTACAGTTTGTATCATGTCAAAACACTGCAACTATGGACTCAACAAGCCATCAATCAGAACCAGTTCAAGATCCTGTTCGATCATCTGGACAACCCTTTAGGATATATTACCTGGGCCTATTTTAGAGAAGATACATTGGCACGTTTCATCAGCGAACCATCATTCATCCCCCATAACTCCGAATGGAACGAAGGAGGGGCGCTATGCATTTTGGACTTTTGTTGCCAACCTGGTAGTGCCCGACTGTGCATGGACTATCTTGCAGGCATAGCACCGATAATAGATAACGACACCGTTTTTTGGCGTGCAAAAAGATCCGGAAAGCTGATGGTTGTGAAAAAATAACAACGACAAAGTCGGAGGGAGGAACCATGATCAAAAATAAATTACTGGATCCGCAGGTTGGGTTTTATTACGGTAACAAGGTCAGCAACGACAAGTCTATTTATAACATCGCTGAATATGTTGAAATATGTCACCCGCTAGATATCGCGCGAATGAAGGACGCCATTGATTGGGTGTTCAGCCAAACGCCAACGCTTTATACAATGTTTGCAGAAGATAATGGGGTTCCTTATCAATGCACCACAGTGTGTAACGCTGCGATGGAGTTAGTGGACCTATCGCATCATGGTGATAGCATGGCCGTTGCTCTTGCGCTAATGGAGGAAGATGCCGGGCAGCCATTTTTGTTGAATACACCACCACTATTCAGACAAAAAATCCTGTCGCTGGGTGAAAACCATTTTCTATGGTACTTCTGCAGTCATCATCTGCTGCTCGATGGCTATAGCGCCTATCTGCTGATTCATCAAGTCGCTGAAACCTACCGAAATTTGCCCTTGCAGCCACAGAGGTTATCCGAAACTCCGACACTCGATGAACTGCTCAAAGCAGAGTCCGAATACAAAATTTCAGCGGGCTATCAGGCGGACAAACAATTTTGGCATAAGACCTGTTCCCAGCTACCAGTCCCAACGACACTAGCACGTACCAACATGCCGTCGGGGCGGGTTATCCGTCACACAGAGTCTTTTCTGTGCTCGGCTAGTCTCTTCTCACTGCAAACCAACCAGCCTTCCTGGATGGCGAGGATCCTGGCTGCTGTGATGGTCCATCTGTATTTTTGCACTGGCGAAAACGCACCGGTGATCGGCATCCCCATGATGGCGCGCAAGGGGCATCTTGCACGCCAAGCATTAACCTGCCAAACCAACGTACTCCCGCTGGCCATAGACATTAAAGAAACCACCACCGGGCTACAGTTGGCGCATGAAGTAGAGCGCAAACTTAAACAGATCAAAAAACATCAGGCATTTCGCTATGAAGAGATAAAAAGCATGCGGGGCAACGCCAGCCACTCGCCGTTGTTCAATATAGTGGTCAATATCATTCCCTTCGAGGCATCGACTTCGTTTTCTCCCACGCAGCGTAGCGTAGTACGCAACATACGCTCGGGAGGCGCTCAGGATCTGGTATTCAATTTACGTCCCGATATCAATAGCCAGACACTTCGCTTGGAAATCGACGCCGACTCGGGGCTTTATGATCGAGCTAGCCTGGCACGACACAGCCTGGCGATACAAAAGCTGTGCTCATTGCTGCACAGCGAACAAGAAAACGCCTCTGTTCGACAACTAAGGCAGCATTTCCCACTTTCTTTGTACGGTAAAGAACACGATAGCGATGTCGTTGATGTCATGCAACGCATTGAACGCACGGCTACTCATGCACCACAGAGCCTCGCTATTTGTACGCCGGAACATCCTTCAAAGTCTCTTAGGGAACTGTCTTACGCGCTTTTGCAGCAGCAAGTGATCATCTGGTCCAATTTGCTGGCCTCTGTCCGCGCAACAAATACAGCTCTGTTGATCGACCTACCCAAAGGGCCAGAGGCCGTGATCTTTATGCTGGCTTCACTGCAATTGAATATGCCGTTCGTTAATCTGAACTCGAACGCCGATGACGTAGAATATCGCCGTTTGCTAGAGCAATTTGACGATGCCATTTTGATAACCGCGCGCACGTTGAATCGCCATTCACTGCTCCGCGCCTCGTTCCACTGGCAAAGTTTGGCGCTGGCTGTACCAAAGGATTACACGCATTGCGCCCTTTTCCATCGTCGGATGCCTGCCAACAATACCGAGTTTCCCGCCGGGATCGGCTATATCATGTTTACATCCGGCACCACCGGGGTACCCAAAGGTGTTATCTGCGGCAGATGGGCGCTTAACGTTTTCACCGCCGCTGCAATCGAACGCTACAACATTGAAGCGCACGATCGCGTCTTGCAATTTGCTCCTCTGCATTTTGACGCCAGCATAGAAGAAATTTTTATGACGTTAGCAGTTGGCGCCAGTCTGTATATAGCTCCCGACGCCTCAGCGCACAGTTTTCCTGACTTGTTAGAATTCTGCGCAACGCATCGCCTTAGCCTGTTGGATCTCCCCACCGCTTATTTTAACGAGTTACTGTTTGCACTCGGAGGAGAACTGCAATTGCCGGCAACGGTCAAAACAGTGATCGTCGGAGGGGAAAGCCTTTCGGCGCGCGCCAAGGAGCTCTGGTTCTTACAGCCTCCCTGCGGTAGGCGATTAATCAATACCTATGGCCCGACCGAGGCAACAGTGGTGGCTACAGCCGCAGAGGTCAAAAACGATGATGCCGCCATTACAATCGGCTCCCCGCTCAGCGGCGTATTTGTAGCGATCGTCGGCGAGAATCTCGCAACGGTTCCACTGGGGTGCAGCGGCGAACTGTTAATCGCCGGGGCTACTGTCTGCTTGGGGTACCTAAATCAGCCAGCACTGAGCGCGGAAAAATTCGTGACGATTGAGATGGGCGATCGACAAATACTCGCCTATCGCACCGGTGATATCGCCTGCTTGGATCAGGACCGGCAGCTATTATTCCTTGGGCGCAAAGTTCACGAAACAAAAATCGCAGGCAAGCGAGTCAACATGCGCGAAATAGAAGCTTGCATCGGCAGGCTCCCCGGCGTTGTCGAAGTCGCCGTGTTGGCAAAAAGTGGCGACACTGGCGCAGTGCTTTACGCGCATTATCACAGCCCGCAACCGCTGGATGAGCTTAGCCGACGCACGCTGTTCGGGATGCTGCCCAACTCGCACATTCCCAAAAGCTTCATACATCATCAAACGCCACTGGTAAAACTGCCTAACGGCAAGATCGATTATCGCACGCTTGAACGGCACTCCGTGGAATCAACGCTGAAAGATGAGTTGCACTCAACGACGTTCAACGCATTAGTCCAGGAAATTTGGCTGAGGACGTTGGGCAGTGAAGATGGCGATTTTTTCACTCTCGGCGGTGAGTCCTTGCAAGCGATAAAAATCATTAATGCACTTAACGCTTACTGTCAGTTCGATTTGAACCTGCGGGATATCTTTGAACACCCGAGCCTCGCAGAATTTTGCCAACATATTACACAGCTGGCACTCTCACGTTATGGGCTAAGTCAACACCATCTGGATATTCGCTGCGCCATCAGCCGCTGTCTATCCGTCAATGCGAACTCGTCGACAAGCCCCGTGCTGTTTTTCCAACAGCCCGAAGGCCCAGACGAACGCCGTTTGCTGGAGACCCTCCCCTCCGAACATAACGCGCGCATTCTCACGTCGCAGGAAGATGCTCATTGCTATACAGGGCAACTGCTGGCCGCCGCAGTATTTAACGTGCCGGAAGCACCTCTGCAATATGCAAGCTGGCTCAACACCCTACCTCCATTGTTGCACGCACTGGCGGGGAAAGTGCAAAAAATGATCTTTCTGTGTAACGCTTCAAGCAGCACCAAGATCACGCAAGATCTATTGAACGGGTACCGGCACGAAAAGCTGCTGTTGCTGCGCAAAGCCGATCACAGTCTTAGGTTCATCGATGATGGCTTAGTCGAACTGATCGCCCTTTCAGCACAGTTGGGATACTTTCCCCATATTCGATTTGATACCACCAATGAGAGGCTGCGAGGTTGCGTACTTAAGAGTCTCGGCATCGACGATGGAGAGAGTACCGATCACCAAACTGCTTTCGCTGCGGTACAACACAGGAACCCTGGGGTACAACTTTGCGACTTGTCTTACTGGCTCAATTTAATTGCCGCGAACAGCAAGCAGCAGCCATGTCATGGACGCAGTGACAAGCTAGACGTAACCCCCCTTAGGGAAGGAGTGAGTTTATGAGCGTAGCAGGCCTTATACATCTGATGAAAATGGCAAAAAAAGGTGCCAACTTCGGCAAGCTATCGCCACAGCATCTGGAAATCGGCAATATCTCCGATGCCGAAATCAATGCCGCGCAACCAGACATAGCAGCATTTCTGTCTACATGCACACCGGCTAAATCCGCGCAAGACGAAGGGAAAAAACCGAACTATCTCGTCAACCGTTATGCGGGACAATACCTCTGGCTATACGAAAACTTCACGAAAAATAGCCCCATGTATAATATCCCGATAGCCAAGGAGATCATCGGAACCTTTGAGCCCGCACGCTTGATTTCCGCGTTGAAAAAAATGCTTAAACGTCATGCTGCGCTATGCGGTCACTATCAGCTTGACGGTGAAAACATCGCCGTCGATATCGTTTCCCCCGATACGACCATTTTTGAACGTTGCCTGGAAGATATCAACACGCTTGATGAAGAGGCGCAGCAAAACAGCGTGATGTCCGCTCTGGAAGCACAATGCAGCGTTCCGTTCAATCTTCGCGCAGAGCTCCCACTGCGTTGCCGTATCCTGAGAAAAAACGCGCAGCACCACTATCTGTTTTTGACCTTCCACCATTGCATAGTGGATGGCTGGACTGCCAACTTACTGGTTGACGAACTCAGCCGTGACTACTGTTCTGATGAAGAACATCGTCCTCAGTATGACGACAGCCATGCTTTTTTCCGCTTCCTTGAAGATCCTTTTCTAACCGTCGCAAACGTCAATGAGAGCCTTGAGTTTTGGCTCGATGAGCTGCGCTATGCTCCGGAAAAACACTCATTGGGCTATGACATCGCCATTGCTGCAGCGGATAAAGCGCAAAACATCGTCAGAGAATCGCTGGCGGGCGATTTGCAGCAAGCTTTGGCGCAACAGGCTAAATGCGCCGGTACGTCACTGTTTACATTGCTACACACAGCCTTCGCTCTGCTGATCGCTAGGGAGTCGGTTTCGGAACGCGTGGTCATCGGCAGCCCTGTCGCCAACAGAAACGAACCGGCATTAAACTCTGCCGTCGGCAGTTTCGTTAACACTGTAGCTCATCAATTTCATATCACTATTGACGACAACTTCAGTACTTTATTGCAAAAATGTGCCGATAAATTTGCCCACGCATTTAAGCATCAGGGACTGCCTTTCTCCTATTTGGTTGAACAATTGAAACCTGCACGCGGCAAATTTCATCCCATTTTCCAGATCATGTTCGTTTGCCAACATCGCAAAAGCAACGAACTGATTTTTGGTTCAGCGCAGGTTGATACGCTACCAAGAAATTATGCCCCGCCTAAATTTGATCTGGTGCTGGAAGTCATCTCCACCATGGACGGCATTCAATTTGAATGGCAATACAACGCCAAGCTGTTCGCACCTCAACGCATCAAAGCATTGTCGCAGGCTTACGCGCTACTGCTGGAGCAAATTTCACACGATCCCATGCAAGCCGTCGGCCGTTACTCCCTAACGCCAACTGACGATATCGCGCAATTACGCAAGCTTTCTATGGGCGCGGAGATGCCGGAGTTTCTTCACCAAAACCTTTCGCAGCAGCTGTGGCGCGCCGGTAACGAACATGCAGCCCTGCCAGCATTGATCGAAGGTGAGCGCGTGTGGAGCTACGATGAACTGCTGCATCATGCTAGTACAGTCGCATATTGGCTGGAAACTCATACTGTTCAGGAAGCACTGATCGCTATCGATCTCCCTCGCGGTGCGCTGCAGGCCATTGTGGCGCTCGGTATCCTTCTGTCAGGCCGCGCTTATTTGCCTCTCGCAGAGGGACTGCCGGACGCACGCGTCGCTGACGTTATCCGGTTGTCGGGCTGCAATTGGGTTATCAATACCGCATCACATAGGCACTCTCGTTATCCGTTGGATACCCATTATCAGGATCTGGATACGATATTTTCCACATTCCGCTTGCATGATGAATTTCATTTCACTCAAGGGAAAGCGCATGATCTCGCTTATGTCATTTACACCTCGGGGACAACAGGAACGCCGAAAGGCGTGGCAATCGAGCATGGTGCCGTCACCAACACCCTGTTAACTATGAACTGGCTGTTCCATGTTTCTCCTCGGGACAACATATTAGCCATCGCGGATTTGGCTTTCGACCTGTCGGTTTACGACCTATTCGGCAGTTGGTTAGCGGGTGCCACGGTCATCAGTTTGTCGGCGCAAGACGCAAAAGAACCAGCCTCATGGCTGATTGCAATACGGCAAAACCAGATTAGCATCTGGAACTCTGTCCCCGCCATATTGCAAATGCTGCTGCAATATTGTGAGCAGGAAAACATCGCTTCCTTGCCTGAATTGCGACAAATCTGGTTGAGCGGAGATCGCATTTCGCCACGGTTGATCGCACAAGCGCACAGACTATGCCCCAACGCGTGCATCACCAGCTTGGGCGGTGCGACTGAAGGGGCGATCTGGTCGATCTATCATCCTCTTACGCGAGATACACAATACAGAAAAGCAATACCTTATGGTGTAGCTCTGCCCAACCAGAACATGTGGGTATTGGATGAAAATCATAAGCCGTGCGGGTATGGCGCAACGGGTGATATCTATATCGGTGGCACTGGGGTAGCACGCGAATATTGGCGCGATCGGCAAACCACCTCCGACAGTTTTATTGCGTGCTCAGAGCTCGGTGGCCGTCTGTACCGCACAGGCGATCGCGGTCGTTGGAATCGCTGCGGCTATATCGAATTTCTTGGCCGCGAAGACCAACAGGTTAAATTACAAGGATTCCGTGTCGAACTAGGCGATATCGAGTTCGTTATTAAAAACAACGCACTGGTTTCGGAAGCATGCGTAGTATGCTGCAACGATCAAGACAGTGGCATACGTCACCTAGAAGCTTATATAGTATTGACGCCAGAGGGAAAATCGAGTGCGCAAGCGGAAGTGCAACTGCGAGAACATGTGGCCTCCGCGCTACCTGCCTATATGGCGCCAACGCGATACCACGTGATCGAACACTTCCCACTCTCCCGCAATGGGAAATTGGATCGTTCATTATTATCCTCGAAAGACGCTCTGTTACAGGCACAACCTGGCCCCATCTCTCCAACGATCACGGCTGAGTTGCAACATCTACAAATGCTACTGGCAGAAACGCTGGGTTGCGAGCCCAATCGGATAGATCCCCACGCTAATTTCTTCGGCAATGGCGGCAGTTCGCTGTCCGGCATTACCTTCTTGGGGAAAATTAAGCGAGCCTTAAACGTCGAGCTGACGCTGGCGGAAATTCTTGGCTACCAACAGCTAACGTCTCTTGCCGAACGCATTCATCAGAATAGCCCGTTAGCGCTGTCGGTACTGTCCGAGACGGTAAACAGTCCTTCACTGCCTACACTGTATTTGGTGCATGGTGCTGGTGGACAAATTCACCAATACAGCAGATTGATACAGAAGTTGTCTCCTTATGCCAACGTCAGAACGATCGCCAGTCCGGGATTGGCGGGGCCAGGAGACAGCGTCTCCGTGACCATGCAGCAGTTGGCTGCCGCGCATTTAGCTAGCATTCCACAAAGCGAACGTGCATCGGCAGTGATCGCAGGTTGGTCGTTGGGCGGTCAATTAGCCATCCATATGGCGGCCTTAGCCACACAGCAAGGCGAGTCATTTGCGCATGCTGTCGTCATCGACAGCAGTTTACCGTCGTCATCCCCGTCGAAGAAACGTCACTTTAGCGTCGCACAGTGTTATCTAAACCTTTTCGACTCTCTCGGTATAGCTCGTCGTTTATACCAGCCTGGAAAAACGCCACCTCAGAGCAATGCTATCGACGAAGTCAGGGGGCACTTCGTTTTGAATCAGTCTGTCCTTGCTGAAAAAATTACGCTTGAGCATGCTGAAGCCTTTTGTTTGGCGATAAAAAAATCGTTCGAACTGACTGATAGCGCAGGTGAACTACCGAAACTCAACATTCCGTTGACGTTATGGCTTAACCAGGAACGATTACGTAAACAACCCGACCTTTCACAGAGGTGGAGAGCACAATCATCTCATAATGTTAGTATCACCTGTTGCGCAGAAACGCATTACAACATTCTTGACAGCACATTTCTTAATAATACGTTGAAATCTCTATTGCTCAATTTGCAATGTCTGATAGAAGAAATGCGATAGAGAACATACCAAATATTTAGCAGCTATTTTTATTTGACACATTTGGTTTTTAACATTATCAAATACTATTTTATAACAGGAGGTGTACCAAAAAATTAATCCTATCCGTGTCTGATTTCGCTCGGTTTTTACTTAATTAGAGAAAATCGAACATTCGATATATCTAATCCTTATGTAAAAAACCAATTCAGTCAGAGCATTGCAACATGCGGGTTATGCACACCAACCCTCGAAATAACACACTAAATATAGAGAGATTAACATGAAGGAATTAGATAAGGAATTTCTTGAAAACGTTTCTGGTGGTTACAGCGGTATTCTTGCTGGAGCATCTGGTTTAGGCAATAACAGCCCAAGCACAAATGCTGGCACCATTATAGGTTCAAGAGTACCTAGTAATAATGGCTCTTCAAATAACAGCCACTTTAACCAGAACTGAACATTTAACCATTGAGAATGCCCTCCTTAAAGGAGGGCATTATGACAAATGAAAAAGCTAAGCGATAAAATAGCCACACTGCGAGAAAAAATTTTTTATAGCTATATAATTAAACCTAATGAAATAAAAGGGAAGCACAGCAATGAACTATTAATCCTATTAGACATACTTAAAACTGTTTACGTTGAAATTATATCTAAGTCATCGTACAACAGTAAAGAAGCCAACATAAATTCCATCGCCGAAACATTTAGCCATGCAGCTATCGCTTATGAGTCAGGGATCGCCAGCAATATTTTGAAAAGTCTTATTTTTATCGATGAGTTACTTATTTCTATAGAAAATAATTTTCATGACATTCCTATGTACATCCTGAAAAAAAAGCTATTAGCCTTATACCAACTCGCTTTCAAATCAAATACACACAAAGAATTAAACAACAAATTAATTCACTTTATTTGGATTGGTGAAATATCAAAAATTCAACTCAAGCATGTTGAGTTATGGGCAAAGCGTAATAATGACTATCGTGTTATGTTATGGATGGATCCCAAAACACTCTTAGCAGGTGAGCTATTGAAAGCAAAAAAAGCAACATTGCGTTCCGATGAAACGTCAAAGGACGAAGCATTGCGAGTACAACACCAATGTTGGTACTTTTCACAGGAGAGACATATATTTAATGACGAAATAATAGCAGAATATCTTACTGATGTATCAGGTAAAAAATTCTCGAGCCGTTGTATAAATAAAGCACGTAAAGAATTTGTTAACATCAAGTCAAGCTATCGAAACATAAAAATAATGGATATTAACACCCTAATCAGTAAATATGAAAACAGGGGGAGACTTAAAATTTACAATTTTGAAATATTCTATAGAACTAATCTCGCCGCAGCATCGGATGTGATAAGACTACTGGTTCTATCAGAGTTCGGTGGAATTTATATTGATATCGATACGCTACCTAAAATAAACATTGATTTCCCACATACTGATAGATATTTAACTGATAATAATCTGCATGATCAACACAATGAAAAAATAGAGGCAATGAAAAACACAATGACATTTGAAAAATTTTGGCAGATAGAAAATAAAGAAAGAAAAACGTTTGAGAGCAATGACTCCTTCGATAATCCAGCATTATTCAATGCCATAAAAAAGGATTTATGCAGCACTGGAAGTAACAGTGTATTCTGCAGTTTGAAAGAAATAAAAATCCCTTTCGACATACCTCTACTCAGTAGACATAAAAAAAATATCAATGTATTTTTTAGTAACGTTATAGTCGCCAACAGAAATTCAACAACAATAGACCTATCGTTAAAAATTATAAATGAAAATTATAGAAAAATATTTAGATTGGTAGAAAAAAACATCCAGAGTGACTTTATTTTCAATTATGCTCTTGATGGATACAAAAACAATTCGAGGGTAACATTGAATATCTCAGGCCCTGGGGTTCTACTAAGAGCAATTTTCTTAACAATAATTGACACCTTGGAATTACCACAAGATATACCGGAGTCTGCATTATTAGGATTTTTAAATACTCACTTATCCTTCACCGAACAGACGATGGAAACAGAGTCAGGCCTAGCTTCATCGTGGATGAAATAGAAAGCAGAGTCGAAAAATGACGACCCTGCTTATTTAGGTTATTTACTATCTAATCTAGCTAATCTTTTTTCACAATAATCATATGCGAAAAAAGCGACAACGAACTGTAAGACCATCAGAACTAAAAACATAAAACCTCCATTTCCTATTAATGGAATAGAAAAGATAACATTTTAAAGATAATAGTTCAATAAATAAACCACCAAAATATGTTATTTAGATCACTTACATACGTTTAAATGTATTATAGATAACAGCCAAGTTCAGCCGTTATTGGCCAACAAGCTCAATACCTCACCCGCATCACTGGCTAGCATAAATGATACCGCTTGTATTATCAGGATTATGTGAAATTATTAATGCATAGGATTTCATAGCTTTACGCCACCTTAAATTAATATTTACACATAGAGATAAAAGTATTTGATCACACCATCCCTATTTTCACACTAACGTAATGACTCTGTCCGCTGAGGCAATCGTCGAAGGGCGATGCGCGATGATAACGCGGGTAATATTCATTTTCGCAATAGCATCATTGATATGCACCTCATTTTTCAGATCCAAATGGCTAGTTGCCTCGTCCATAAACAATATACTTGGCCTGCGATAAAGTGCACGCGCGATCAACAATCGCTGCTTCTGTCCACCAGATAAACTGCCCCCCAACTCCCCAATTAACGTTTCGTATCCCATTGGCATCTTTTGAATATCGTCATGCATATTGCATCGGCGGGCACAAGCCTCAATACGCTGAAAATCCCACTCAGCATCAAATCCCGAAATATTTTCAGCAATCGAACCTGCCAGCAACTTGTCATCCTGCAACACGCAGGCAATACACTGGCGATAATTATTCACACCGATATTGCTGATATCCAAGCCATCAACCAGAATCGCGCCTTCATCCGGCGTCAGCAATCCGCACATCAATTTCATCAACGTGGTCTTGCCCACACCGGATGGACCGACGATCGCTACACTTTCACCCGCCGCGATGCTGAGGTTTAAGTCGGCAATAATAGGCTTGGCTAGACGATCGTATTGATAACGTAGATTTCGAATCTGAAGTTCCACCGCCTGGCCTTTAGCAAATAGCTGGCGAATTGGCATTTGCTGTTCCGGCGGCGATAATACGATATCCGCTATCCTTTCATTATGCAAACTTAGCATACGCAACTGGAGCATCATGTCGATCAGGCTGCTGGCACGGTCAGAAAATTGACCTCGATAAGCGTTGAAAGCAACAAACATCCCGAGCGTCATTTGATTGTCGATCACTAACGCAGCCCCTAACCACAGAATGATCACCTGATCGCAGGTGGCAATAAACGCGCCAAGCCCGCCAAACATCATATTCAGCTTGGTTAACTTGATACCAGCGTTAATCGTTTCCACATTCAGGTTTAACCAAAACTGTGCCCGAGTCTCGGATAATCCCAATGCTTTTAAGGTACCAATGCTATACAACGTCTCCATAAAGTGAGAACTTGCCCGCGCGCCCTTTACCAGTTGCTCTTCCGACAGTTGCCGATGATATTGGTATGTCGATAGCCGTAAGATGATGTATACCGCCGTGAAGCCGAGCACCACCCACACTAGCCAACCGCCATAAAGCAACATCATAATAAACACGCCTACTGACATGATGCCATCGATAATGCTGCTGACGATGCTGGTGGTGAAGGTGGTTCTGATTGTATCCAGCGAACCGAAGCGGGATTGAATATCACCCAGCTTGCGCTTTTCGAAAAAAGAAAGAGGCAGTTTCAGCAGATGATCGAAAACCCCCGCCTTCCACTGTACGTCTATCAGCGCCCCCATAACAATGGAAATCCACGTTCTCAGCATGGATACGCCAGTACGGAATAAAATGAAGCACAACAATCCTATGCATATCAAAGCCAAAAGGTCATGGTCACCAGCCAGGATGACATGATCCATAACCAACTGCGTGCCAACCGGCAGCAACAGGTTGATGGCTTCAATCACTATCGAAAGACAGAAGATCTTAAACAATGCCCCCTTGAGGCCGTGCACGTTGGCCATGAGCTTGCGAAAACGTAACCTGCTCTGCTGCTTGATTGGTTGAAATTCGCTGTCGGGCCACAGTTCGAGTGCTACCCCGGTGAAGTGCCGCGAGAGCTCATGCAATTCCATCACCTTACGCCCGAAAGCCGGATCGTGGATCACCGCTCGTCCGCGGCTGATACTGACCAGCACAACGAAGTGCTTCATATCCCAATGGAGGATACAGGGCATTTTCAACACCTTAAGTTCGTCGATGTTCAGTGACAGTGCGCGCGATTGTAACCTCAGTGCATTTGCGATATCGATCAATGAGGCCATCGTTGCCCCACGTGAAGAAAAGCCGTAGCGGTTGCGCAGATTGAACAGGTCGATTTGCAACCCGTGGTAATGACACACCATCGCCAAGCTAGCCAAACCGCATTCAGATGCCTCCGCTTGCAGGATCTGCGGCACCTTTCTACCAAGTGCCAAGTTCAATCTTCCAGTCAGCGTCGCGAAATAATAATCAGTCATTTATCGGTCCCATCAGACTTTTTTTCATATCGTAAAAAGGCGAAAACATCCATTGATACAAGGGCCTTTTCTCCAGGAAAAGCGTCGACTGGGCAAACATACCGTTAGTCAACTGCAGCACTTTGCCCTGATAACTGATGTGCGTTTTTTCCAGCGCGATGATGGCCTTGTAATAAGATGCCGTCTGCGCGGCCGTTTGATGCACGGGAGAACTGCTGTAAGTGGACATTTCTTGAACGGAGGCAGGAACATAAGCAATGCTATCGATCTTGCCAGGAAATTGTCCAAATTTTTCGTAGGGAAAAGCGTCATAGCGAATGTTGATGGCATCATTCGCAGAGACATAGGGTACGCTACTGTTCGGCAACCACAGCACTAACTGATAAATCGCATCGCTATGAGGGATAATCTGCACCAAACTATCGCCACTACTGACCATTTGTCCTGGCGTAACGCTTAGAGACTCGATACGACCATCGGTTGGTGCGTTAACTATCAACGCTCCGCTGGCATCTGCTTCAGCCAATTGACGCTGTAAATCATTACGCTGAAACTGGTACTGAGAAATCTGGTTATCAAAATCCGCTGCGCGCGTAACAATATCACTTTCCAGAATAGTTATTTGCAGTGATTCCTGGATATGCTGACTATACAAATTTTGGAACAGACTCTGTTGCTGATAAAATGAATATGTCTGCCCGTTAAGCTGATCTTTGGTTATCAAGCCGCGTCGTTGATATTCCTTATATGAGCGCATGTTATCTTGAGCAAAATCAACCCCTTCGCGTGCGTTATTCAGCAACTGTTTGGATTGCGAATGGGCCGCTTGATACTGCTGCTTTTGCTGGTGTAAATTCTCCAACGTCATACGTTTATTGTCTTGTAGCTTCAAAATAATGCTATCGACATGCTGTACCTGGTTTTCCAGCGCCAAACGCGTATTGGCGCTGACTTTGCCGGTATCCGTCACACGGCTGACATCTAGTTGATATAGGCGCTGACCCTTTTTGACCACATCGCCAATGCCGACAAAACGCTCTGCGATGAATCCCTGTTGTGGCGCAAACACGTTTACCGAGCGAGGAAAGGTAGTTATTTCTCCATACACATTGATGCGGCGGGTGTAGCTACCCAATATAAGGAAGGCAAGAAAGACAAGAAGAAACAATAGCGATAAAACGCCGAAGCACCAAGCAGGCATACCCGTTATCAATAACGCTTTGCCAGCCCATTTGGCCCGTTGATGTTCTGTGACTTCCTGTCTGAATAAATCCCGCATAAAATCTATTTACCGGAAAAATATTTCAAGCCAATCCTGACCCGAAAATATATACGTTAAGATACTGCCAGAAATGTACCCAGCGGGTTAGACATGCTGACTCATTTTGCAAACAGTATCGCAAGGATAACAATTCTCATTATCATATATAGCGATCTGCCATAATTCAATCTTTTTCACGCCCCATAGCTTTAGGCCCTGCTCCATCAGGGAATCCATTCAGTAAGTTGATAGCAACCACCGCAAAATGTGAAGTTGTGGTATTTACAGGCAAAAAAAATGCCAATCACAGAGGATTGGCATCAGCAGGAGCGAACGCGGGTTTAGGCGGTAGCACCTTTGACGGCTTCACGCGCCAATTCGGTGATGCGAGCATAGTCGCCGCTTTCCAGCGCATCCGCAGGCACTAACCAGGAACCACCGATGCACAGCACGCTTTTCAGTGCCAGATAGTCACGGTAGTTGTTTGGCGTGATGCCACCGGTTGGGCAGAAGCGTACCTGCGAGAACGGCCCGGCAATGGCTTGCAGCGCCTTGACGCCGCCATTGGCTTCCGCTGGGAAGAATTTAAACTCGCGCAGGCCATAATCCATCCCCAACATCAGCTCGGAAACGGTGCTGATACCCGGGATCAACGGAATGCTGCCTGCGGTGGCGGCTTTCAGCAGATCGGCGGTCAGGCCAGGGCTGATGGCAAACTGTGCACCGGCCTCGGTGACTTCTTGCAACTGCTGTGGATTGATCACCGTGCCCGCACCAATGATGGCATCAGGAACTTCTTTGGCGATCGCACGAATCGCGTCCATCGCACAGGCGGTACGCAGCGTCACTTCCAACACGCGCACGCCACCCGCAACCAGTGCTTTGGCCAACGGCACAGCGTGTTCCAGTTTGTTAATCACAATCACCGGGACTACGGGGCCTGCCGTCAGGATCTGTTCTGCACTGGTTTTCCAGTTTTTCATCGTCATTCTCTCCATTACTTTCGGTTGGTGTTGGCACGCCCCTGCCACAGGGCTCCGCATCGCTGCAGATTCCGATCGCACCGCTAAAAGCCAGCAGACAGGCTGACGCCGGTCACCTAGGCTAATTCTGTTGACGTGTTACCAGCCCCTCACCCCAGGCCTCTACGATAATCAATCGCTCTCAATCTACCTCTGGCTTCAGAAAGAACACCAGGGTAGCGGGGAGCTCGGTCGGTTCCCTCTCCTTTTGGGAGAGGGAGAGGGAGAGGGAACAGGTT
Source organism: Serratia sp. Res13-Sevr-LER1-36-b (assembly GCF_015673035.1). Lineage (NCBI taxonomy): Bacteria > Pseudomonadati > Pseudomonadota > Gammaproteobacteria > Enterobacterales > Yersiniaceae > Serratia > Serratia sp. Res13-Sevr-LER1-36-b. Next base: position 161,790 of record NZ_JADACK010000017.1, on the reverse strand, counting down.
AACTACTGCTTATTCGAATTCGTTCCACGAACGGCCATCGCGAGTGATCATCGCGACGGAAGCCACCGGCCCCCAAGTCCCAGACTGGTATGGCTTAGGTGCTTCGTTGTCCGCTTTCCAGGCATCCATGATTGAGTCAACCCACTTCCAGGCTTCCTCCACTTCGTCACGACGCACAAACAGCGCCTGAATGCCGCGCATGGTTTCCAGCAGCAGACGCTCATAGGCATCGGCCACGTGTTCCTGATTGAAGGTTTCCGAGAAACTCAGATCCAGCTTGGTGGTTTGCAAACGATGTTTGTGATCCAGCCCCGGCACCTTGTTCAGTACCTGGATTTCGATCCCTTCGTCCGGCTGCAGGCGAATGGTCAGCTTGTTCTGCGGCAGTTGTTGATAGGAGTCACGGAACAGGTTCAACGGTGGGTTTTTAAAGTACACCACCACTTCTGAACATTTGGTCGGCAAACGCTTACCGGTGCGCAGATAGAACGGCACACCGGCCCATTGCCAGTTGTCGATATCGACGCGGATGGACACAAAAGTCTCGGTGTTGCTGCTCTTGTTTGCCCCTTCCTCTTCCAGGTAGCCCGGCACTTTTTTACCCTGCACGAAGCCTGCGGTGTACTGGCCGCGCACGGTGGTTTCCCGGACATTGGTCTGATTGATACGGCGCAGCGAGCGCAGCACTTTCACTTTCTCATCACGGATACGGTCAGTGGTCAGATCCGCCGGTGGTGACATGGCGATCATGGTCAGGATCTGCAACAGGTGGTTCTGGATCATGTCGCGCATCTGCCCGGCCTGATCGAAGTAACCCCAGCGCCCTTCAATACCCACCTCTTCCGCCACGGTGATCTGCACGTGATCGATGGTGCGGTTGTCCCAGTTGGAAGCAAACAGGGAGTTGGCAAAGCGCAGCGCCAGCAGGTTCAGTACCGTCTCTTTGCCCAGATAGTGGTCGATGCGGTAAACCTGGGATTCGTTAAAGTACTCAGCAACCTGATCGTTGATCACTCGTGAGGATGCCAGGTCAGTACCAAGTGGCTTTTCCATCACCACGCGCGCCGGCTCTTTATTCAGCTTGGCCTCGCCCAGACCCTTGCAGATGGCGCCAAAGGTGCTTGGCGGCATGGCGAAATAGTTGATGGTGGTACGATGTTTCTGGTCCAGCATCTTGCCCAACTCGGCGAAGTGCTTGCTGTCGTTGACGTCCAGATTGCAGAAGTCCAGGCGTGCGCTCAGCGTGGCCCAAAGCTCATCGTCCAGCTTTTCTTTCATAAAGGTGCCCAAGGCTTCCTTGACCACCTTGGTATAAGCTTCTTTATCCCACTCGGCACGGCCTACCCCGATGATACGGGTATCCGGGTGGATGTGACCGGCTTTCTCTAACTGGTACAGGGAAGGCAGCAGTTTACGACGCGCCAGATCGCCTTTTGCGCCGAAAATAACCAGGTCACAGGCCTGGGCTGTAGAGGTTACCGCCATGTTCATCTCCTCGATGCAGGATATTTGTAATTTTCTTACATTACTAATGTACTCTCTTTCGCTACGGCCAGTAAACCCGGATCAAAAGCAGAAAAAAAGCCCCAGAAACTACGGCGTTATCCCCGTCGCGGCGCTAACGCTGCTGGCAACAGGGAAAACTGTAATTTTCTGTCTTTTTTGACACTCTTTTACCATTATGAAAGTTAGACACAGGTCATGTTCTGGTGAAAAAAGCCAGCTTATCCCTTGTCGACACTGCCAACGCTTACCAGCACGTAGTATATTTTCATTAAACCGGATTGATTTCTCCTTTGATTGAAATCGACATACCCTATGGATCGCCAGCGACAGCCGGTGTCCGGCAGGTATAAACCATGAGTGACTCTCGTTATATGAATACGCTGGAAAAAATCCAGAGCCATCTGGAGCTCCTGAGCAAATCGGAAAGGAAAGTCGCCGAGGTGATCCTGGCCTCCCCACAAACTGCTATTCACTCCAGCATTGCCCGGCTGGCCAAACTGGCCGATGTCAGTGAGCCGACCGTTAACCGCTTTTGCCGCCGCCTTGAAACCAAAGGGTTCCCCGATTTCAAACTGCATCTGGCACAAAGCCTGGCTAACGGTACACCCTATGTAAACCGCAATGTCGAAGAAAACGACACCGTTGCCGCTTATACCAGTAAGATCTTTGAGTCGGTGATGGCCAGCCTGGATACAGTAAAGGCAAATCTCGACATTACCGCAATCAATCGTGCGGTTGATCTGCTTACCCAGGCAAAAAAAATCTCGTTCTTCGGCCTGGGGGCCTCTGCTGCCGTGGCACACGACGCCATGAACAAATTTTTCCGCTTCAATATTCCGGTGGTCTATTTTGACGATATCGTCATGCAGCGCATGAGCTGCATGAACTCCGTCGAGGGAGATGTCGTTGTACTAATCTCCCATACCGGGCGCACCAAGAATCTGGTCGAGATGGCGCATCTGGCACGAGAGAATGACGCCACGGTCATCGCCATCACCTCGAAAGATACACCGTTGGCCCAAGCTGCGACCCTCCCCCTGCTGCTAGACGTGCCAGAAGATACCGATGTTTATATGCCAATGGTGTCCCGAATTGCGCAGTTAACCCTGATTGACGTGCTGGCCACCGGATTTACCTTGCGTCGAGGGGCTAAATTCAGAGATAACTTGAAGCGGGTCAAGGAAGCGTTGAAAGAATCGCGCTTTGATAAAGGGATCGTACCCAACAGTTTCGACTGAAAACGGTTTTAAAAACCGCCGGTCAGATCACAAGTTGACCCGCGGGATTATAGTTGTACCCTGATAGCTCGTTCATACAGATAACCCAGATGAACATTGGGTAGGCGAAAAGCGTCGGCCCCCTCATCCGGTTTCGTTATCTGACGTTCAGCAACACCAATACTTGCGTCACAAGTCAACGGAGTAATACATGACCAGACGGCTCAGAAGAACCAAAATCGTTACCACACTGGGTCCGGCTACCGACCGCGACAATAATCTGGAAAAGATTATTGCTGCTGGTGCGAACGTAGTTCGGCTTAACTTTTCCCACGGCAATGCAGAAGACCATCAGGCACGGGCAGATAAAGTGCGTGAGATTGCGGCCAAGCTGGGGCGTCATGTCGCTATCCTGGGCGATCTTCAAGGGCCAAAAATCCGCGTGTCCACCTTTAAGGAAGGCAAGATTTTCCTTAACATCGGCGATAAATTCCTGTTGGATGCCAACCTGACCAAGGGTGAAGGCGATAAAGAAAAAGTCGGTATCGACTATAAAGGCCTGCCTGCGGACGTGGTTCCTGGCGATGTGCTGCTGCTGGACGATGGCCGCGTACAGCTGAAAGTGCTGGAAGTTCAGGGCATGAAAGTGTTCACCGAAGTCACCGTAGGTGGCCCGCTGTCGAACAATAAAGGCATCAACAAACTGGGCGGCGGCCTTTCTGCCGAAGCTCTGACCGAAAAAGACAAAGCCGATATCCTGATCGCCGCCAAAATTGGCGTCGACTACCTGGCCGTCTCCTTCCCACGTACCGGTGAAGACCTGAACTATGCTCGCCGCTTGGCACGTGACGCAGGCTGCAACGCCAAAATCGTGTCAAAAGTAGAACGTGCTGAAGCCGTATGCAGCGACGAAGCGATGGATGACATCATCCTGGCTTCCGACGTGGTCATGGTTGCCCGTGGCGATCTGGGCGTCGAAATTGGCGACCCGGAGCTGGTGGGTATCCAGAAGAAACTGATCCGTCGCGCCCGTACGCTGAACCGTGCGGTGATCACCGCCACGCAGATGATGGAATCGATGATCACTAACCCGATGCCGACCCGTGCCGAAGTGATGGACGTGGCGAACGCCGTGCTGGATGGTACCGATGCGGTCATGCTGTCTGCCGAAACCGCTGCGGGCCAGTATCCAGCCGAAACGGTAGCCGCCATGGCGCGTGTTTGCCTGGGCGCAGAGAAAATCCCAAGCATCAACGTATCCAAGCACCGTCTGGACGTGCAGTTCGACAATATCGAAGAAGCCATCGCCATGTCGACCATGTATGCCGCTAACCACCTTAAAGGGGTTACCGCCATCATCGCCATGACCGAATCTGGCCGCACCGCGCTAATGATGTCGCGTATCAGCTCCGGCTTGCCGATCTTCGCCATGTCACGCCATGAGCACACGCTGAACCTGACGGCGCTATACCGCGGTGTCACCCCGGTCTACTTCGGCAGCCACAGCGATGGCGTTGCCGCCGCTAATGACGCTATCGCCCGTCTGCGTGATAAAGGTTACCTAGTGTCTGGCGATCTGGTGCTGGTTACCCAAGGTGACGTCATGAGCACCGTGGGCACCACCAATACCAGCCGTATCCTGCGCGTAGACTGAACACCGCGCATTTAATGTTAAGGCCGGTCGGTTTACGCTGACTGGCTTTTTTATTGCTATTTGGGGAACCTCTTTATGCTGCATCAACATCATCAGCAATATACTTATGGCTCGCTGGATCTTGATGGGCGGCAATTGGCCAATCTGGATAGTGAAGATCTCAGCGGCACCTGCCTGCAAAAAATCAGCCTGTACAATAATTGCCTGACCCGCTTCCCCGAGCAGATTTTTCACCATCGCAACCTGAAGGTGCTAAATATTTCCTGCAACCAGATTGCCCTGTTCCCCGTTGAAATCGGCATGTTAAACCAGTTGCAGATGCTGGATTTTGGCCACAATCAGGCAGCAACAATTCCAGCCGAAATCGGAGAGTTGCGTGAATTAAAGTATCTGTATTTAAGTGATAACGGCTTTAGCCAGTTGCCTGATTCGCTGCGCCAACTACAAGCATTGTGCTACCTGAATCTGACGGATAATCAACTGACAGAGATCCCATCGGCGCTATGTGCTCTGGCCTCGCTACAAGAGTTGCGCCTCTACAATAACGCCATCACCGCGTTGCCCTCCGAAATCGGTTTGTTAAGCCAGTTGCGTGAATTACACCTGATGAAAAACCGTCTCACTACCCTGCCCAGTGAGATCGCTCAACTGTCGGAGTTACAGGTGATGGATTTGGAAAACAACGCCATTGCGTACTTACCCGATCAATTCTGCCAGTTGCCCAAGCTGACCACCCTCAATCTGCGTTTCAACCAGTTATCCCGGTTGCCTGAAGACTTTGGTGCATTGAGTTCACTGGTTTCATTAGACTTGCGTGCGAACCGATTAAGCGAATTACCGACAAGCATGGCGCAAATGAAAAATCTGCGGCGATTGGATCTGCGTTGGAATGATTTCGACCATTATCCAGCGGTGCTTGAACCGCTGATCCAACAGGGCTGTATGGTGCATTGTTAAGAGTCTGCCCAAAATCCACTGCGGTTGATGAATATACTACGCATGGGTGCTCTGGATCTTGGTATCTGAAGCCAAAGTGATGGATACAAAGAGAAAGGCCCCGAGTCGATAACATCAACCCGGGGCCAATTCTAACGCCTAGATAACTGTGGTTAGCTTATCACCTGCCGAGAGGCAAGGAGCTGGTCCGTCGTTGCAGATTGTCAAAAGTTGCTGAAATTGTGAGAAACGAAAAGGCTAGACTGTACGGGCGTTACACGTGCTGCGTCCATTTAGCAGCACGTGTAACGCCCCTGGAGTACGAGTCGGTTGAAGTGGAAAAACTGCCTTAACGATATAAATCGTCCCGCGAGTAAGGTTCAATCTCACCTTCCTTGCGCGTTTTCAGCAGCTTCAAAATCCAGGTATATTGTTCCGGATTAGGACCCACCAGGTTTTCCACTTCTTCGTTCATGCGGCGCGCAATGCGAACATCGTCGGCTTCGGCCAGATCATCCATCGGCTCACGGATATAAATGTCCAGCGTGCTGGTTTTACCGTCGTAAACCGGGAATAGCGGCACGATCGCCGCTTTGCAGACTTTCATCAAGCGGCCAACCGCAGGCAATGTGGCTTTATAGGTCGCAAAGAAATCCACAAATTCACTGTGTTCAGCACCGTGATCTTGGTCAGGCAGATAATAGCCCCAATAACCATGGCGCACCGAACTGATAAAAGGCTTGATGCCATCGTTGCGGGCGTGCATACGGCCGCCAAACTTGCGGCGCACACTATTCCACAGATAGTCGACCAGTGGGTTGCTCTGGTTATGGAACATCGCTGCCATGGGTTGCCCACGCGCAGCCATCAGCATCGCTGGCACATCGACGGCCCAGCCGTGTGGCACCAGGAAAATCACGTTGCGACCTTCCTCACGAATTTTATCCAGCACGTCTTCACCGTGCCAACGCACGCGCTTGAGCACCTTTTCCGGTTTGGTACAGGCCAGTTCCGCCATCAGGATCATCGATTGTGGCGCGGTGGCAAACATCTCATCGATAATTTGTTCGCGTTGCTGTTCTGGCAGTTCCGGCATGCAATAAAGCAGATTGATACGGGCGCGGCGTCGAGCCCCTTTCGCAACCTTGCCAGCCAGTTTACCAATCGCACCCAGTAATGGATCTCGTATTCGAGCAGGGACCAGAGAAATACCGGCCATCAGCCCGGTTCCCAACCAAACGCCCCAGTAGCGCGGATGATAGAAGGCTTTATCAAATTGTGGGATGAACTCTACGTTCGATTTCTTCTCGTTTTGCATGACCGGCTCTTTATTCAACGCACCTGCTCGGAAGACATAAACTATATACCTAGTTGCAGTCAGGTGGGTGAGCCAGGTTAAAACCATCACCGTTCACTGACAAAATGCAGCTATCGTTTTCTCGTGCAGGCACTAATAAAAACATCGGCCCGAAATCAGGCCGATGGGAAAACATAAGGGGTAGCGATGGTTAATCCAGCTGCAGCTGTGGCACCACTTCCTTCACTTGTGCCAGGTAATCGCTGCGATCTTTACCCATCAGCCCTTCAGAGCGAGGCAATTTAGCCGTCAATGGGTTAACCGCTTGCTGGTTAGTCCACATTTCATAGTGCAAATGTGGGCCGGTAGAGCGGCCGGTGTTACCGGAAAGCGCAATGCGATCGCCACGTTTAACCTTCTGCCCTGGCTTGACCAACAGCTTTTTCAAGTGCATATAGCGCGTGGTGTATTGGCGGCCATGACGGATCGCCACATAGTTACCTGCCGCGCCACTGCGCTTGGCGATCACCACTTCACCGTCACCCACCGCCAACACTGGCGTGCCGACCGGCATGGCGAAGTCGACGCCTTTATGCGGTGCAATGCGCCCGGTCACCGGATTTACGCGGCGTGGATTAAAGTTGGAAGAAATACGGAACTGCTTCATGGTCGGGAAACGCATAAAGCCACGTGCAAGACCGGAACCCTGACGATCGTAGAACTTGCCGTCATCGGCGCGGATAGCGAAGTAATCTTTGCCGCTGCTGCGCATGCGTACGCCCAACAGTTGGCTTTGCTCGCTCTTGCCGTCAAACTCTTCGCGCGACATCAACACCGCGAACTGATCGCCTTTGCGCAGCTTGCGAAAATCAAGCTGCCATTGCAGGGCTTTGATCACCGCATTGATCTCGGCACGGGTCAGGCCAGCCGCCGAGGCACTGCTGACAAAGCTGCCGTTCAGCTTGCCGCTCAGCACGCTGTTGCGCCATTCACCCTTCTGGGTTTCCTTGGTTTCTTTAAAGGAATTGCCTACGCGATCATAGGTACGGGTTTCACGGCGTGAAACCTCCCAGGTCAGGCGCTTAAGATCGCCATCTTCGGTAAGCGTCCAGGAGAGTTGCTGGCCGATTTTCAGGTTACGCAAATCTCGGTTCTGCGAAGCCAGCAGCGAAACATCCGACATTTCGATGCCGTACTGAGTCAGAATACTGCCGAGCGTATCACCGGTAGAAACCACATATTCATGCACACCTTCCTCTCCGGCGACCTTCTGGTCCAGCTCATCCTCAGGGATGTCATCATCGGGTGTAGGTTGGTCGGCATCAATAGGTTCACTGGCTTCGGGCTGCAATGCCCTTAACTGGTTGGCTTCCAACTCGACGCTTTTAACGATAGGGTTATGTTCTGGGTGATAAACGGAAGGCCGCCAAACAGCGACGGCCAACGTAACGACTGTCAACGACCCTAGCATTACGCGATGGGGCCGTGGCAGGTTGTTATACGCCAGAGTGATAGTTCGGACTATCTTCTGCACTCAATAATATCCTCATAATCTTTACTTCAGGCAGCTCACGTACTGGTTGGACAGCGCTGTCAGGAAGTTCCCGTAGCTGTCTTTCCCCAGTTCGATGCCGGTGCCCAACGGGTCCAGCGTTCCAGAACGCACAGTGGTACCCTTGGCAACGGCATTAATTACGGCCGGTCTGAATTGTGGCTCAGCAAAAACGCAGACTGCTTTCTGCTCAACCAACTGTGTTCGAATTTGGTGTAAACGCTGTGCGCCAGGTTGAATTTCGGGATTAACGGTAAAATGGCCCAGTGGGCTCAAGCCGAAGTGTTTTTCAAAGTAGCCATAAGCGTCATGAAAAACAAAATATCCCTTACCTTGCACAGGCGTTAGCATCTTAACAAGATTTTTATCAGTTTGCGCTAGCTGATCCTCGAACTGGCGCAGGTTTGCGTCTAATTTGTCCTTCTTTTGCGGCATAAGTTCCAATAATCTGTCGTGAATCGCGATCGCGGTCACTTTTGCCACCTCTGGCGACAGCCAAACGTGCATATTATAGTCACCGTGATGATGGTCATGTCCATCGTCGCCATCCGCATGACTATGCGCTTCGGCTGCATGATCATGGTCATGATCGTCATCGCCTTTCATCAACAACGGCTGTACCGCAGGCAGTTCACCGATCGCCAATTGCCTATTGGCGGGCAGTTGCGTCAGGGATTTGGTCAGAAAAGCCTCCATATCTGGCCCGACCCAAAGCACCAGGTCGGCGCTACGCAGCCGCTGAATGTCCGACGGGCGCAAGGCGAAGTCGTGGGGCGAGGCGCCGTCCGGTAATAAAATCTCGGTAGGTGTGACCCCATCTGCGATAGCGGATGCGATAAAGCCCAGCGGGCGGATAGAGGTCACTACGGCGGCCGTTGCATTGCCCGCCATTACCAAAGCCGCCGCCAGCAGAGTGCGTTGCAGCCATTTATTTTTCTGTCCCATCATCAGTAATCCCGTCGTTTTCAGCAAAGAAGCGTGATATTATAACATTCGGTTAGTTCTGCAAAATGTAATCACGATATGTCTACACTGGCAACGCTAAAAAATATCTCTGTTTCTTTTGGTACCCGGCGGGTACTGACGAATATCTCTCTCAACCTGCAACCGGGTCGTATTCTGACGCTCCTCGGGCCTAACGGGGCCGGCAAGTCAACGCTGGTTCGCGTAGTGCTGGGCTTAATTGCCCCAACGGAAGGCACGCTGGAACGTCTGCCTGGGCTGCGCATTGGCTATGTGCCGCAAAAGCTGCATCTCGATGCCACCCTGCCCTTGACCGTCAACCGCTTTATGCGGCTCAAACCCGGGGTAAAAAAGGCCGATATCTTGCCCGCGCTCAAGCGCGTACAGGCTGCGCACCTGCTTGAACAGCCTATGCAAAAACTGTCCGGCGGCGAAAACCAGCGGGTGTTACTGGCACGAGCGCTGTTGAATCAACCGCAGTTGTTGGTGCTGGATGAGCCCACGCAAGGGGTGGACGTTAACGGCCAGTTGGCGTTATACGACCTGATCGACCAATTGCGCAAAGAGCTGGGCTGCGCGGTGCTGATGGTTTCCCATGACCTGCATCTAGTGATGGCCAAAACCGACGACGTCCTGTGCCTGAACCAACATATCTGCTGCTCCGGCACGCCAGAAGTGGTGTCAATGCACCCGGAGTTTATCGCCATGTTCGGTAACCGGGGCGCTGAGCAGTTGGCGATCTATCGCCATCACCATAATCACCGTCACGACCTGCAAGGCAGAATTGTGCTGAAAAAAACCGGGGGCCGTGAGGCATGATTGAACTGTTATTGCCCGGCTGGCTGGCCGGTGTGCTGCTGGCTGCTGCCGCGGGCCCGTTGGGTTCCTTTGTGGTCTGGCGTCGGATGTCTTACTTTGGCGATACGCTGGCACATGCATCGCTGCTTGGCGTTGCCTTCGGCTTATTGCTGGACGTCAATCCGTTTTACGCCGTGATTGCCGTCACGCTGGTGTTGGCCATGGTGCTGGTTTGGCTGGAGCGCCGCCCGCAGCTATCGATCGATACGCTGCTCGGCATTATGGCGCATAGCGCACTATCGCTGGGTCTGGTGGTGGTCGCGCTGATGTCCAACGTGCGCGTAGATCTGATGGCATATCTGTTTGGGGATTTGCTGTCGGTGACGATCAGCGATATCTGGATGATCGGCACCGGCGTGGTGATTGTGCTGCTGGTGCTCTGGTGGCAATGGCGCGATCTGTTATCGATGACCATCAGCCCGGAGATGGCACATGTCGATGGCGTTAACCTGCCCCGCGCACGCACCATCTTGATGCTGGTCACCGCCTTGACCATCGGGCTGGCCATGAAATTTGTCGGCGCGCTGATTATTACGTCGCTACTGATTATCCCGGCGGCAACCGCACGGCGTTTTGCACGTACTCCGGAACAAATGGCCGGTTATGCGGTATTGGTAGGGATAATTGCGGTCACAGGTGGGCTGACCTTCTCGGCGTTTTACGATACGCCAGCGGGGCCTTCGGTAGTGTTAAGCGCTGCGGTGCTGTTTGTTCTCAGCCTGTCGAAAAAGCAGCAGGCTTAATCTCATTACGCCAGGGGCTCCCCTGGCGTAAATCCTGGATTTCTACTTCTCTTCCCGCTCGATACCAAAGTGCTTATAGGCATGATTGGTCGCCATTCGGCCACGCGGAGTACGCTGAATAAACCCCTGTTGGATCAGGAAAGGTTCGATCACGTCTTCTATCGTTTCACGCTCTTCACCGATTGCCGCCGCCAGGTTATCCAACCCCACCGGACCACCGGTAAACTTGTCGATGATCGCCAGCAACAGCTTGCGATCCATATAGTCGAAACCCTCCGCATCGACGTTCAGCATATCCAACGCCTGCATGGCCACTTCACCATTGATCACCCCGTTGGCACGAACTTCGGCAAAGTCGCGCACGCGGCGCAGCAAACGGTTGGCAATACGCGGTGTACCGCGGGCGCGACGTGCCACTTCATGCGCCCCATCGGTAGACAGATCCAGCCCCAGGCAGTTGGCACTGCGGGAAACGATATGCTCCAGATCGGCCACCTGATAGAACTCTAAACGCTGCACGATGCCGAAGCGATCGCGTAATGGCGAGGTCAAGGAACCGGCCCGCGTGGTGGCTCCAACCAGGGTGAACGGAGGCAGGTCGAGCTTGATCGAGCGCGCCGCCGGGCCTTCACCGATCATGATATCCAACTGATAGTCTTCCATCGCTGGATACAGGATCTCTTCCACTACCGGCGAAAGACGGTGGATTTCGTCGATAAACAGGACGTCATGGGGCTCCAGGTTGGTCAGCATTGCCGCCAGATCCCCAGCTTTTTCCAGCACCGGACCAGAAGTGGTACGCAAGTTAACGCCCATCTCATTGGCCACGATGTTGGCCAAGGTGGTTTTACCCAACCCTGGTGGCCCGAAGATCAATAGATGGTCCAATGCATCGCCGCGCTGCTTGGCAGCCTGAATAAAGATTTCCATCTGCTCACGCACGTGCGGCTGGCCAACGTACTCCGTCAGCAGCTTAGGACGGATCGCGCGATCCAGCACCTCTTCTTCATTGAACGGCTCGGCAGAGATCAGGCGGTCGGCTTCAATCATGGTCTACCCCTTTCCGGCCTACAGTGCGGCACGTAATGCTTCGCGGATTAATGCCTCGCAATCCGCACCCGGCTTGGCAACCTTGCTGACCATCCGGCTGGCTTCCTGTGGCTTATAGCCCAAGGCCACCAGCGCAGAGGCCGCTTCGGCTTCAATATCCATCTCCGCCGCTTTGGCCGCACTGGCCGGCAGGGGAATTTCGCTGCTGTTGTTGAACAGATCGCCGTTCAGACCTTTGAAGCGGTCTTTCATTTCGACGACCAGACGCTCGGCAGTTTTCTTACCCACGCCTGGCAATTTGATCAATGTAGTGATCTCTTCACGTTCTACCGCGCTGACAAACTGCTGGGCGGACATGCCTGAAAGGATCGCTAGCGCCAGTTTTGGCCCTACGCCATTAACTTTAATCAGCTCACGGAACAGCGCTCGCTCTTGCTTATCATTGAACCCATACAGCAGCTGTGCATCTTCACGCACCACGAATTGGGTAAACACGATAGCCTCTTGCCCCAGCTCCGGCAGCTCGTAAAAGCAGGTCATCGGCATATGCACTTCATACCCGACGCCATTGGTTTCAAGTAACACCAGCGGTGGCTGCTTTTCCAGAATAATTCCTCTGAGACGACCTATCATTACCCCTCCTGAATGGATCCCTGTACGTGGCGCACTGCCACGCAGTATTGATACAGCTTATACCATAAAAAAGGCTGGATGAATATCCAGCCTCCGATTGATAACAAAACGGCCATGCCTCGTCAGGCGCAGCATGCGGCGCCCTTACGTTACAGATCCCTAACGCAAACGCCCGCGCGCCAGATTCAACCGCCCTTCACTCATGCGCAGCACGTTCTGGCTGAGGTGGCAGTGGGTAATGGCGATAGCCAACGCATCCGCAGCATCCGCCTGTGGATTGGCAGACAGCTTCAGCAATGAGCGCACCATATGCTGCACCTGAGACTTTTCTGCCGCACCGGTACCGACCACCGTCTGCTTCACCTGGCGCGCCGCGTACTCAAACACTTCCAGGTTTTGATTGACGGCGGCAACGATCGCCACGCCCCGCGCCTGCCCCAGCTTAAGCGCCGAGTCCGGGTTCTTGGCCATAAACACCTGTTCGATGGCAAAGAAGTCCGGTTGAAACTGGGTGATGATTTCGCTCACGCCGGCATAAATCAGCTTCAGGCGCGTTGGCATATCATCCACCACGGTACGAATACAACCGCTGGCAACATAGGTCAGTTGGCGGCCCTGCTGGCGGATCAGGCCATAGCCGGTGACGCGCGAGCCGGGATCGATACCCAGTATGATCGCCATTGCTACCACCACCCTGCATTGATTGTTGCCTGGCGTTGCCGGTTGGCAACGCCATCATTCACCTGCATTACAACGTTGCAGCGATCTCGTCGGAGATCTCACCGTTATGGTAAACCTCCTGCACGTCGTCACAGTCTTCCAGCATGTCGATCAAGCGCAGTAACTTAGGCGCAGTTTCCGCATCCATATCCGCTTTGGTGGACGGGATCATGGAAACCTCGGCCGAGTCTGCCTCAAAACCTGCGGCGGTCAACGCGTCTTTCACTTCACCCAGATTTTCCCAGGCGGTGAAGACGTCAATGGCACCATCGTCATAGGTCTGGATATCTTCGGCACCCGCTTCCAGCGCGGCTTCCATCACTGTGTCTTCATCCAGACCCGGTGCATAGGTGATCACGCCTTTTTTGGTGAACAGATAGGCCACGGAACCGTCGGTACCCAGGTTGCCACCACACTTGGTGAAGGCATGGCGCACTTCTGCCACGGTACGGTTACGGTTGTCGCTCAGGCACTCGATCATTACCGCGGTGCCGCCAGGGCCGTAACCTTCATAGATGATGGTTTCCATATTGGTATCATCATCGCCGCCTACGCCACGGGCGATAGCACGGTTCAGGGTATCGCGCGTCATGTTGTTTGACAGCGCTTTATCGATAGCCGCACGCAGACGCGGGTTCGAACCCGGATCGCCGCCGCCCAATTTGGCGGCAGTCACCAACTCACGGATAATTTTGGTGAAAATCTTACCGCGTTTGGAATCTTGTGCAGCTTTGCGGTGTTTGGTGTTGGCCCATTTACTATGACCTGCCATAAAAAATATCTCCAAAAAGAACTACTGGACAGAATGGATCACAAACTCTTCAATCGCCTGCTGATTACTCCAGGACTTGGTCAGTTTGACCGCCTCGGACGCCTCAAGCCATTGGTAAGCATGATGTTCGGTCAAGACCGGATCGCGCTCATCAGGTAACGCCAGACAGAACCAGTGCTCTTTATTACGCGTGGTTCCCGGCGCATAGCGGTGTCGCAAATGGACAAAGAGTTCAAATTCCACACAGCGCTGGCAATCGACCAACGGCAGCCCCTCTGCTGCGATATCGATGCCAATCTCTTCCATGACTTCGCGCTGTGCGGCATGCGGCGGCGATTCGGCGTCCTCAAGGCTGCCGGTCACCGACTGCCAGAACTCCGTATCATCACGCCGCTGTAACATCAGCACCCGGCCACTGGATTTTGCATAAATCACCACCAGAATAGACTCGGGCCGCTTGTAATTCATCACTCGCTCTCTTGTTCGGCTGAGGCTTTCTTCACTACGCTGATCGCCAGCTCCTGCAACGAAGCCGGATTCGCGAAGCTTGGTGCATCGGTCATCAGACAGGCCGCCGCGGTGGTTTTCGGGAAGGCGATAACGTCACGGATGTTCTCGGTACCGGTCACCAACATCACCAGACGATCCAGACCGAAGGCCAAACCGGCGTGCGGAGGCGTACCGTACTTCAGCGCATCCAGCAGGAAGCCGAACTTCTCGCGTTGTTCTTGCTCATTGATGCCAAGGATGCCGAAGACGGTTTGCTGCATTTCACTGCGGTGAATACGCACGGAACCGCCACCCACTTCATAGCCGTTCAGCACCATATCGTAGGCATTGGCGATAGCTGAGGTAGGATCTTTTTGCAGCTCTTCCGGGCTCATATCGCGCGGTGCGGTAAACGGATGGTGCATCGCCGCCAGGCCACCCTCGCCGTCCTCTTCGAACATTGGGAAATCGACCACCCACAGCGGTGCCCAGCTGTCGAGCTTGGTCAGGCCAAGATCGCGGCCGATTTTCAAGCGCAGCGCGCCCATGGCGTCGGTAACGATTTTAAAGCTGTCGGCACCGAAGAACAGAATGTCGCCGGTTTGCGCATTGGTGCGCGCCAGGATCGCTTCCAGCACTTCGGCACTGAGGAATTTGGCAATCGGGCTTTGCACGCCTTCCATACCCGCAGCACGATCGTTAACCTTCAGCCATGCCAAACCTTTGGCACCGTAGATATTAACGAAAGCGCCGTATTCGTCGATCTGCTTACGGGTCAGCTGTGCGCCACCCGGAACACAAATCGCGGCCACGCGGCCTTTGGCATCGTTCGCCGGGCCAGAGAATACTTTGAACTCAACGTCTTTGACCAAGTCGGCAACGTCCACCAGCTCCAGCGGGTTACGCAGGTCTGGCTTATCGGAACCGTAACGGCGCATCGCTTCGGCAAAGGTCATGATCGGGAATTTACCCAGATCGACGCCCTTCACGTCCAGCCACAGCTCATGCACCAGTTGCTCCATCACTTCACGCACCTGCTCGGCGCTCATGAAAGAGGTTTCCACGTCGATCTGGGTGAATTCCGGCTGGCGATCGGCGCGCAAGTCTTCGTCACGGAAGCACTTGACGATCTGGTAGTAACGGTCGAAGCCAGACATCATCAGCAGCTGTTTGAACAACTGTGGGGACTGCGGCAACGCGTAGAACTTACCTTTATGTACGCGGCTTGGTACCAGATAGTCACGGGCACCTTCCGGCGTGGCTTTGGTCAGCATGGGGGTTTCGATATCCAGGAAACCGTGGCTGTCCATAAAGCGGCGCACAAAGCTGGTGATCTTGGCACGGGTTTTCAGGCGGTCGGCCATTTCCGGGCGACGCAGATCCAGGTAGCGATATTTCAGACGCGCTTCTTCGCTGTTGGTCTGGTTCGAGTCCAACGGCAGCGGTTCGGAGCGGTTGATGATCTCCAGCGCGTGAGCAAACACCTCAACTTCGCCAGTCGCCATATCCTTGTTGGCCTGACTTTCCGGGCGCGCACGCACGGTACCGACGATCTGGATGCAGAACTCGTTACGCAGTTCGAAGGCTTTGTCGAAGGCCGCTTTCTGATCCGGATCGAAGAACACCTGCACGATGCCTTCGCGGTCACGCATATCAATAAAGATCAGGCCACCCAGATCGCGGCGGCGGTTGACCCAACCACACAAAGTGACTTCCTGGCCGACGTGGGCCAGATTCAACTGCCCGCAATATTCAGTACGCATACGCTATCCTTTTGACTTAAGCCGATTCCGCCGGAGGTTGGCAGCAGTTGCTGTTTCCGCACGGCTGTTATCTGACGAATTGTTATTTATCACCCGGTTTGAAGTCTGTTGCATACCAGCCGGTGCCCTTTAACTGGAAACCGCTGGCAGAGATCAACTTGGTCAGTGCGGGCTGCCCACACGCCGGGCATTGAATCAACGGCGCGTCGGAAAATTTTTGTAGTTTCTCTAATCGATGTTGGCATGAGCCACATGCATATTCATAAATCGGCATAGATCGCTGGATTAAAGATTGGTGAAAAAAGGCGGCCATTATAAAGGAAATTCATGCGCCAGATAAGAGCGAACACGGCATTGTTGCAACGCTAAATCGCATCTATCAGTAGCAAACAACACATCGGTTAACAAATTTCCCATTAACCAGCAGCAGTTTTATCACGTAGCCTGTATACCCGTCGTCTTTCAAATGCCAGTAGCACAACCTTAAATCCACTTTAACCCTGAGACGCTCCCAATGCTGAAACTTGATGCACAAACCACCGCCCTGGTGCTGATCGATCTGCAACACGGCATTTTACCTTACGCCGCTGGCCCGCACAGTGCCAGCCAAGTCGTCACCCATGCGGCCCATCTGGCAGGACGCTTTCGCGCGTTGAATGCCCCCGTGTTTCTGGTGCGCGTCGGCTGGTCTGATTCCTTTGCCGAAGCGCTCAAGCAACCGGTAGATAAACCTTCACCGTCTCCGGTCGGCGGGCTGCCAGCGTCCTGGTGGGAATTCCCCGAAGCGCTGGCAGTTCAAGACAGCGATGTGTTGATCACCAAACGTCAATGGGGCGCATTCTATGGCACCGATCTGGACCTGCAACTGCGCCGTCGGGGTATCAAGTCGGTGGTATTGGGCGGTATCGCCACCAATATTGGCGTGGAGTCTACCGCTCGTGCAGCCTGGGAACATGGCTACGAGTTGGTGATTGCCGAAGACATGTGCAGCACCTACAGCGCCGAGATGCACCAATTCGCCTTCGATAATATCTTCCCGCGTATTGCCCGTGTGCGTAGCACCAGTGAAATCCTTGCGGCGCTATAAGCCCGGCGTAACTTGAAAGGCGGCGCAGATAACGTTAACGTTGTTGCCAAAATGTAAAGCAGGGAAGATGACCGTTGATTTATATTGGACTACCGCAATGGCAACATCCGGCCTGGAACCGCATCGGCCTGCGCGATCTGGCGGACTACAGCCGCTACTTCAACTGCGTGGAAGGTAACACCACCTTCTACGCGTTGCCCAAGGTGGAAATTGTCCATCGCTGGCGCGATATGACCGGCGATGATTTCCGTTTTTGCTTTAAATTCCCGTCAGCGATCAGCCATAAAGCAGCACTGCGCGGCTGTGAAGCCGATATCAAGGCGTTTTATGATTGCCTGCGCCCCCTTGAAGGGCGTATCGGACAGCTGTGGTTGCAGTTGCCCGCCGCCTTTGCACCCGAGCATCTGGGCATTCTATGGGCTTTTCTTGATGCCTTACCGCCGGAGTTTACCTACGGAGTCGAGGTCCGCCATCTGGAATTTTTCGCCAAGGGTGACGCAGAACGCCAACTGAATCAGGGTTTGCACCAACGCGGCATTAACCGCACCATCCTCGATAGCCGCCCGCTGCACCATGCAAAACCACACAGCCCGGCGATCCGCGATGCACAACAGAAAAAGCCCAAGCTGCCGGTACATGCAGTGGTAACGGCCAACAACCCGTTGATCCGCTTTATCGGCGGTGACGTGCTGGCGGACAATCAGCGCTGGTTCGAGTCCTGGCAACAGAGGCTGCCTGACTGGGCGCAACAACATCAGCCCTACCTGTTTATTCACACGCCAGATAACAGCGATTCACCGCAGCAGGCACAGAAAATCTGGCAAGGGTTATACGGCATAATTCCGAATTTATCGATGCCTCCGGGCTGGCCAGAGCAAGAAGCCTTGTTTTAACCTATTAATCTGATGGGGCCCATAGGATATTTCCTCGCGACAGTCGCGATGATGGCAGTTATGATGCTCGTTGCCAGATTTGGTTACGAATGGAGTTAAGAATGGTAAGCGCGCTCTATGTGGTGCTTGGCGCATTGTTGTTGATCAAACTCTCTTATGACGTGGTCAGGTTGAGAATGCAGTACCGGGTCGCCTATGGTGACGGCGGGTTCTATGAGCTGCAGACCGCGATCCGCGTGCACGGTAACGCCGTGGAGTACATCCCGATCGCCGCCATCCTGTTGGTGATCATGGAGATGAACGGTGCCGAAGTCTGGATGGTGCATCTGTGTGGTTTGCTGCTGATGGCAGGCCGGCTGGTTCACTACTACGGTTTACGTAACCGTGAAGTCCGCTGGCGCCGTTCGGGTATGGCGGCTACTTATATTTCTCTGATACTGATGGTGATAGCCAACATCGTTTATCTGCCGTGGGACATTATCATCAGTTTGCACTGATATCCCCTCTGCTCAGGCGGCCACGCCGCCTGCTTCTGCCTGCGCCGCTTTTCTGTTAGTATACGCCCCTTCGAATTCTGACCTGATTTGCCGCTATGCCAAACCGCGATACTCTTTTTTCCGCCCCGATCGCCAAACTGGGCGACTGGACCTTCGACGAGCGCGTTGCTGAAGTCTTCCCAGACATGATCCAGCGTTCCGTTCCGGGCTACTCCAATATCATTTCGATGATTGGCATGCTGGCCGAACGCTTTGTCCAGCCGCACAGCCGGGTGTATGACCTGGGGTGCTCGCTCGGCGCGGCCACGCTATCGATGCGCAGGAACATCAGCGTCGAAGGTTGTCAGATTATTGCGGTCGATAATTCCCCCGCGATGGTAGAGCGCTGCCGTCGCCATCTTGATGCGTTTCGCGCTGATACGCCGGTCGACGTCATTGAGGCGGACATTTTAGACATTACCATCGAAAACGCCTCAATGGTGGTGCTGAACTTCACCCTACAGTTTCTTGAACCGGCCGATCGGCTACGCCTGCTCGAACAGGTATATCGCGGGCTACGTCCGGGCGGCGCCTTGGTGCTGTCAGAGAAATTCAGCTTTGAGGATGCGGACGTCGGTGAACTGTTGTTCAACATGCACCACGACTTCAAACGAGCCAACGGCTACAGCGAATTGGAAATCAGCCAAAAGCGCAGCATGTTGGAAAACGTGATGCTGACCGATTCGGTCGAAGCGCATAAAGCGCGCCTCCGGCAAGCCGGTTTTGAACATGCAGAAGTCTGGTTCCAATGTTTCAACTTCGGCTCGTTGATCGCCCTGAAATCAGGAGAAACCGCATGATCGAGTTTGGAGACTTCTACCAGCGCATCGCCAAAAGCCCGCTGAGCCACTGGCTGGATACGCTGCCGGCACAAATCACCGCTTGGCAGCGTGAATCGCTGCATGGCAAGTTCAAGCAGTGGTTCAATTCGGTAGAACATCTACCTTCCCTCACGCCAACCCAGTTGGATTTATTGCATGGCGTGCGTGCCGGGATGGAACAACCGCTATCACCTGGCCAGCTCGAAGGCATCGAGAAAATGCTGCGTACGTTGATGCCGTGGCGCAAAGGGCCTTTCTCACTTTACGGCATCGATATCGATACCGAATGGCACTCCGACTGGAAGTGGGATCGGGTGCTACCGCATATTTCTCCGCTGGCTGGCCGTACCATTCTGGATGTAGGTTGCGGCAGCGGTTACCATCTGTGGCGCATGGTCGGTGCCGGAGCACATCTGGCGGTCGGTATCGATCCGATGCAGCTGTTCCTGTGCCAGTTTGAAGCGGTACGTAAACTGCTGGGAGGCGATCAACGCGCTCATGTGTTGCCGTTGGGTATTGAACAACTGCCCGAGCTGGCCGCGTTCGACACCGTTTTCTCGATGGGCGTGCTTTATCACCGCCGCTCCCCGTTGGATCACCTGTATCAGTTGAAAAACCAGCTGGTCTCCGAGGGCGAACTGGTGTTGGAAACGCTGGTTGTACCAGGCGATCGTCATCAGGTATTGGTGCCGGGCGACCGCTACGCGCAGATGCGTAACGTCTACTTTATTCCGTCTGCCGAAGCGCTGAAGTGCTGGCTGGAGAAATGCGGATTTGTGGACGTCAGGATTGCCGATATCTGCCCAACCAGCACCGAAGAGCAGCGCCGCACCGACTGGATGACCAGCGAGTCACTGGCCGAGTTTCTCGATCCCAAAGATCCAACCAAAACGGTTGAAGGTTACCCGGCACCGATCCGCGCCGTGCTGATCGCCAAAAAACCGTAAGCCTTAATCAACTCACTATGTAGGGGCGTAGCAATGCTACGCCCTTTTAGTTGCATAGCTATTTTCTCAAAGCCTGTAGCAGATCCTTTTCAAACACTCCGCTGGATGAACACTCGAAAGGCTTGACCTTGTCGTTGCCATCTCCCGCCACTAGCCCCGCAACGCCATTGACTTGCACCATCACGTTAGTCCCTTCTCCAGCGCTAAAAATCTGCACCAGGATCCGGTAGGTAACATTCAGATTAGACGGCCCCGGCTGGTCTGAACAAATCAGATACAGGCTGGCCAGCTCGGCATCATTGCCCGTCGTGCCAACGATCCCCAAATGCGGGTCGACAACGGTGGCCTTTAACCCTTTCTGCGCAAAAATTGCCTCGGTACGGGTTAACAATTCATCCGGCTTACGGTTGCCTATCAAGGTGGGCTTCGCACCAGCAGTCGGCTCGCCAGCGGCAGTTTCAGCCGCACTGCCGGGCTGGTTACCGGTTTTAGTTGGGCCATACACCGAAACACAGCCACTCAATGCCAACGCCAGCAAAAAAATAAAATATCTCATCGTTCACCTGTAATACAGCGTGGCGCAAGCCGTTAACGACATGACAAGCCCAACGATCAGTAAATAACGCATCTCCCCTCCTCCATTAACGATAATAGGCCGCAACACAGCCCGATAATGAACAACAAACCAACATTAACCACACAACATAAACTCTCATGTATCCTCCTGACCAAAAGCAGTTGATCTTGTTTCGTGCGGCTTGAGCACCAGCACCAACAAACGGTATCGTCTCGACGGCTACGTGTCGCTTTCTGCCATGTGTGTCAGCGTTGGCAATACAATCGCGGGGAAAACCAATCGGGGCTCAGCGTTCAGGGATGAACGCCTTCTCTGGTGTGGTAGACTGGACAAAATTCAATATATTCATAAGGATGGTTAATGCGAGGCGTTGACAGACTGTTGATGGCATTGCTTACCATCATGACCGGCATAGGGACAGCCGTCATATTCAATATCGGCGGCACCGTGCAAATGCTCTCGGCCATTTTTCACTGGGTGGAGAGCCTGCGATAAGCCACCGCTGCCAGTTACATTTTATCAATATTTAAACTTAAGGCAGTGGCTCATCGTTAACTAGAGTTAAAGTGTTGGTATCGCGCCAACACCAGTGAAGTATTGAACCTGTTTGCCCTGAGCACCTCTACCCTGTTCAGGGCTTTTTTTGCGCACAGAGGCAAAAAGCCCCGAATATTCGGGGCTTCAAACAGGGCTCACAACGTTGGGCCAGTGCTAAACGGTCTCAGCATGCGGCCCCTACGATCTCACTAGGCAGGAGTCAGCATGGCCAACGCATTCTTCATCGCCTCGACCGTTTCACCATCCACGCAGTAGTGGCTGAATTCGTCAAACTCATTATCGGCACACATGGTGACACCCGCCTTACGGTAACGCATGGTGGAAGGCACAGTATGCCCGGCCGAGCTGTGCAATTCCTGAATACCGATATCCACAAACTTGTGCATATTGCTCAAACGGACACCTGCACCGGCCATGATCACCGGCCCCTTGCTGGCATGCACCAAGTCGCGCAAGAGCGGCAAACCCAACTCGGCATTCTGCTGCTGCCCAGAGGTCAGAATGCGTGCCACGCCGAGCTGCGTCAGTTGTTCCAGCGCCACCATCGGGTTATGACACATATCGAACGCGCGATGGAAGGTCACCGCCATATCACCGCTTAATTTCATCACCTCGCGCATCCGGGCAAGATCGATATGCCCTTCGTCGTCCAACATGCCGATAACCACGCCGGCAAAACCCATCTCGCGGATTTGCGCCACGTCGTTCTTCATAATCTCGAAATCGACGGAGCTGTAACAGAAATCGCCCCCGCGCGGTCGCACTATTGGATGAACGGGTATCGTTACCCGCTCCCGAGCCAGTCGCAACGATCCAAAGCTCGGCGTCAACCCGCCCTCACTCTGGCTGG
Organism: Serratia sp. Res13-Sevr-LER1-36-b; assembly: GCF_015673035.1. Taxonomy (NCBI): domain Bacteria; kingdom Pseudomonadati; phylum Pseudomonadota; class Gammaproteobacteria; order Enterobacterales; family Yersiniaceae; genus Serratia; species Serratia sp. Res13-Sevr-LER1-36-b. Next base: position 139,368 of record NZ_JADACK010000017.1, on the reverse strand, counting down.
CACACAATTCTATGCGGTCAGCGCCCGCATGTTCTGCTGTCATGGCACAGTCGACGCTATAGCAACAAACTTCCAGCTTCATTATTGTTACCCCCAGATAACGGTCAAAAATGCTACAGCAAACGTTTTACCCGCCGCCCTATAGGCCATAGGATGACAATCTGATAAAAGTCTTAACGGCACAAGGTGCTAACTATGGCACTCAATTTTGATGAATGGATCGATCGCAGTCACAGTGGCGGCGTTAAGTCTGATAAATAACGCGAACGCATCATTTTTTCCCCTAACCCTCCATTCGGAACAGGCAACGAAAGACAGGCTACTGTTTCACCCGTTCACTGGCCACGATGTCACGAATATGATGCGGATGGAATTTGATGGTGACATTGCCATCGGTGATCGCCAAGGTCGGATTGGCCAGGCGCTCGCCCTCACCTTTAGGTGAGCTCTGCTTGAGTTTGATGCCAGGTAGCAGCAAGGCTTCGTCCGCCAGATGTTCCAGGGCGCGGGCATACAGGGTAGCGGGATCGCCGCTTAGCACCAGCTCTACATGTTCCCATCCTTCATGCGGATAGCGCTTCTCACCTGGGTATGGCAGCTCGATACAATCAATCTGCCAAGGGCCAACCTTCAGTGGTTCATGGAGATCAAACAGGCAAATCGGCCTGCCGTTAATCATCGTTTCCGAAAGCAGCGATCCGCATTGCAGCAACCCCTGCCGCCAACGATCGGCGGTGCTGTTCTGATGGCAACGCAGCGAGATATGGTCTGCGCTGAATTTTACCAGCTCAAGATGGAGCCGTTGTGCAAATTGTTCCAGCGCCAGTTCAAAGCGAGGCAAATCCAGCGTCAGGTCGTTAAGTTCAGCGATCGATGACAAGCTAGTCATAAGTTTCTCAGGCTCTCCAGGATCTTTGGCAGGCCAATAATCTACACGTCGAATCGCCTGGAGGCTATGGTTCAGAGAATAAAAACCTATTGGATGAACATAATGTTGCCACTTTTGCGCTGGTGCCTATTTTAGACCGAACTATCCTTCATGGAGCAAGAAATAATCAAGAATCATCTTATATCATGTTTAATTAAGCCACCATTAAAACCCTTAAGTTTCCCTAACGATTTGTCGTTTTACTCTTTCTCAAGGCCAATGTATAAAAATCGCTTGAAATTAAATTTACACCCCACTCAAACATCGATGTAACATAATGTTTTTATTATCAAAAAAAGATAATCATGCGAACAATCCTAAACAGCATTCTTATAATTGATTAGGTGACGTTAATAAGTTAGGTTAGGAGAGCATTTGATTTTGGATAAATAAACATGACCCTGTTAGGTATATCCCTTGTTTTAATAGCCATTGCTGGCTACGCGATTTATCGCCATTTCAAAACTCGCCAGAATAGTGTGTTACGCTCTGGCCGAGGCAATAAAAAGCGTTAAAGCCTCCATTAATCCGTTCCCATCAAACCCATGACAGCGAACGGTTTGATTCACCTACTTACCTTTTTGGTCTTCACTTTTCCCTATCTTTCACCATGCCAGCCCGCGTCAACTACTGACGCGGTGCCGTCAATCGGTTACAATTGCAGGCTGTTTTGTGGTTGAGCGTCGCCTGCAATGTGCGGCGTCGTCCCTGCTGGACTGCAAGTTGTGCGCCAAGGCGTTTTGCAGGCCAACAGAGTAAAACCACCTTTTGATCCGGAGGGCGTACTGCACGGCCCTCGTTTGTCATTTAAGGTAACCCGGTGAATATTCAGGCTCTTCTATCAGATAAGGTCAGCCAGGCGCTGATTGCCGCAGGCGCACCTGCCGATTGCGAAGCTCAGGTTCGTCAGTCCGCGAAAGCACAGTTTGGTGACTATCAGGCCAACGGCGTGATGTCCGTTGCCAAAAATCTTGGTATGCCGCCACGACAACTGGCAGAGAAAGTCGTGCAACTGCTTGACCTGGGTGACATCAGCAGCAAAGTGGAAATTGCCGGCCCGGGCTTTATCAATATCTTCCTGAACAGCGAATGGGTTGCCCGCCAGGCCGATGCCACCCTGGCCGCAGCTAAGCTGGGCATTGCCCCCGTTAAGCCGCAAACCATCGTGATCGACTATTCTGCGCCCAACGTAGCGAAAGAAATGCACGTGGGCCACCTGCGCTCCACCATTATTGGCGATGCTGCTGCCCGTACTCAGGAATTCCTGGGCCATAAAGTGGTGCGCGCCAACCATGTGGGCGACTGGGGTACCCAGTTCGGCATGCTGATCGCCTACCTGGAAAAGATGCAAAACGAGCACGCCAGCGATATGGGGCTGTCGGATCTGGAGCAATTTTACCGCGAAGCCAAGAAAAACTACGACGAAGACGAAGATTTCGCTCTGCGCGCCCGTGGTTACGTGGTCAAACTGCAAGGCGGCGACGAATACTGCCTGAAGATGTGGCGCAAGCTGGTGGACATCACCATGGCGCAGAACCAACTGACCTATAACCGTCTGAATGTCACCCTGACCGAAGATGACGTCATGGGCGAAAGCCTGTACAACGCCATGCTGCCGGGCATCGTTGCCGATCTCAAGGCGAAAGGCCTGGCGGTAGAAAGCGAAGGCGCCACCGTGGTGTTTCTGGACGAGTACAAGAATAAAGACGGCGATCCGATGGGTGTCATCATCCAGAAGAAAGATGGCGGTTACCTGTATACCACTACCGATATCGCCTGCGCCAAATACCGTTTCGAGACCCTGGGTGCCGATCGTGTTCTCTATTACATCGACTCGCGCCAGCATCAGCATCTGATGCAAGCCTGGACTATCGTGCGCAAAGCAGGTTACGTGCCAGACTCCGTCTCGCTGGAACACCACATGTTCGGCATGATGCTGGGGAAAGACGGCAAGCCGTTCAAGACCCGTTCAGGCGGCACCATCAAACTCTCCGATCTGCTGGATGAAGCCGTTGAACGCGCCAGCAAACTGATTGCCGAGAAGAACCCGGATATGCCTGCCGACGAAATGCAGAACGTGGCTAACGCGGTCGGCATCGGTGCAGTGAAATATGCCGATCTGTCGAAAAGCCGTACCACGGACTACATCTTCGATTGGGATAACATGCTGACCTTCGAGGGCAACACAGCGCCGTACATGCAATATGCCTATACTCGCGTCGCCTCAGTGTTCAAGCGTGCTGGTGTGGACGAAAGCAACCTGACGCTGCCTTTGGTGATGACCGAAGAGCGTGAAGTCGCGCTGGCAACTCGCCTGCTACAGTTCGAAGAAACCCTCACCGTGGTCGCCCGTGAAGGTACGCCGCACGTGATGTGTACCTATCTGTATGACCTGGCGGGGCTGTTCTCTGGCTTCTACGAGCATTGCCAGATCCTCAACGCCGAAAGCGAAGAGGCCCGTCAGAGCCGCCTGAAGTTGGCTCTGCTGACCGCCAAAACGTTGAAAACCGGTCTGGATACGCTCGGGATCGAAACCGTCGAACGCATGTAACATGTAGGGACGCTGCATGCGCTCCCATCTAGCCTTTGTCATCAATCTGAAGAAGGTCGCGTTACCGACTTCTCAGGTTGCTGACAAGGTTCTTGTCTGACGATCAAAGCTTGACTCTACTAAGGCCAGTGCCAATAACGGACTGGCTTCCATATAAAAAACTCTCACTCATCAGTACCAATATGAACTCATGATCCTTGATGTTAATGACATCCCCAAGGACTTCTGATATGTCCCATTGATACTATCATCAGCCTTGCTCCTCCGCGCTGTTGGCGTGTATTTCAATAAGCCCAGTCGGTTTTAGACTAATTGCTCAATTTCGCAGGATAGCTTAGTGTGTTTATCTTCCTCAATAGTCAGTTTGGTGGTTAGCCCGGCGAAACGCCGGGCTAATATTGCAAAAAGTAGAATTAGTATTTTTTTAAAATGGCATTCTGTTAGTCCACGAACCATTATTTAATATAATCCTATCAGTTTACGTTTGTTTGATTAGGCTCTTCTCAATTTCCCCATATGGGATCAGACGATCCCATGTTACCTCCTACACAAGTTCCGGAACCTGTTGCTACAGAAGTACCTGGGCCATAAAATCCACCAGGTAATGAACAACTATAGCCTAACCCATCCATAACTCCGGCCCAAACCCCTGCCGCTCCAGTTTCCCATTGCCCACTGCCACCACCACTGCCACCAACGGACATCAATTCAATTTCATCTGTTATTTCTCTTAAAACTAAATCATGATATTTATTCATTACTTATTTCCCTTATTCGTTTAACAACAGGGTTAATATTATTGCTCACATATTCCATTGTGCTAAGATAAATAATATTTTTTTTATCAAAACCATTACGATAGAACTGGAAGCGTAATCCGGGTGCGCAAACCAGTAATTGAGCATTTTGCTCTATAAGTTTCTCTATATCTGATTCAGTATCATCCCGCTCAACGAGCCAGTTGAGATTTTTTTTATTTAGATAATCCTGCAAAGCTGTAATGTATTTATCTTCTTTGTAAAAACCGAACAAACCGCCACCTGCACCTTGGATAGGAGACCGACCAAATGTCGGGCTGGGCCTGTAAATAAAGTAAATTCTTTTACTTACCATTATCACCCTCATAATTTAGTGTGTTTGTACTGTTCAAGTATTGATTAACAATCCCCGTGGAAAATCCATTATCCCTAACACTTAGCAATAGCTTTCTTGCCTGTTTCACCATACCAATCTCATTAAGATAAAATGAAAGCGCAGCATCAATATGTAACCCCTCTGAATGAACCATTCCCTCATGGACTTTTTTATTTTTTCTTTTATACTCTATAATTTCTTTGATTGATACTCTACACTTGCATTTCCATTTGAATAATTCATAAATAAGTTTATAGTAAAAACCATTGCTATTATAAGGAATGATAGCATCCATGAGCTCAATCACCTCATAAAATTCGTTATCATTATCCATCATACTTAGTTTTGCTTTCGCCATCAGATCAAGGATGGAAAAGGTATAGGCTTCCATCTTTATATTTGTCCTGCTTAACGGTTCTAACTCTTCGCATTTTATTGCTTTCGCTAAGCCTTTATAAATTTCATCGGGTGGAGTCCCCTCGAAGCAATCTCTGTAGTAAAAGAATTTCCAGCGAAGATACAAAGGCTCTTTAGATAAGTTTTTTAAATTCAGCTGTTTATTTCTATAATATTTTCCTTTGGCTTTTAAAACATCACGAGTATAACCATCGTGATTGATAATAATATCAACACTGATGTCAATTATCCTATTTTTGTCTTTTCGCCTTAACTCTTCATGGACATATCCAAAATAGAAAAAACCTCCATTATTAGCAAATCCTCTTCGTATATTCTTTGATATATCACCATCATGATTTTTAATTTTCGGACAAATTGCAACAAGGTCTCTATTGTTATTTCTATTTATTTTTACAAATATCTTTGAAACTTCATGCTTTGAAGAAACAACATATTCATCTGCATCAACAAAAAAAATATAATTAGATATTGACTTGCTTATGGCAAGATTTCTTGGTTTTGAAAAGCTATCTTCCCATTCCGTATGAAATATTTTAACTCCATCAGCTAAATAGCTATTTAATATTTTAAGCGTATTATCTGTTGATCCTGTATCAACAACGATTATTTCTTGAAAAAGTGGAAGTAAGCTGTCGATGCAGCGAGCAATACAGCGCTCTTCATTTTTGACAATAATCGCCGCTGCTACTGTCACGTTGCTTTCAAAGTCATTCATTCAAGCCTCCCTTTATTGATTCCTATCGCCTTCCGTAGATGATATTTATTATCATTATCAATAACGCCGTGTAAAATACACATAAAAGCGCGTTTTAAGGTCAAAAATGTGATGCGATTCATGTTATTACGTTTTTTTCTAACAATGAACACATCATTAACAGCTATTCTGACTTATAAAACTACTATCCTCCTAACGTCGAGCGCGCCATCCTTCATAAACACATACCCAATTGAATATTGGTCAAAATACGCTATTTTAAGCAAAGCGATTTAGATCCCGGCATGAGTAATATTCGCAGTTATTAGCTTATTTAACCCCCTGTTCTCCATTAAAAATTTAATGGTCTTCAAAAGTCTGGTTTCTACATGATCAACATAGTGTATGTGAAAGGATAATCCGTGCGTATTAACTAGGTATAAATAGGGTTGCCGCCAACATTTTTTCAGCAATGGCAAGTGACATTAGTAACAATTTACATAAGCCTCAGGTCGCGTTAGCGACCTCAGATTGCTGACAAAGTCAGTGAAAAAACGGACTGACTGCCATGCTTAAAGAACCCTCTCCCCAGCAATACCAGATTAAAACCATCCCCCTTGATCAACTGGTTCCCGAAGACCATCTGGTGTGCAAAAATGATGCCGCCATCGATTTTGAATTTATCCGCGATGCCGTTGCTCACCTCTATTGCCCCTATAATGGCAGACCCGCTATCGACCCCATTCGTCTGATTAAAGTGATGCTGTTGGGCTACCTCTTCGGTGTTCCTTCCGCACGCCGTTTGGTCAAGGAAATCCAGACCATCCAGACCATAGGGCAGGCTCTCAATGGCAGCATGGCAAACGGATGTGTGCTTTACACCGACAGTACTCATCTGAAAGCCGATGCCAACCCGCGCAAGGCCGTGAATGAACTGCGCCCTGAAGGTGTCAGTGAATACTTCACACAGCTGAATGATGCCGTGGAGGCCGACAGGAAGCAACGCGAAAAAAATCGCTGCCCGCCGCAAGAAAAGTCCCCAAAAATGACACGGTTAAAAACACCAAAATCAGCACCACCGCCCCGAAAAGCAGCTTTTATGCACCGGGACAATAAGCCGAAGGGCTTCTTCAATCTGGACCATCGCACGGTGGACGACAAGCACGGCATCATCTTGGATACCCATGTCACTTTGGACAACGTGCATGGCAGCCAGCCGTTCATCGGCAGGCTGGCGCGGCAGGTGGAGCGGTTCAGTCGTGATACGGTCACCGTGGGTGTGGATGCGGGTTATTTTACCTCGGCGGTGTGCCATCTGACGGAAGATGGCGCTGTTGGAGCTTCTTTATCGTCTTTATATGTGGCTTAACGAGGTTCAGGAGGAGCAGAAGGCTTCTATCGACGGCAAGTCAGATCAACTGATGTGATTATGGAAAAATATTGCGATCGCGACCTGCGGTCGCTAAAAAAGAAGAACCCCACCTGAAAAAGTGGGATTAGTCAGCAGTCTGAGGTCGCATTAGCGACCTTTTTGTTATCGGGTGAGTAGCAGTTGGAAGTCAATCTACCCGACGAGCGAAGTCTCTAGGGCGGAAACCAAGGATCCCCAACACCGCGAAGTAGGCAACAATCCCCGCAGCCACCACGACCGACAGACGCAGTAAGCGAGCCAGCATATTGCCCTGATCCCATTCCGGCATCAGCCACATCACGCCAAGCAACACCGCAGCCATCACCAGTACGGCGACTACCAGCTTGAACAGGAACATCGCCCAGCCGGGTTGCGGTTGGAAAATATCCTGCTTGCGCAGTTGCCAATAGAGCAGCGAAGCATTCAGGCAGGCTCCCAGACCAATCGATAACGAAAGCCCGGCATGCTTCAGTGGGCCAATAAATATCAGGTTCATCACCTGAGTCAGGATCAGCGTAATGATGGCAATCTTAACCGGCGTTTTGATGTCTTGGCGCGAGTAGAAACCCGGTGCCAACACTTTCACCACGATCAGGCCCATCAAACCAACCGAATAGGCTACCAGCGCACGCTGGGTCATCGCCGCATCAAAGGCGGAAAACTTGCCGTACTGGAACAGCGAGACGGTTAGCGGCTTGGCTAGGATGCCTAACGCAATGGCACTCGGCAAAGCCAGCACAAAGCACAGACGCAGGCCCCAATCCATCAGGCGGTTATATTGGTCATGGTTACCGCTGGAGAAACTCTTCGCCAAGGACGGTAGCAGGATGGTTCCCAATGCCACGCCCAACACCCCAGACGGGAACTCCATCAGGCGATCGGCATAATACATCCACGAAACTGAGCCGGAGACCAGGAACGAAGCAAAGATGGTGTTGATGATCAGCGAGATCTGGCTGACCGAAACCCCCAGGATCGCTGGCCCCATCTGGCGCATGACCCGCCATACGCCTGCGTCATTCAGCTTCAGGCGCGGCAAAACCAGCATCCCAATTTTCTTGAGATGTGGCAATTGATAACCCAGTTGCAGCACGCCCCCAACTACCACCGCCCAGGCCAAAGCCAGCACCGGCGGATTGAAGTACGGTGCGGCAAACAGCGCAAAGCCGATCATGCTGACGTTCAACAGCGTTGGCGCAAAGGCCGGAATGGAGAAACGGTTCCAGGTGTTAAGGATCGCCCCTACCAGCGAGGCCAGCGAAATCAACAGGATATAAGGGAAGGTGATACGTAACAGTGACGAGGTCAGGGCAAACTTATCCGGCGTATCAGTAAACCCCGGCGCCGTAATAAAAATCACCCAGGGCGCGGCCAGCATGCCAAGTACGGTCACTACCGCCAGTACCAGCGTCAACAGGCCGGAAACGTAGGCGACAAAGGTGCGCGTCGCCTCTTCCCCCTGCTGGCTTTTGTATTCCGCCAGGATCGGCACAAACGCCTGGGAGAAAGCCCCCTCAGCAAAGATGCGCCGTAAAAGGTTTGGCAGTTTGAACGCCACAAAGAAAGCATCCGTAGCCATCCCTGCCCCAAAAACGCGTGCCACAATGGCATCACGCGCAAAGCCCAGCACCCGTGAAAACATGGTCATCGAGCTAACGGCTGCCAGTGATTTAAGTAGATTCATGTGGTTATTCTGATGAGTACGACGGGTAAATATCAACGCCTGCATCGGCAGGCGTCAGTTGAGTGGCGTTAGTCTACGGCTCCACGCCGCTAATAGCTACCGCCATATGTTACATGGGGTTAACTGGCATCGCGCAGCATTTTCTCGATCAATCGCTGGGCGTAAATGGCCTGTTCTCCGGCAGTTTCCGGCGCGGTCTGGTTGCTGATGGACTGAATAAAATGGTGCACCGCACCGGCAAAACCGCGTTGTTCCAGCGTGGTTTGCCAGCCTGGGGCGGGTTTCTCGAGCACGCCTTGCGGGTCTTCCCGCAGCCATTGGCGCATATCGTTCAGCTGATAGACCGCACCGTTGGTAACTGCCTGCACGCTCTCCCGTTGGCTGCCAGCACGCCGGTGCATGCTGGTCGTAACGATGGTGTCACCGCAGGCAAAGTGGTGTTCCGCGTAAAGCATCTCGCCCGCTTCGTTTGCTCGCAACTGGCCACTCTGCAAGCTGGCGTTCCCGCCTCCCAACCACAGCGCGGTATCCACCACGTGCAGATAGTCATCCAGCAGGGTAAAACGCAGATCCTTTGGCCCTACGCTATCGGCGCGGTGTTTATCCATACGGATCGAGGCCGGTAGCTGCATTTGCTGTTTCAACTGGCGATACAGCGGCGCAAAACGGCGATTGAAGCCCACCATCAGTGCCACACCCTGCTTTGCGGCCAGTTCGATCAGTTGCTCGCCCTGTTCCAACGTTTCCGCCAGCGGTTTATCCACGTAGACGTGAACGCCCTGCGCCAACAGCTCACCCACTACCTGAAAATGGCTAGCCGTGCTGCTGTGCACGAACACTGCATCACACTGTTGTGCCAGGCTATCAAGACGAGAGAAATAAGGCATACGATAGCTATCGCATACCGGCTGGGCTTTTTGCTGATTAGGTGAAAAGCCGCCTATAAGCTGCCAGTCCACCGCTTGAGAAAGAATTGGCAGGTAAGCCTTTTGCGCGATGCCACCTAAACCCACGACCCCGATACGAAGTTTACTCATGTGAACCCCGCGCCAGCAGCTGCTGCACCTGTTGTTTCAATTCAGCGACTTCGGCCTCCAGACGCACTACGCGTTCAGTCAATTCACCCGCATTGGCCTCCTCAGCTTCAACCGGAACCGCATCAATCTGGCCGCTGAACAGGTGCATAAAGCGGCTCTCACGCTTGCCTGGCTCACGCGGCAAACGTACCACGAACGGCCCATCCTCACGGGTCGACAACTGTTGCAACACCTCTTCCACTTCGCTGACGTCGTTGAATTCATGCATCCGGTTGGTGCGAGTACGCAGTTCACCCGGCGTCTGTGCGCCACGTAATAGCAGGGTCGCAATCACCGCCACTTCGGCCGGTGACAGTTTCAGTTGGCCGAACTCGGAGTTGCAAAAACGCTGCTCATACTTCACGACCCGATTACCAAAACCACTTAAGGTACGCAGGAAGTGCCTTCTCAGCAGCAAATCAAGCTGCTGCTGGACTTCGCTTTCCGACAGGTCCATCACCGGCTCACGGTTGGTTTTTTGATTACAGGCCAGCGTAATGGCATTGAGGGAAAGGGGATATTGGTCAGGCGTGGTCACCTGCTTTTCCATCATGCAACCGATCACTCGGGCTTCTTTGGCATTTAATTCATATTTCATTGTTACGGCCTCAGCGTGGCGGTTGCCACTCTTTATTGGTCAATGCGGTCAGCACATGATCCTGCCACTGTCCGTCGATCAGCAGGTAATCCTTGGCATAGCCTTCGCGTTCAAAGCCGAGCCGGGTCAGCAACGCACCGCTGCGCTGGTTATGCGGCATATAGTTGGCCATAATGCGATGCATCCGCTGTTGACGCTGCATATAGCGGATGGCCGTTTGCAACGCTTCGTACATCAGCCCCTGCCCTTGCCACTTTTCACCCAGGGAATATCCCAGGAAGCAGGCATGGAACGAGCCGCGCAGCACATTGCTGAAGTTGGCGACGCCGCACACATGGAGTTCTTCCGGATCGAGCAGGATAAAATAGTAGGCACTGCCCTGCTTTTGCATTTCCGTGATCATACCCAGGCGGGCTTGCCAGCCAGAGGGGTAACAGTGGCTATCATCGCGCACCGGTTCCCAGGGCTTCAGGAACGCCCTGTTTTCGGCATAGTATTCGGCCAGGCGGTAGGCATCGCGTTCGTGAACTAAACGGACAACCAGCCGATCGGTGGTAAGACGTATTTTCGGTGATGCAGAGCGATAGCCAAACATCATTTCCCCCGCGGTCAGAACGGTTCGATAAGAAGTATTGATTGGGTCAACATCTACAGGGTCAGGCATTATCTCACATGACTCATGGCAGACTGTCGGCGTAAAACCGCGTATTCCCCCGGTAATATAACCGTAGCCAGCCCGGCGGGTAAGCCCCTGAGCGCTCAGTAAATAGCCAGTTAGCTGTTTTGCCCATTTTTAAGTGTAGTTTTGCCACTCAGGTAACGTATTGACGATTAAAAAATATTATCTATCACCCCCCTATCAGACATCACGTATTGGGTAGAGAATAACCGGGTAGTCTTTCTCTCCTTTTAACTGCTCGTGGTGAAGCATGTCTCTGGTATCGCAAGCTCGGAGCTTGGGTAAGTATTTTTTATTGTTCGATAACCTGTTGGTGGTTTTAGGCTTTTTCGTCGTCTTCCCACTTATTTCTATTCGCTTTGTCGATCAACTTGGCTGGGCGGCCGTGGTCGTGGGCCTGGCACTGGGATTACGCCAGCTCATTCAACAGGGATTGGGGATTTTTGGTGGAGCGATTGCCGACCGTTTTGGCGCCAAACCGATGATCGTCACCGGCATGCTGCTGCGTGCGGCGGGCTTTGCCACCATGGCGATGGCCGATCAACCCTGGATACTGTGGTTTTCCTGCGCGCTGTCCGCCCTTGGCGGCACCCTGTTCGATCCGCCCCGTACCGCGCTGGTGATCAAACTGACCCGTCCACATGAACGCAGCCGTTTTTATTCGCTGCTGATGATGCAAGACAGCGCCGGTGCCGTGATCGGTGCGTTAATCGGCAGTTGGCTGCTGCAGTACGACTTCCATTTCGTCTGTTGGGTGGGCTCGGGTATTTTCGTGTTGGCCGCCGGTTGGAATGCCTGGCTGTTACCTAATTACCGGATCTCTACCATACGGGCACCGATGAAAGAAGGCATGATGCGCGTGCTGCGCGATCGCCGCTTCCTGACCTATGTGTTGACGTTGACCGGCTATTACATGTTATCGGTACAGGTGATGTTGATGCTGCCAATCATGGTCAACGAGATCGCTGGTTCGCCGTCGGCGGTCAAATGGATGTACGCCATAGAAGCTGCGCTATCGCTTTCATTGCTATACCCGCTGGCACGCTGGAGCGAAAAACACTTCCGGTTGGAACAACGCCTGATGGCCGGCTTGTTGCTAATGACCCTCAGCCTGCTGCCCGTAGGCTTTGCCACCAGCCTGCAAGCGGTGTTTACTCTGATCTGCTGCTTCTACCTGGGATCGATCATCGCAGAACCAGCGCGAGAAACCCTGAGTGCCTCGCTGGCCGACTCTCGAGCACGCGGCAGCTATATGGGCTTTAGCCGCCTGGGGTTGGCACTCGGTGGCGCATTGGGTTATACCGGCGGTGGCTGGATGTATGACACCGGCAATGCGATGGGCATGCCAGAGTTGCCCTGGTTCCTGCTGGGGCTGGTAGGCTTTATCACGCTGTTGGCCTTGTACTGGCAATTTAATCCGCGTACCGCAGCCCCCGCGATCCTCCGTGGTGGCTGATTTTTGCCCGGGCGCATCCCTTGCGCCCAGTCTCTGGCGACCTAATCTGCCAAAGTTGCTATCCTGATAGTACAAAAATTGGCGCAGAAAGGCTTATGATGGCGCATCATCCCACTAAAACTGGCTGCTACACCCGACAACAGGAGCATGCATGAAACTGTTTATTTACGATCATTGCCCATTCTGCGTAAAGGCCCGCATGATATTCGGCCTCAAGGATTTACCGGTGCGTTTGGTGACCCTGCTAAGCGATGACGAAATCACCCCCATCAGCATGATCGGCAAGAAAATGGCGCCAATCCTGCAAAAAGACGACGGTAGCTATCTGCCCGAAAGCATGGATATCGTGCATTACGTCGATAACCTGGACGGAAAACCGCTACTGACGGGGAAAACCAATCCGGCCATCGCCACGTGGTTGCAACACACTGCCACCTACGTCAACAAACTGCTGTTACCGCGCTTTGCCAATGCCGATTTCGAAGAGTTCGCCACTGACAACGCACGCCGCTATTTCAGCGACAAAAAACAGGCGGCCAGCGGTGATTTTGCCGTGTTACTGGCCGACAGCGCTGATCTGATCGCCCAGTTGGAAGAAGATCTGGCCACGCTTTCCCCGCTGATCCAGTCATCGGAAGCGGTCAACGGCACTCTCAGTGAAGATGATATCCATCTGTTCCCGCTGTTGCGCTCGCTATCGATCGTGGCCGGTGTCGCCCTGCCGGATAACGTGGAGGCTTACCGCAACCGCATGGCGCAGCGCGTTGATATTCCGTTGCTGTTCGATATGGAGCAATGATCCACACCGGCGATAAAGGAGTCACGCGCAGATGCTAAAAATGTTTTTTGTCACCGCTCGTGACCGCGTCAGGCTGCAAGAAATCTCATCCGTACTGATCCGCTACGGTTTGCAGGATGTCATCAGGCTGCTAGGGTTAGGCAAGATGCTGGGCGGCCTGAGCAGCGGCGGCGTGGAGGTCGATAATCAGACATTGCCAGAACGCCTGCGCGCGGCCCTGGAAGCCCTGGGGCCAACCTTCGTTAAATTCGGCCAGATCCTGGCCACCCGCACCGACCTGCTGGAGCAGCGCTGGACCGACGAGTTGGAGCGCCTGCATAGCCAGGCGACAACCCTACCCTGGGAAAAGCTGGCCGCGCAGATCACCGCCGATCTGGGCGGTGACCCTCAGCAGGTATTTGCCCAATTCGATCCGATCCCGCTAGCCGCCGCCTCCATGGCGCAAATCTACCGCGCCCGCCTACACAGTGGCGAGCAGGTGGTAGTAAAAGTGTTGCGCCCTGGATTAGCCAAAACCATTCATGCCGATCTACGCCTGTTGGCCTATCTGGCCGAAACCGTGGAGCAACAAAGCCCGGCGCTGGCGCGTTATCGCCCGCACCAGATGGTACAAACGCTAGCCACCGCGCTCAATCACGAGCTGGATCTGACGCATGAAGGTAATAATTGCGATCGGGTTGCGGAACACTTTGCCAAACAGCCCGAAGTGGTGATCCCGAAAATTTATTGGCAGCACTCGTCAAAACGCCTGCTGGTACAACAATATCTGCCCGGCATCGCACCAGAAAATCCGCAGCAATTAGCCGCTGCCGGATTCGACGGCCCGTTGCTGGCACAGCGTGGCGCGCAGGCCTTTATGACCATGGTGCTGGAACATCGGCTTTATCACGCCGATCCTCATCCCGGTAACGTGATGGCCTTGGGCGACAACCACGTAGGGTTTATCGATTTTGGCATGGTTGGCCAACTGTCGGAACGGCGACGTAACCAGCTTCTGCTGTTGCTGCAGGCCATCGCGGAGCGCCAGAGCGACGGCATCGTCAATACGCTGATCGCCTGGTCTGACAGCCAGGAGCTGGATCTGATCGATCTGGAACAGGCGGCGCAAAACTTTCTCGATAAGCAGGCCTCGAGTACTCTGACGTTAGGCAAGGCACTCACCGACCTGTTAGTGATGGCCCGTGAGCATCAACTGCCATTACCACCCGATCTGGTGCTGCTGTTCAAGGCGCTGATCACCGCAGATGGCGTTTTACACCGCCTGGACCCCGCCTTTGATATCGTTGCCACCCTGAAACCGATGCTGCGCCAGGTGATGCTCCAGCGCTATACACCCGAAGCGCTGCGCCGTCGTGCTATATTGCTGGGTGGTGAGGCGCTGGATGCCGGAGAGGAACTGCCGCAGGCCATTCGCTTGCTGATGCGCCGGTTAAAGCAAGGCAAGATCGATGCCGAAATCAACGTCAAGAACCTCAACCAACTGAGCAAGGCTCTGGAACGCGCAGCGGTCACGCTGGCCATTGCGATCGTCACGGCGGCATTCGCACTGGGCCTGGCTCCTTATCTGATGCGCTCCACCAGCCAGCTTTGGGGCATTCCTCTATTCCCCGCGCTCGGTGGGCTAACCTGTCTGGGAGGCGTGGTGCTGTTGGTATGGCGGCTGCGGCGATAGGTAATTTCAGCCTTATCCGACTAGGTAAAAAACCCTTTGCGCCGCGTCATCTGTTATCCTGCGAGCTGAAATTTTTCTTTGCTGGCGGTCACCTTTGGTTTGCAACAATCAAAGTCTACCGCATTTTCGTTTTACGAGGTTTGAATGAAGAAGATCCTGATGGGCGTGGCCGCCCTGGTCGTTGCCGGTACGCTTATCGGTTGTAACCAGCTTACCCAATACAGCGTCAGCGAGCAGGAAGTGAATAATTACCTGCAAAAACATAACGACTACCAAAAGCAGATCGGCGTTCCAGGGTTGGTTGATGCCAATATCGTGTTAACCCAGTTGCAGAGCCAGATTGGTCGTACAGAACCTAATAAGGTAACGCTTTCCGGCAATGCCAAGGTCAATATCACTTCGATCCTCGGCCCACAGGCCGCCGATTTGCAGCTAACGTTGAAGGCGCAACCGGTCTACGACCGCGAGAAAGGAGCGATCTTCCTCAAAGACATGGAGTTGGTCGATTACCAGGTGCAGCCGGAGAAGATGGATACGGTGATGAAGGCTCTATCGCCTTACCTGAATCAGTCGTTGAAATCGTATTTCGATCAGAAGCCAGTGTATGTTCTCGACGCGGATAAGAGCAAAACGGAAGCCATGGCACTCAAGCTGGCTAAAGGGTTGGAAGTGAAGCCCGGTCAGTTGGTGATCCCGTTCACCGATTAATTCTTTTGGGCGCAGTCTAGGCTGCGCCCTCTCACATTTACTCTTCTTCGTCCTGCGCTTCTTCACCTTGCTCATACTCTGCTAGCTCATCACACATAGCTGCGATGGCATGGCGAGCGATCTCTGCCAAAGTACGGTAAAAACCGCTGGTGGCGTGTGCTTCAACCTTACCCAGGAAGCGGCCACACCAAGGCAGCAAGAACTCGTTAAACAGCGTGATTTGCGCCTGGACTTCATCTTCCTGCGACTGATCTTCCAGCCAGGAGGCGGCCAGCAGCAGCGAACCGAAATGATCGGCTGGCGCCTCGCCTAATGGCATCCCACGCTGCTGGAGAAATACCCGCACGTCCGCTTCGCTGGCACCTTCAACGTAGGACGAACGCAGTGGTGAGACGCTGCACTCGCTGCCGACAAACAGAGCGTTAAAATCGGCGGCTAGCTGCGGATCGGTACAATGCTGTTGCAAACGAGTCAGCAGTTCGTCCTGCTCGAGCGGCCAGTGCTGTTGCAGTTTGCCCTCCTTGATCAAGGTAAACAGCGGCTCCAACAACGGATCCTGCGGCTGGCGGTAAAACAGCGTGCCTAACACCCGGCAGACAACGGAAAACTCATTCATGATAACACCCTATAAAACTAAAATTTGCCGTGACGATGTCACAGATCGGCTAATTCCGCAATTGCCGGTCTGCCACGCTGCTCAAGAAAGTTCAGGATCCGGCGCGGTGACACATTTAAAATGCGCTCCTGCGGGAAACTCACCTCTTCAAGGATACGCTCGCAGTGTTCAAAACCACCGAGAGCAAAAGCCACGTGCGAGTCAGAGCCTAATGCCAGCCAGCCGCCAGCGTCACGCACTGCGGCAGCTATCGCACGGCAATTTGATTCACTGCCCTTACGGGAATGAATAAACGAAGAGTTATTCAGCTCCAGCGCTACCTGATATTTGGCTGCCGCTGCCGCTATCGCCGGGATATCGACCGGATATTTGGGATTGCCCGGATGGCTGATGATATGGACATCCCCCTGCGCCATGGCGGCAATCATCGCCTCGGTGTTGGCAGCCCGATCCTGAGGTGCAAATACCGGCTCATGGAACCCGGCAATAATCAGATCGATTTCGTTAAGCATGGGTCCGGTGCAGTCGATATCACCGGCCAAGTTTTTGATATTGGCTTCAATGCCACGCAGAATGCCAATGCCATCCACCAAGCGTGGCCACACACGCATGTTCATAAAGTGCCAATAGTGTGGCGCATCGGCCATATCCGGCCCGTGGTCGGTGATGGCGAACAGTTTGATACCTTTGTGTTTCGCTTCGGCGATATAGTCGTGCAGGGTGCTATAGGCATGGGTACTGGCTACGGTATGCATATGTAAATCAACGGGGTACATTCTTTCTCCTTCTTAGGCGCTCGCCAGAGTCAGCGGATGGCGGCCAATCCTTGTTCATGATAGCAGTTAACGCGGCTATCGACATGTTAGCGGGTTGTGAAAGCATCAATAGCCACGCTGAATATCAACCAGGCCTGAAGGCTGTTCACCCGCTTCAAGCCGCAGGAGATTGGCGCTAACCTGATCCATCGCCTGTTCCGGCAGGGTCACAGCAGCAATATGCGGGGTAAAAGTGACACGAGGATGACGCCAGAAGGCATGAGCGGACGGCAAAGGTTCGTTGACGAAGACGTCAAGCATGGCGGCCGTCAGTTGCCCTTGTGCCAACATCGCCAGCAAATCGTCCTCCACCAGATGGGCACCGCGAGCAATGTTGATCAAGTAGGCGCCTGGCACCAAACGGCTGAACAGCTGGCGGTTAAGGATACCCGCCGTTTCAGGCGTATTGGGCAGCAGGTTGATCAGCAAGCGCGTGCCATCAAGAAACGCCGCTAGCTGAGGTTGCCCGGCAAAACTCTGTACGTGCTCAATCTGCTTGGGGCTGCGGCTCCAGCAACGGACGTTAAATCCGAACGCCACCAGCTTTTGCGCTACGCTTTTCCCCAACACCCCTGCGCCCAGAATGCCGATGGTAAAATCACTCTGCTGATGAGGCTCAAGCGGCAACCAGTTCTGCTGTTGTTGCTGCAACTGATACTCATCAAAACGACGAAAATAGCGCAACACGCCAGCCAGCGCGTATTCATCCATCTGCTGCGCCATGCCGGTATCCTCAAGCCGGATTACCGGCACTCCCGCCGGTAGGCTGCCGGGATGCTGGCGCTCCTGTTCAAGGATGGCGTCTACGCCAGCCCCCAGAGCAAAGATCCCTTTCAGATCTCGGCGGTTGGCCAGCATTTCATAAGGTGGCCGCCATACTAGCGCGTAGTCCGCCGGGCGATCGTCCCCCAACTGCCATGCCCGGATATTCGCCTGTGGTAAGCGCTTCGCCATTCCTGCAAGCCAATCTTGCGCATCAAAAAACGGGTGATAGAAAATAATATTCACTGCCGGTTCCCTTCTTGGGTGGATTTTTAGCTATCCTTTCGCGCTTTGCCGCACGATGCAAGAATAAACTGGCAGGGAGAAGGCGGAATTATCGCGCGACAAATCAGCAAATTGCTGGAAGTTTGGCTAAACGCACGCGGTTATGGCACAAGGCTATTGACGCTGGGATCAGATTCTCCTACATTAGCGCCCGTCGACAGCGTAAACCGTTGCCGATGACAAAACGGTGAGGTGTCTGAGTGGCTGAAGGAGCACGCCTGGAAAGTGTGTATACGCGTAAGTGTATCGAGGGTTCGAACCCCTCCCTCACCGCCATATTCGAAGAAAAAGTCTGAACTCACGTTCAGACTTTTTTTTTTGCATATTCCCCGCACAGGGAAGGGTGAGAATCCTCGACAGGGTTCGAAAAAAAGACTCGCCCTCAAATCAGCTTAGCTTCCCTGAGTTCACTTTTCAGATAGGCGTAATAGATAGGAGCGGCAACCACACCAGCCAGACCGAATGCTGCCTCAAAGACCAACATCGCCAGCAAGATCTCCCAAGAGTTAGCCCTGATTTTAGTGCCGACAATACGGGCGTTGAGGAAATACTCAAACTTGTGGATTACGATCAGGTAGAGCAGCGCAATCAGTGCCACTCCGAGTGAAACCGACAGGCCAGAGATGAAAACAATGGTATTGGAGATCAGATTACCGATCACCGGCAGCAGGCCAAAGATAAAGGTAAACACCACCAGCGTTTTCGCCAACGGGATATGGATCCCACACAGCGGTAGCACACCAAGGATAAAGATAGCCGAGAAGAAGGTATTGATTGCCGATATTTTAACCTGAGCAAACACAATATTGCGGAACGCCTGAGACAGCAGCGAAATCCTTTTCATCAGCTCACTTTTCAGTAATGGCCGATCTTCGCTGCTATCAATGTTATACAGTGAGACTATGGCACCGAGCACCATCCCGATCAGCATGGTCACCAGGCCATGCAGTACGCTCTTGCCCATCGTCTGTAACAGAGCTATGTGCTGTTGCAGTCGGCTCAGGATCTCGTTCTTCAGCTCTTCCACACTCAACGGCAGATAGCCCGGCATATATTTTGCCACCTCTTGCTGGACATCCTGCAGGATGAAAGCAATACGGGTGTTGATGCCAGAGATATTCTTCATATCCTGCATCAGATAGCCAACGATACTCCCCACAATGGTGATCAACAGGCCGACCACCAAAGTACTGATCACCGCCACAACCAGCCATCTGGCCCGATGTCCGCCAATCACCTTCTGAAAATGTGGCGTAAGGATATTCACGATCTCGTAAACCAGAAAACCCGCCATAAAGCAGGTAAGAAGATGCAACGGTAACAGCAGCAGGATCCCCCCCATCACAAAGATGAAACTGATTATCCTGGCCTGTTTGACATTCATTATCTGCATTGTTACTCGCTTGCCCTTGAGAGGATTGGGTTTTTAAGTACCTGTTTTAGTATTAGGTTTTATTTATCATGCCAAACAGATCGCGACAACCTAAAATCACCTAACTTCAAGAATGGCTGCAACACCACGACGCCCATATCGCACTGCGGGCCACGGATCAGGTATTTAGGGCCATGGTCTGCAAAGCGATAGTCGTGAGATATCTCATTGGTCTTGATGATGATTATCCTCCTTCAAAGACCGGGAGCCTTCCACATTGACGTCGTCAACCCGTGATCGACCAAACCAAGTTGATCCAGATACACCTCCAGCCATTTTTGACGTGCCTGTTGATAAACCTCACTGTTTTCTGGATTCGGGGTATGTTCCCTATCCCAACGCACCAGGCTCTCCCCCGCATCCGCCAACGACGAATAGACCCCTACCCCCACGCCAGCCGCAATAGCACATCCCAGCGCAGTCGCTTCCTTAACCACCGGGACTCGTACGGTCAGTCCGGTGACATCGGCCAGGATCTGGCTCCAAAGCGTGCCTTTTGAACCGCCACCTGCAAACACCAGTGAATCGGCTTTGACACCTGAGAATTCGGCGATTTGTTGTAGGTTACAGGCCGACACGATGGCCGCGTTCTCTTCAAGGGCGCGGAACAACGTAGCTTTGTTGCACTTTTCCGGATCGATCGACAGGTTGATAAATGAGGGAGCGGCGTGATACCAGTTCTTAAAGCGCATGACATCGGAGAAGATGGGCATAACGCCATGAGCACCTGATGGTACTCGCCTGGCCATATCCTCCAGCAAGGCATAGGTATCCACACCCAGACGTTCACCAACCAGCTTCTCCTCGGCGCAGAAGGCATCACGGAACCAGCGCATGGTCAGCCCGGTAAAAAAGCTGATGGATTCAGCCTGGACCATGCCCGGGATCACATGGGGGTTAATGCGCACATTCATATTGGGATCGGTCACCGGTGCAGGAAGGTTCACCACCTGCTGCCAGAACGTTCCCCCTAATACGGCAGTCTGCGCCGGTCTGACGATGCCAAGACCCACGCACCCCAGTTGGACATCGCCGCCCCCGACAATCACCGGAGTGCCAGCCCTCAGGCCTGACAGTGCGGCAGCGGTGTCCGTCACCACCCCCAACGGCGTTCCCGTCTCTTTGACCGGTGAAAGAATGTCCGAACGCAGGCCCGCCATTTCCAACAGGCCTTTTCTCCAGTCTCGCGTGACCAGATCAAGCAACCCGGTAGTCCCGGCATTTGACGGATCGACCGCAAGTTCACCGCTGAGCATATAAGCCAGCCAGTCACTGATCATGGTGACCGCGGCTGCCTGGCGATAGATATCAGGGCGGTAGTGCGCCAACCACAGCAGCCGAGGCATTGCGCTGAGTGCCAGCGTCTGCCCTGAACAACGGTAAACCTCATCTTCAAAAGTGTGGTTGTGGATCTCTTTTAACTCGCTGACCTCACGCGTTGCCCGTGCATCTACGTTGGCGCATGCCCAGATCGGCTGACCTTCTGCATCATAGATCACAATCCCTTCACGCATTGAACACGCAGCCACGGACACAATCGCCTCCGGCGCAATGGCCGCCATCTTTAACGCCTGATGGATGCATTGGCAGGTGAGGTGCCAGTTTTTGGCAAGATCGAATTCCATGGAGCCCGGTACATCAGGGACCGCCAAATGTAACCATTCGGCTTGCCCTACTGAGACTTGATTGCCTTCCAAATCAAAAATTACCGCTCTAATGCTGCCGGTGCCGGCATCCAGAGCCATCAGGTATTGGCCTGATGTGACAGGAGTACAGAGTCGAGCCATGTGTTTGTCCTCGGCTGATGTTGCTTCAAGGTGTGGCAGTGAGACAGTCTGTTACATCGCTAATGACCTTTACTTTCCAATAAGTTTAAGCATTTCTGCCGCCGTGTCCTGATCGGTGACTAACGCGTTGATATAGCCGCCCTTCAATGCCGCCACGATCGCTTCGGCTTTTGGTACTCCCCCCGCAACCCCGACAACGGTAGGTATGGTGGCAAGCGCGCTCAAGCTCAGCCCTATCAGTTCTTGATGAATTTGCATGTCGGGAATAATTTCGCCGCTGGCATCAAAAAAGTAGCCGAGAATATCGCCAACGGCGCCTTTGCGGCCAATCATCAGTTGCTCGCCTTCGGTGATATAGCCAGCGCGTAAAATGGTGGCGGCATCTTTTTGACTCACCGCCCCGATCCCTACTACAGCGACATCGGCAGCCTGGGCCGCCAGCAGCACGTCCCTGACGCTATTTTCATCCCGCAGAGTGCGAGCAATATCGGCAGACGAAGCGCGCAACGGGGCTGGGATCATGCTGACGCTGCAGGCGGCATCCAACTGACCAATCCCGGTCATATAAGGCCCTACACCACCGGAAAGCGTGACCAGGCGAATTTGCTGCGAAGATATGAAGCCGCTGAGCCTTTTCAACGTGCTCATGGTCGCCTCGCCAAACCCTGCCGCCAACAGTTGCTGCGGCTCCAGAGACTCCATCAGCATGTGTGCCGCACCGATCCCCAGCCTCGCGCTGTCATCGGCTTCGGCCAAGGCGGGCAATACGCGAATGTTCTTCAGGTCAAAATGCTTTTTCAATGCATCTTCATATTGTAGGCACCCTTCAAAGCGGGAGTTAATCTGCACCCGAATGATCCCGGACTGATGCCCTTTTTCCAGCAAACGTGAAACCTTAAGGCGCGTCAGACCAAGCCGGGTGCTGATCTCGCTCTGCGTCAAACCATCGTGGTAGTAGAACCAGGCGATACGGGCGACCTGCTCCTCCTCACACATGCCATGTTCGGTGACCAATGCGCTGTCATTTATCGTCATAAATCCGCTTCTCTTTGAACATTTTTAAACCTTGAACACAATTGTTCCGCCATCGCTCAACAATAGCTGTGAGTCATGCCACAAATATACACCAAATTTGAACATCGGTTTTCATAGTAAACAATTATTCAAAAAACGTGATCCCCATGATGGTTTTATCGCCAAACCCTGACTAAGGTTATGAACATTTAGTTTTCTAAAAAATATTTGTTCAACTCAGTCCCTCATCTTCGAGTGAACGGAGGCAAGATGCAAACCGGTGAATACCCAGCTCCACCTCTGCTCTGCGTACAAAATATCAATAAGCACTATTCCGGTGTCGAGGTACTGAAAGGCATCGACTTTACTCTGCATGCCGGGGAGGTACATGCCCTGCTCGGAGGTAATGGCGCAGGAAAATCAACGCTGATGAAGATCATTGCTGGCGTGGTACAACCGGACGGCGGTTTTATCGAGATCAATGGCCAGCGTTGTGTCAACCTGACCCCGGTAAAAGCGCATCAGTTGGGGATATATCTGGTGCCGCAGGAACCGCTGTTGTTTCCCAGCCTGTCGGTTAAAGAGAACATTCTGTTTGGCCTTCCTGCCAAGCGGGCCACTGTGGCAAAAATGCAGCAGTTACTTGAACTGTTGGGATGCAAGCTTGAGCCCAGCAGTATGGCAGGCTCGCTGGATGTGGCTGACCGCCAAATCGTTGAGATCATGCGGGGCTTAATGCGTGATTCTCAGATCCTGATCCTGGATGAACCCACGGCGTCACTGACGCCTGCCGAAACGGACCGGTTATTTGCCCGCCTGCATGAACTGCTTGGCAAAAGTGTCGGTATTGTCTTTATTTCCCATAAGCTGCCGGAAATACGCCAGATTGCCGATCGCGTCAGCGTAATGCGTGACGGCAAAATCGCCCTGACGGGGAAAACCACCTCGCTGACCACGGATGAGATAATTCAGGCAATCACCCCAGCGGCCCGTAATGTGGATCTCTCCGCCAGCCAGAAACTCTGGCTTGAACTGCCTGGCAATCGGCCCGCCAATCCTCAGGGCAAAGCCGTATTGCAGCTGAAGGAGCTTACTGGTGAAGGCTTCCGGCAGGTTACTTTCAACGTCCACGCAGGGGAAATACTTGGCCTGGCTGGCTTGGTAGGTTCAGGGCGCACGGAGCTGGCTGAAACGCTGTATGGATTGCGCCCAGCCAGTGCGGGCAGCATCATGCTCAATGATGAAGACATCGCAAAACTGAACACCCGCCAGCGCTTGCAGCATGGGCTGGTCTATTTGCCTGAAGACCGGCAGTCCTCCGGGCTATATCTGGACTCCTCGTTATCCTGGAACGTCTGTGCTCTGACCCACAATCACGGAGGGTTCTGGGCCCATCCACTGCGTGACAACGCCACGCTTGAACGTTATCGCCGGGCGCTGGATATCAAATTCAGCCACCCGGAACAGCCGGCCCGCACCCTGTCTGGCGGTAATCAACAAAAAATACTGATCGCCAAATGCCTGGAGGCAGCGCCACAGTTGCTGATTGTCGATGAACCAACCCGCGGTGTCGACGTCGGCGCACGCAACGATATCTATCAGCTCATTCGCAGTATTGCCCAGCAGCATGTCGCCATCCTGTTTATTTCATCCGATCTCGAAGAGATAGCCATGATGGCCGATCGGGTCTGCATCATGCACCAGGGCGAGGTGGCAAGCAACGCACTGTGCGGCGACGAGATTTCTGTGGATACCATCATGCATATGGCCTTTGGCGAACAACACGCCGTATCTCCCTCCCATCAACCTCGTGCCAACGGGGAGACACCATGCTGAAGATGATACAAAACAACAGAGAGCTGACGGCGCTGCTGGCCATTATCGGCCTGTTTGCGCTACTGGGTTGTATTGATAGTAGCTATTTCAGTTTCCAGACGCTGACCATGATCTTCAGCAGTTCACAAATCCTGATGCTGCTGGCCATCGGCGCGGCACTGGTCATGCTGACCCGTAACATTGATGTCTCCGTCGGTTCAATCACCGGGATGTGTGCTGTGTTGCTCGGGATAACGCTCAATGCCGGGTACAGCTTGCCCGTCGCCTTTACCGCCACGCTATTGCTCGGCTTGCTGGCAGGTTTTTTTAATGGAGTGCTGGTCGCCTGGTTTAAAATTCCTGCCATTGTCGCCACCCTGGGGACCCTGGGTCTGTATCGCGGCATCATGCTGCTGTGGACCGGCGGTAAATGGATCGAGGGGTTGCCAAGCTCGCTCAAGCAGCTTTCTTCGCCGGTACTGTTGGGGATCTCGCCGATTGGCTGGTTAACCTTACTGCTGCTGGCATCAATGGCATGGTTGCTGTTGAAAACCTCTTTCGGTCGCAGTTTCTATGCCACCGGTGACAACCTGCAGGGCGCTCGTCAACTCGGGATCCGCACCGAAGCCATTCGTATCATCGCTTTCTCACTTAATGGGCTGATGGCGGCGCTCGCCGGGATCGTGTTTGCTGCACAGATAGGCTTTATTCCCAACCAGACCGGCACCGGTCTGGAAATGAAAGCCATTGCTGCCTGCGTGCTGGGGGGTATCAGCCTGCTTGGCGGGTCTGGCACGGTGGTGGGTGCCATTCTGGGTGCCTATTTCCTGACGCAGATCGACAGCGTGCTGGTTCTGTTGCGCATTCCTGCCTGGTGGAACGACTTTATCGCTGGCCTGGTTTTGTTGGGGGTTCTGGTGTTTGATGGCCGCTTACGCTGCGCTCTGCAAAAGAATATTCGCCGCCAAAAATATGCCCGGTTTATCGATCCCCCGGCCTCATCGCAGCCATCCCCTCACTCCACCCAACTCCCTGCACCGGGAAAAAAACGGGAGATCGCATGATGGCACAATGGCGACGTTTCGGCTGGGAACTGACGCTGGCCGCCCTGCTGTTGATTGAGATCCTGGCGTTCGGGGGGGTTAATCCGCGCATGCTGGATATGAATGTCCTGTTGTTCAGCACCAGTGATTTTATCTGTATTGGCATTGTGGCACTGCCGTTAACCATGGTGATCGTCAGTGGTGGCATTGATATTTCATTTGGTTCCACCATTGGCCTGTGCGCCATTGCTTTAGGGGTGATGTTCCAAGCGGGGATGCCTTTGCCGCTCGCCATAGCGATAACCCTGGCCTTGGGAGCGCTATGCGGTTTGATCAACGCCGGATTGATCATCTATACCGGTATCAATCCTCTGGTGATCACCCTCGGCACCCTTTATCTGTTTGGCGGTAGCGCCCTGCTGCTTTCAGGCATCTCTGGTGCCACCGGCTATGAAGGCATCGGCGGCTTTCCGATGGCCTTTACCGATTTCGCCAACCTGACGGTGTTTGGCCTGCCTGTCCCCCTGGCCTTATTTACCGTCTGTGTCCTGCTGTGCTGGCTACTGATGCACCGGACGCACGCTGGGCGCAACATCTTCCTGATTGGCCAAAGCCAGCGCGTGGCGCAATACAGTGCGATCCCGGTTAACCGAACGCTGTGCGCACTCTATGCGATGAGCGGATTGGCTTCAGCTATCGCTGCGGTGCTGCTGGTTTCCTACTTTGGTTCGGCACGTTCCGATCTTGGCGCCTCCTTCCTGATGCCAGCCATCACGGCGGTAGTGCTTGGCGGGGCGAATATTTACGGCGGCTCTGGTTCCATTATCGGTACCGCCGTAGCCGTCTTGCTGGTCGGCTATCTGCAACAGGGATTACAAATGGCCGGCGTACCCAACCAGATCTCCAGCGCACTTTCCGGGGCGCTACTGATTATTGTCGTCGTGGGCCGCTCCATCAGCCTGCATCGGCATCAAATCAGAGAGTGGCTCCAACGACGACGCAGCACTCATCAGGTTTGAGCCAGGACACATCTTCTGACAACGCGATATACGGAGAAAAACATGACCCTACAACGTATCAAAAAGATCGCACTTTTAAGCGTACTCGGCATGGCTTCGCTAAGCATTGGCGTACAGGCGGCAGAGCGCATTGCCTTTATTCCCAAACTGGTGGGCGTCGGCTTTTTTACCAGCGGAGGTAATGGAGCATTAGAGGCGGGGAAAGAGCTGGGCGTTGACGTAACCTACGATGGGCCAACAGAGCCAAGCGTTTCCGGTCAGGTGCAGTTGATCAACAACTTCGTTAACCAGGGCTATAACGCCATTATCGTCTCTGCCGTCTCCCCGGAAGGGCTGTGCCCGGCGTTAAAACGTGCCATGCAGCGTGGCGTGAAGGTATTAACCTGGGACTCAGACACCAAGCCGGAATGTCGCTCTTACTACATCAATCAGGGTACACCAGCCCAACTCGGGGGCATGCTGGTCGATATGGCAGCCAATCAGGTGAAGAAAGATAAGGCCAAGGTTGCCTTCTTCTACTCCAGCCCGACGGTCACGGATCAAAACCAATGGGTGAATGAAGCCAAGCGTAAAATCGAGAAAGACCATCCCGGCTGGGAAGTGGTCACCACACAGTTTGGTTACAACGATGCCACCAAGTCACTGCAAACCGCCGAAGGGATCCTGAAAGCCTATGGCGATCTGGACGCCATCATAGCCCCGGATGCCAATGCCCTGCCCGCATCCGCTCAGGCAG
Organism: Serratia sp. Res13-Sevr-LER1-36-b; assembly: GCF_015673035.1. NCBI lineage: Bacteria > Pseudomonadati > Pseudomonadota > Gammaproteobacteria > Enterobacterales > Yersiniaceae > Serratia > Serratia sp. Res13-Sevr-LER1-36-b. Next base: position 112,234 of record NZ_JADACK010000017.1, on the reverse strand, counting down.
CAGAGAACCTCAAGCGTGACAACGTGGCGATTGTGGGGTTCAGCACTCCAAACGTCATGCGCCCCTATATTCAGCGCGGCACGGTTAAAGAGTTCGGCCTGTGGGATGTGGTCGAACAGGGGAAAATCTCGGTTTACGTGGCCAACGCCCTGCTGAAAAACGGCGAATTGAAGGTGGGCGACAAGCTCGATATCCCTGGCCTGGGTCAGGTAGAGGTCTCACCAAACAGCGTACAAGGCTACAACTACCAGGCGAAAGGCAATGGCATCGTGCTGCTGCCTGAGCGCGTGGTGTTCAACAAAGACAATATCGACAAATACAACTTCTAACCTATCGCACCGATTATGTGGAGGGAGTAATACAATGGCTGATTTAGATGACATCAAAGATGGCAAAGACTTCCATGTTGACCAACCGCAGCAAAATGCCCTGTTTAGTTTAAAAGGCTGCGGTGCGCTGGATTGGGGCATGCAGTCCCGCCTGGCACGTATTTTCAATCCCCGCACCAATAGAACCGTGATGCTGGCCTTTGATCACGGCTATTTTCAGGGGCCAACGACCGGGCTGGAGCGTATTGATATCAATATTGCGCCGCTGTTTGCGCATGCAGACGTGTTGATGTGTACCCGGGGTATTCTGCGTAGCGTGATCCCACCCGCCACCAACAAACCCATCGTCCTGCGCGCTTCAGGGGCAAACTCCATTCTGACCGAGTTGAGCAATGAGGCGGTAGCTGTCGCCATGGACGACGCGGTGCGTCTGAATAGCTGTGCCGTCGCCGCGCAGGTTTATATCGGCACGGAACATGAGCACCAGTCGATTAAAAACATCATCCAACTGATCGATGCGGGCCTGAAAGTTGGTATGCCCACCATGGCGGTGACCGGCGTAGGGAAAGATATGGCACGCGATCAGCGCTATTTCTCACTGGCCACGCGTATCGCCGCCGAGATGGGAGCGCAAATCATCAAGACTTACTACGTGGACAAAGGGTTTGAACGCATTGTGGCTGGCTGCCCGGTCCCTATCGTCATCGCCGGTGGTAAGAAGCTGCCAGAGCGCGAGGCGCTGGAGATGTGCTTCCAGGCCATTGATCAAGGGGCCTCCGGGGTTGATATGGGGCGGAATATTTTCCAATCGGAGAGCCCGGTAGCCATGATCAAGGCGGTACACGCCATCGTTCATCAGAATGAAACGGTAGAACACGCCTACGAACTCTTCCTCAGCGAAAAAGGCTGATACGGCTGAAATGCGGGCCGGTTTTCCAGGCCCGCCCCAATCAAGGAGGCTGATTATGCACGTTACCCTGGTCGAAATTAACGTTCATGACGACAAGGTTGAACGGTTTATCGAGGTGTTTCGTCAAAACCATCTGGGGGCTATCCAGGAAAAGGGCAACCTGCGCTTCGATGTGTTACAGGATCCAGACATCCCCACGCGCTTTTATATCTATGAGGCCTACGTCGATGAGCAGGCAGTGGCTTTCCATAAAACGACCCCGCACTACCAAGCCTGTGTCGAAGAGTTGGAGGCACTGATGACCGGCCCACGTAAAAAGACGGTCTTTATTGGTTTGATGCCCTGAAGGCTTGCCCCACCTCTCCAGTGGGGCAAGCAATGAAGTTCGTGTTTGAACAGCACCTGTCCGCAGGTGCTGGGCTAAATAATCGCGGTATTCCGACTTGATTTACGGCAAAGCGGCGACGGCTTAACCACCTGAGCTAAAACCGTAAAAATATTCTTGACCGGTTAACCGACTCTCCCTATAGTAGCGCCCCGTTGCACTGAGTAACGCGCAACGTACGGTGAGGTGTCTGAGTGGCTGAAGGAGCACGCCTGGAAAGTGTGTATACGCGTAAGTGTATCGAGGGTTCGAACCCCTCTCTCACCGCCATATTCCAAGAGAAAGTCTGAACTCACGTTCAGACTTTTTTTTTGCATGTTCCCCAGTCTGGGAGGGGTGAGAAACCTCGACAGGGTTCGACAAAATGGCTCGCATCGCAGAGACATTTTGGATGGCCGACGGGCCGCCCGTAAGGTGAGCTTGCGAATCAAGCCCTCTCTCACCGCCATATTCCAAGAAAAAGTCTGAACTAACGTTCAGACTTTTTTTTGCATGTAACACAGTCAGAGAGGGGTGAGAAGCCTCGGCAGGGTTCGACAAAATGACTCGCATCGCAGAGACATTTTGGACGGCCGACGGGCCGCCAGCAGGGTGAGCTTGCGAATCAAGCCCTCTCTTACCGCTATATAACAAGAAAGACTGAGCTATTGGCTGTCAGTTAAGACTACTCATTTCCATCTCCCACAATATAGATCGAGTGCCACATTAACACTGCATTGGGGAGAGGGAGCGGGTACAGAGCTACGGTCAGATGCAGTAGACAAGTTGTGGCACGTTCGGTCCCCTCTCCTTTTAGGTGAGGGCTAGGGTGAGGGGTGCGGCGTCAAGGTAGCTGTAAGCCTCTCGACGATACAATCGGACAATTTATCGTCACACTCTGTTTAAACAAAAGTTAGAAAGTATTTGCTACTATACTGATAGCGCTATAATTTAGTTACTTTACTCAGGATACAGGTATCATCATGACTAATCAGCACACTAGCGGCGAATTGACTGAAGAACAAAAAAAAGAAATTGACTTAATAGCGTTACAACGAGTCCAGGCAATGAATAGCGATGAATTCCTTTGCCAACGCATTGACGAAAAAGTTCACGCGATGGAAGAGCACGTCAAAGCTTATTTCAATAAGTGCTTTTCACTCCACTTAAACAACAAGCGTAGCGAAAAGTAAAATCCTTTACGGGCCTGAGTTAAAACGCCCTATTCCAAGCCATTCACTAAGCACGGTTTGTTGGTGATAGGCTAATAAACATGGAAAACGGAGCCATCTAATTGGACAGTATCAAAGAAATAATTATCTATTTCTCTCTAATGCTACAGGTTTTTTTAGAGCTTCTCTCCGTTATTTGCGTTTTTGTCGGGTTGGTAAAGGCACTTTATACCACAATAACCAAAGTTAAAAGTCAGTCCATACTCTATTTGATCAGGGCGCGCTTTGGAACCTGGCTCGCTTTGGCGTTAGAGTTTCAATTAGCGGCTGATATCTTGGCAACGACGATCAACCCTAGCATGGAAGAGTTGATTAAACTGGCAATCATTGCCGTGATACGAACATTCCTTAATTACTTTTTATCTAAAGAGTTGGATTATGCTGAAAGCAATGTTGCTGTCGTCGGTAAAACCGATGCAACAACGCTGGAGGGGAAAAAGTAAAGGTGCCAAAGAAAGTATTGTTTGCTCCCGGGTCAGGCTAAGACTTCTTAGCCGCCATAGGGCTAAACCTCTTCCCCAGCTGTGATAACAACATCAAACGGCTGCTGACCACGCGGTTTTTACCCTCGTGCTTAGCGTCATACAGCGCTTCATCCGTCATCTCTATCGCTTTCTCCACCGACATACCGGCCAGATAGAGCGAGGTCCCAATGGAGATGGTCAACCGGATCGCCTCCCCACTCTCGGTAATAAAATCAAATCCTTCCACCCGGCTGCGAATGCGTTCCGCCACGGCCGCAATATGCTGCGGTTCATAACTGGACGTGATGACCATAAATTCCTCACCGCCGTAACGTCCAACAAAGTCCTCATCACGTACACAATCTTTCAAAATGGCCCCCACGCTGGCCAACACGCCGTCACCCGCCAAATGACCATAGGTGTCATTAACCTGTTTGAAATTGTCTAAATCCAGCAGCATCAGGCCACAAGACTCCCGTTGGGCGTGTTGCAGCATCATTTTGTAATCCACGCTGGCGCGGTTGTTGATATGGGTCAGGCTGTCGGTCGTCGCCTTGCTGCGCATGGAGAAAAAGGCGTTAATATGGCGCTCTTTAAAGCTCAGGGCGTGGTAGCAAATCGCCAGGCACAGCGCCGATGCAGCCTGATACAACAGAATATCCAGCCACAATTCACGGAAGTTGACCAACGAGCAGACCACGGCAATGCGGTAGAGTGCAATGATACCAATGGTAAGATAAAACACCCGGTTCGATTTTTTCCGCCAGACCCCCGATAACAGCAGCGGCAAGATGATCGAACCGATAAACAGATTATCCAGCGTAAAGCCGCCGTTAAAGCCAAAGTTCACCAGATAGCACACTATCCCACTGACTGCACCACCGAAAAACAGCACCAGGATCATCGGGATCATGGCAAAGCTGTAATAAATATTACCGGTGAGCAACAGCCGAGACTGATTCAGATACAGCACCGCCAGCCCCGCCAGCACACCAAATAACACCCGTTTCCACACGGCAGACTGGTAGGAAAAAGGGGCGTTTCTGCTAAGTGCAAAGTAGGCTACCGACAGCGTGGCATAGGTGATGCACGCGTCACTGTAAAAAGACGAGATCGACGCAATATATGTCATAACTATTCGGCATACTCCAGGATGCGGCAATGTTGTTTTTCGGGTTATTTTTGGCAACGGCCCCCTGTAATACCGCTTCCGACAGCACTCATCATACTTAAAATGACAATGACTAGGCGGGTATATGTTATTGCCAGGCAATCTATGTCCTATCCTCAGTTCAGGATAGTCTGTTATCCATCACACCACGGGGAAAATCTGATGAATATCGATGATGAATTGCAAGCGCTGGCGACACAAGAAACGGACCTTACCTTCCACCATTTCGACCATGCCACCGCATGGGAACTGGGCGTAGCGCTAAAAAATGCCGCAGAACATCGCCAATTACCCATCGCTATAGAAATTCAGCTAAGCGGACAAACGCTGTTTTACTACGCCATGACAGGAGCAACGCCAGACATTGCCGACTGGGTGCGGCGCAAGCGTAACGTGGTCAACCATTTCCATAAAAGCTCTTATGCCGTGGGGTTACGCCTGCAACAACGGCAAGTCACGCTGGAGGAGAGATATGGCCTCAGCGTACGTGACTATGCCGCCCACGGCGGCGCATTCCCCATCAACCTGCTCAATGTGGGTTGCGTCGGTTCCATCTCTCTTTCTGGCTCCCCACAGCTCGAAGACCATCATCTGCTGGTCAGCACTCTTGCTCAGTTTCTAGGCTTACCCTTGCCCGCAGTACACTAAGCGATAAAAGCTGCGCTTTTCCCCCAATCAACAGCGGACGATCTGCACAGGCTGGCGCTTGGCGCAAATGATCCGCTGAACAAATATAAATTAATCACAATCCTGATGCTTTGATACAAATCTAGGTATCGGCGGGCAGAAAGGGGTATGGTATCTACCAGCTATTCCGAGACGGACCTCCATGGCCCGCCATTCCGTTCTCTTTTATAGACTTGGTTTGCAACTTAGATGAAAACGCACGAAATCAACGGTATCCGCCCTTTTAGCGCCCTGATAGATGCCTGCTGGCGTGAACCCTATTCCCTTCAACGTCTGCTGAAAGATGCCATTGCCGGAGTTACCGTCGGCATCATTGCCATACCTCTGGCGATGGCGCTGGCCATTGCCAGCGGCGTTCCACCCCAGTATGGGCTGTATACCGCCGCCATTGCTGGCATCGTGATCGCCGTCAGCGGCGGTTCGCGCTACAGCGTTTCCGGCCCCACCGCGGCGTTTGTGGTGATCCTGTTCCCCGTTTCACAGCAGTTTGGGCTCTCTGGCTTATTGATTGCCACCATGCTGTCCGGCGTGTTCCTGCTGATTATGGGGTTAGCGCGGCTCGGCCGCCTGATAGAGTACATTCCGCTTTCGGTCACGCTTGGGTTTACCTCCGGGATTGCCATCACCATCGCCACCATGCAGGTGAAGGATTTCTTTGGCTTACAGCTGGCGGAAGTGCCGGAAAACTACATCGGCAAGGTCAATGCGCTGTTTCATGCTTTACCCACCCTGGACTATGGCGATACGCTGATTGGCGCGGTCACTTTGGTGGTCCTGCTGCTGTGGCCGAAGCTGGGGCTGCGTATTCCCGGCCACCTGCCCGCCCTGTTGGCTGGCACCGCGGTGATGGCTATCCTGGCTCAGTTCGATCATCAGGTTGCGACCATTGGTTCCCGCTTCAGTTTCGAACTGGCCGACGGCAGCCAGGGCCAAGGTATCCCGCCGATCCTGCCGCAGTGGCTGTTGCCCTGGCATCTGCCTGCTGGCGACGGTAAACCAACGGAGCTGAGCTGGCAGTTGCTTTCCGCCCTATTGCCGGCAGCCTTTTCCATGGCGATGCTAGGGGCGATCGAATCACTGCTGTGCGCGGTAGTGTTGGACGGCATGACGGGCAAAAAGCACCATTCCAACGCCGAACTGATTGGCCAAGGCGCGGGTAATGTCATCGCTCCGTTCTTCGGTGGCATCACCGCGACGGCCGCCATTGCCCGCTCGGCAGCCAACGTACGGGCAGGGGCAACCTCACCGGTTTCAGCAATCATCCACTCGTTAATGGTGCTGCTGTCCTTACTAATGCTGGCACCGTGGCTGTCCTACTTACCGCTGGCGGCGATGGCTTCGCTGTTGCTCTTGGTCGCCTGGAACATGAGCGAGGCGCATAAAGTGGTTTATCTGCTGCGCCGGGCGCCGAAAGACGACATTTTGGTGATGCTGCTGTGTATGTCGCTGACGGTACTGTTTGATATGGTGATTGCCATTACTGTTGGCATCGTGCTGGCCTCACTGCTGTTTATGCGCCGAATCGCACGCATGACCCGCCTGAGCGAATTGAGCGCCGAGGATGGCCGACTGGTGCTGCGCGTCAACGGGCCGCTGTTCTTCGCCGCTGCCGAGCGCGTGTTCAACGATCTGCTGGTACGCGGTGAAAACTACCACACCATCGTTCTGCAATGGGATGCCGTGCCGGTGCTGGATGCCGGGGGACTCAACGCGTTGCAACGTTACATCGACGCCCTGCCCGCCGAAAAACAGCTGGTGATCACCGATATTCCGTTCCAGCCGCTAAAAACCCTGGCTCGTGCGCGCATGAAGCCAATCGATGGCAAGCTGCATTTCTACCCCACCCTGCCAGAAGCGCTGACCGCGCTAAACGCTCAATAAAACAAAAGGCCCGACAGATTAACGTCGGGCCTTTAGATTGGCGAGCGCAGCATGCGGCGCCCCCACAGAGCTATTTGTCAGCAGCCGTTAGTTGCTGGTATCCAGCTCAGCGAAGCTTTTCACCAGATCGTCGATGGCTTTCATCTGTACCAGGAACGGTTCCAGCTTATCCAACGGCAACGCCGAAGGACCATCGCATTTGGCATTGCTTGGATCTGGGTGCGCCTCGATAAACAGGCCAGCCAAACCTACAGCCATACCGGCACGAGCCAGCTCTGCAACCTGCGCACGACGGCCACCAGAAGCCGCACCAAACGGATCGCGAGTTTGCAGGGCGTGGGTCACGTCAAAGATCACCGGATGGCCACCGGTCACATTCTTCATCACGTTGATACCCAACATGTCGACCACCAGGTTGTCATAGCCAAAGTTGCTGCCGCGATCGCACAGGATAACCTGATCGTTGCCGCCTTCTTTGAACTTATCGACGATATTGCCCATCTGGCCCGGGCTGACGAACTGCGGTTTCTTGACGTTGATCACCGCGCCGGTTTTCGCCATGGCTTCAACCAGGTCGGTCTGGCGTGCCAGGAAGGCTGGCAGCTGGATCACATCAACCACTTCGGAAACTGGCTGCGCCTGTGCGGCTTCATGCACATCGGTGATAATTTTCACGCCGAAGGTGCTTTTGATTTCCTGGAAAATCTTCATCCCTTCTTCCAGGCCTGGGCCACGGTAAGAATGGATAGATGAACGGTTGGCTTTATCAAAAGAGGCTTTGAAAACGTAAGGGATGCCCAGTTTTTGCGTCACGGTGACGTAGTGTTCGCAGATGCGCATCGCCAAATCGCGAGATTCCAGTACGTTCATACCGCCGAACAGTACAAACGGTAGATCGTTCGCTACCTTGATGTCGCCAATGCTGACTACTTTCTGTTCCATGCTTGCACCTTATTGATTAATAAATCGGAATCAGTGAATTAATGCAGCGTGACCTGCTTGAGCTCGATAGAGTGGATTTGAATTTTTATCACTTCACTCACCGGATCTTCAGGGCACTGCTCGACAAAATAGTTGAGATCGGAAATGGCGATATGGTTGCATTCCAGCTGGGCATAAATCAAACCACGGTCGCGGATCTCGTAGGGATCGTCCGGGTCAAAACTCAGTACCACCTCGCTGGCTCGCAACGCAATTTCCATCTGTTTTTCTTCCATCAGCGCGGCTTTCAGCGTATCGAGCATCTTACGCACCACCAGAATGTTTTCCGATTCGTCCAGATCGTCATCTTCCAGTTCAGCCCCCAGCCCCAGATTACCCTTGAGCCAAACCTGCAACTGATGTTCGTTAAGCGTTTCTCCGTTCAACGGGTTAACCAGCCACATCTCCTCATCCAGCCAGTCAGCACGCATGATCAACTGAGTGGGGAAAATCACCGGCATCAGCGGCAGATCCAACTGGTGGGCAATATGCAGGAAAATGGTGCCCAGAGAGACTGGCGTACCTTGGCGGGCTTCCAACACCTTATCCAGCCAGATGGCGTCAGAGAGCCGATAAACACCGCTGGCACCGCCGAATCCCCAGGTTTTAAAGAATAATTCGATGAGCGCTTCCAACTGCTGATCCTGGTTGAGATCGTCCGGGATGATTGCGCGCGCTTCTTCAGTCAACTGCTGTAACTTGCGCTCTACCTCCGCCACCGGGAAGTCCCGCCGGATAATCTTCGACACCAGGATCACTCCCTCACTCAATGAGGAAGTGTTAAATTCGAAATCGGCAATGCTGCTCATAGGTATCCCATCAAGAACGGTATTTTGGTCGTGGCAAGTTTAACGATCAGATACAGACAGCCCAGTGCCAGAACGAATGCCAAGGTACGGATATTCCAGCTTTGCGTCTTCTTGCCCAATGCGACATAACCCAACAGGATATAGATAATAACGCCAAACAACTTCTCGGTCAGCCACGAGTCCATGCCAAGCAGTGGGTAAAGTTTGAACATCACCACCAAGGCAATACCGGTGGCAAACAGCACCGTATCATTGATATGTGGCGTGATCTTTACCCAGCGCTTGTTGATCATCGGCGATGCACGCCACTTCCAGAAGAAACGCAGTACAAACAACGTAATGCTGATGGCTACCGTTAATAAATGCAGATGTTTTAGCGCCATGTAAGCGGCCATAGAGGTTTCCTTGGTTTCTTATAGTGGTTTTTGGCCCAGAGTCACGCGATCGTTGCCGCCATAGTCGCGATGCGTTGCCACCGCGATAAATCCCGCCGCATTCAACAGCGCACGTACATTTTCACCCTGTTGCCAACCGTGCTCAAGCAACAGCCAACCCTGCGGCTCTAAATAATCTGCGGCCTGTTGCACGATCGCCGCCAGATCGGCCAGACCCTGTTCAGCGGCCACCAGCGCACTACAGGGTTCAAAACGGACATCGCCCTGCCCAAGGTGAGGATCGGCTTCATCAATATAGGGAGGATTACTGGCGATCAGCGCAAACTTTTGCCCGGCGACCGGCGTAAACCAGCTCCCTTGCAAAAAGCGCGCATTGTTAATCGCCAGTTTTTGCGCGTTATGCTGCGCCAGCGCCACGGCTTCCGGTTGCAGATCGATGCCGGTGAGCTGGCAGTCTGGCCGTTCGCTGGCTAACGCCAGGGCAATCGCGCCGGTGCCGGTGCCAAGATCCAGAATGGCACACGGTGCTGCGGGCAGACGCTCCAGGGCCAACTCCACCAAACATTCGGTATCCGGGCGTGGGATTAGCGTAGCGGGCGAAACCGACAGCGGAAGCGACCAGAACTCACGTTCGCCAACCAGATACGCCACCGGTTCCCCACGTTCACGGCGAACCAGCAGCCCCGTTAACTGCTCAGTCTGCTCTGCCGTCAGCAGAGTTTCGCCAAATGCCAACAGGTAGGTTCTGGCCCGACCGGTCACGAAACCCAACAGGATCTCCGCATCACGTTTGGCGCTGTCACTGTGCGTCAGACGTAAAGTCGCGGTTTTCAGCCAGGTTTGATAATCCATTACTCAGGCTCAGCAGAGAGTGCGGCCAACTGATCGGCCTGGTATTCCTGCACGATCGGCTGGATTAGCATATCCAGCTTGCCTTCCATCACCTCGTCCAGACGATACAGTGTCAGGTTGATGCGGTGGTCGGTCACGCGCCCCTGCGGGAAGTTATAGGTACGGTTACGATCGGAACGATCGCCGGTGCCCAACAGGTTGCGGCGGGTAGAAGCCTCTGCCAACTGGCGTTTCGCCATCTCTGCCGCGCGGATACGAGCCCCAAGCACCGACATCGCCTTGGCTTTGTTCTTGTGCTGTGAACGTTCGTCCTGGCATTCAACCACAATGCCGGTCGGCAAGTGGGTAATACGGATCGCCGAATCGGTGGTGTTAACGTGCTGACCACCGGCCCCGGAAGAGCGGAAGGTATCGATTTTCAGATCGCCTGCGTTGATTTCTGGCAGTTCCGCCTCTGGCACCGCTGGCATCACCGCCACCGTGCAGGCAGAGGTATGGATACGACCCTGGGATTCGGTTTCCGGCACGCGCTGAACGCGATGACCGCCGGATTCAAACTTCAGTTGACCGTAAACGCCGTCGCCAGACACTTTGGCAATCACCTCTTTGTAACCGCCGTGCTCGCCCACGTTTTCGCTCATGATCTCAACCCGCCAGCGGCGAGTTTCAGCGTAACGGCTATACATACGGAACAGATCGCCAGCAAAGATAGCCGCTTCGTCGCCGCCGGTTCCGGCGCGCACTTCCAGGAAGCAGTCGCGCTCATCGTCCGGATCCTTCGGCAGCAGTAACACCTGCAACTGCTGTTCCAGCTCTTCCGTCGCCGCTTTGGCCTGTTTCAGCTCTTCCTGCGCCATTTCACGCATTTCCGGATCGTCCAGCATCATTTCTGCCGTGGCGAGGTCGTCCTGCACCTGACGCCATTCCAGAAAACAGCGGCTGACGTCGGTCAACTGCGCATATTCGCGCGACAGGCCACGGAACCGATCTTGATCGGCAATGACACCGGCATCGCCGAGCAGCGCCTGAACTTCTTCATGGCGCTCTTGTAACGCTTCCAGTTTGGCAACAATAGAAGGCTTCATGCGTGGTTTTAAACCCTGTTAATAAAAGAGAACTAATGCTGATCCAGCCCGAGGCTGTCGCGTAAAATGTGCAACCGCTCCATGTCGCCGTCACCGGCGGCCTGCTGGAGGGATTTGGTAGGGGCATGAATAAGACGATTGGTTAATCTGTGGGCCAGCTCATGGATCACCTGCTCCACGTTAGCGCCTTGAGCAATCGCTGCCAGCGCTTTTGACTCCATTTCCGCACGGATTTGATCGGCCTGCGAACGGTAGTCTCTGATGGTATCTGTCGCGCCCTGTGAGCGCAGCCAGGTCATGAAATTACTGCTTTCCTGCTGCACAATGGTCTCGGCCTGTACGGCCGCCGCCTGCCGTTGCGCCATATTGCTCTGAATAATGGCCTGCAGGTCGTCCACGGTGTAGAGATAGGCGTTCGCCAGTTTGCCCACTTCCGGCTCGATATCGCGCGGAACGGCAATATCCACCAGCAACATCGGCTGGTTGCGGCGCGCTTTCAGTGCCCGCTCAACCATGCCCTTGCCGATGATGGGCAACGGGCTGGCGGTGGAGCTGATAATGATATCGGCATCGGCCAGGCGTGCGTCAATCTCCGGCAATGAGATCACCTCTGCCCCGACCTCTTGCGCCAATACCTGAGCGCGTTCACGGGTGCGGTTAGCGATGATCATATGCTGCACTTTATGCTCACGCAGATGGCGGGCAACCAGCTCGATTGTTTCCCCAGCACCGACCAACAGCACATTCAGTTCGGCTAGGGATTCGAAGATTTGACGCGCCAGCGCACAGGCGGCGAAGGCAACGGATACCGCGCTGGCACCGATTTCGGTTTCAGTGCGTACACGTTTGGCAACGGAGAAGGATTTCTGGAACAGGCGCTCCAGCTCACCGGAAAGTGACTGGCCACGCTGGGATTCGGCAAAGGCTTTCTTTACCTGCCCGAGGATCTGGGGTTCACCCAGTACCAAAGAGTCTAGCCCGCTGGCAACGCGCATCAGGTGGCTGACGGCCTCGTCGCCGTGGTGCCAATACAGGCTCTTGCGCACGTCTTCCGGGCGCAGATGGTGATAATCACATAACCAGGCTACCAGCTGTTCATGCAGATGATCCTGCTGCTCCACGCTGAGGTACAGCTCGGTACGGTTACAGGTAGACAGCACAACGCCGCCCTGCACCAATGGCTGTTGCAGCAAGCTATTCAGCGCCTTGTCGATCGACTCTGGGGAGAAGGTCACCCGTTCTCGCAGAGAAACCGGAGCGGTTTTGTGATTAATACCTAACGCCAGAAGGGTCATTGCTTCGAGTAATACTTCTCTTGGTACGGGTTCTCGTTGTCCGGCATTCTACTTGATGCGCGACATCAATTAAAGTGACAACCGCATCTTCCGGCCAATCGCTGGTATTGGTCGGACAAATCAGTCAACACGACAAAACCAGGTATGTTTCAAACTCATCAGAAACCTCAAGGGAAAAACGCTGAAATGTAATGTCACCCCTTGCAAACTCCCCCTTTCAGCCTGTTTGGCGGCATCCTTCGTATTCCCACGGCTTAACATTACACATGACTGATAATCGCGATGAGTTACGGTTTCCATTGTTTTAATTGCAATTTTTTCGGCATGTTCCCATAATTTGGCCAAATAGTTAGCTGGCGAATTATTTGCATAAAAACCGTTACAGAATTTCACTTTCTGTCACCGGAAAGTGAGCAAACCAGAAAGCCCCAGGCGTGGTTGGCCGATGGATGGGTTTTCGTATCTAGAGCAGCACGTAGAAAGGGACGTTCCATGAAATTACGTAGATTAAGCCAGGCGGTTACCGCAGGGCTGATAGCGGGTTGTAGCGCATTTGCCGCACACGGTGAAATCACCTTATTAAAGCAGGATCCGCAAGCGGGCGATCCCCTTAGCCGCCTCACTTTTACCGTTGGTGGCAGTATTCGCCCGCAGTTCAACATGATGACTGGCGATGGCGATAAAGGTTCTTATAAACGCAACGGTTTTGACGGCGGTACGCGTTTTCGCTTCGCCACCGATTACTACCTGTTCGATGACATCAGCTGGATCAACTATTACGAGTTAGGCGTCAACATCCCGGCGCTGTTCAGTTGGGATAACCACTACGCCGAGGGGGCCAACAACACCTCACGCCGTATGCTGTATACCGGCCTGAAAAGCAAAACCTGGGGTCAACTGACCTTCGGTAAGCAAAACAGCGTTTACTACGACGTGGTCGGGGCCAAAACCGACATCTGGGATTACGACATGCTGGCCCAGGCACCAGGCAACGGCATTAACGGCGACTATGACGGCTCCTACCGTTCACGCAGCATGCTGAAATATAAAACAACCGTGGGCGACGCCGATATCTACGCCGCTTACCTGTTCAACGATGACGAATACCTGCCTGGTAACGGCCTGCGCTACAAACGTAAGGGCGGCGGTTCACTCGGAGTGGATTATCACCTGAACAAAGATCTGACCTGGGGCACCGCCTGGAACTACACCAGCGCCGAGATGCGTAACCCCAATAGCGACGACAGCAAAGACTACAATCAGAACATTTTAGGTACCGCACTGAGCTGGAAACCGGACAACTGGACACTCAGCTTTGGCGGCGGCTGGTATGAGAACTTCCTGACTACCAAGAAAAAGCAGGTTAATGACTACTTTGCTGGGGATGCCTGGGGGATTGAATATTTCGCTGGTTATAGCTTCCCGATAGGCGAATACGCGGTGAAATCCATCATGCCTTACTTTATGGGCGACCGCCTGCAGTACACCACAGGCCGCGACTATCAGCGTATTGATAATGGCTTGGGCGTCTCCTTCCAGTTCGACTACGGTTTCCGCGCCGACGTTGAGCACGTGCTGACGTCCAGCACCGATAATCTGGGCGATATGACGGTTGTTCGTTTGCGTTACGATTTCTGATCCACCAAAGCGCGCCCTTATACGGCGCGCTCAGTTCTGAAGGCTGTGCCCACAGATTTCCGACCCCAAAAGCTCCGCCATCGTTTACAATCCTCCCCACGCCAGACGCCACCCTTGCTGCAAGGCTTTTGCGCCATTGTATTATTGACGTTACGCCACTCGCCCGTTAGCGTGGTGGCAGAAATGCTAACCCGCACTGCCCCGCAAGGACAAAAGGACAACAAAACGTTATGCCTATCCGCAAAGTTAGTTTGCTTCGCCTGATCCCATTAGCCAGCCTGGTGCTGACGGCCTGTACCCTCACCAAACCTGGCCCTGCTACCAGCCCGACGTCTCCGCAGTGGCTCGCTCATGAGCAAGCGGTGCAACAGCTTGAGCAGTATCAGACCCGGGGCGCTTTTGCTTATCTGACCGATCAGAAGAAAGTCTACGCTCGCTTCTTCTGGCAACAATACACACCCGACCGCTACCGCCTGCTGCTGACCAACCCGCTTGGCAGCACCGAGCTGGAGCTGAACGTGCAAAAAAGCGTGGTGCAGCTCACGGATAACCAGGGCAAACGCTATGTCAGCGACAACCCGGAAGAGATGATCCGCAAGCTGACCGGCATGCAGATCCCGCTGGATAACCTGCGCCAGTGGATGCTCGGCCTGCCTGGGCAAGCCACCGACTTCAGCCTAGACTCCCAGTACCGCCTGAACAAGCTGACCTACAAGCAGGGCGATCTGACCTGGGTCGTCACCTATCAGGACTACAACACCGATCTAAAAATCCCGTTACCGAGCCGCCTTGAACTGCAACAGGGCGATCAACGCATCAAGCTGAAAATGGATAACTGGACGCTCAAGTGATGATCCACCAATGGCCCTCCCCGGCAAAGCTGAACCTATTTCTCTATATCACCGGCCGTCGTGCAGACGGCTACCATCAGTTGCAAACGCTGTTCCAGTTCCTGGATTACGGCGATACGCTCACCATCGTTCCCCGCCAGGATGACCAGATCCAGCTGCTAACGCCCGTAGAAGGGGTGCCAGATGAGCAGAACCTGATTGTCCGGGCCGCTCGTCTGTTACAGCAACATTGCACTACCCATTCCATTGCCACCCTTCCCCGTGGGGCAGACATCAGCATCGACAAGCGTTTGCCGATGGGTGGCGGCCTTGGCGGAGGATCTTCCAACGCGGCAACGGTACTGGTCGCACTGAATGAACTTTGGCAATGTGGCCTGAGCGACGACCAGTTGGCAGATATGGGGCTAACCCTCGGTGCCGATGTCCCGGTATTTGTGCGCGGTCATGCGGCATTTGCCGAAGGGATCGGGGAGCAGCTACAGCCGGCAAATCCGGCAGAAAAGTGGTATTTGGTCGCTCATCCTGGTGTCAGCATCCCCACACCGGTGATTTTTGCCGATGCCGAATTAAAAAGAGACACCCCGGTTCGCCCGCTGAACGCCCTATTACAGGCACCTTACGCAAATGATTGCGAACCGATCGCAAGAAAACGTTTTCGCGAGGTTGAACAGCTTCTTTCATGGCTGTTACAATACGCGCCGTCACGCCTGACTGGCACAGGTGCTTGTGTGTTTGCAGAATTCGACTCCGAGCCCGCCGCTCTTCAGGTGTTAAATCAAGCCCCGGCCTGGTTGCGTGGATTTGTAGCGCGTGGCGTTAACGTCTCACCACTACATCGCATCCGTTCTGGGCAGTTTGAGCCGTAGCTCAACGTGTCGTTGCGCAGGGTCGTCTACCTGGCCCTGTCATCTCTGCGCTGCTCTGCAGTTCAAGTTAGTTTTACACACCCGTATGTATATTGCGTCGGCGTCGCCAACTGCCCCTTGGCGAAGACCGTATGACAATATCTTCTCTGGACGCATGCTGAGGTTCTTCTCGTGCCTGATATGAAGCTTTTTGCTGGTAACGCCACCCCGGAACTAGCACAACGTATTGCCAACCGTTTGTACACCAGCCTTGGTGACGCCGCTGTAGGTCGTTTTAGCGACGGCGAAGTGAGCGTGCAAATCAACGAAAATGTACGCGGCGGTGATATTTTCATCATCCAGTCCACCTGTGCACCCACCAACGACAACCTGATGGAACTGGTTGTTATGGTTGATGCCCTGCGTCGCGCCTCCGCAGGTCGTATTACTGCTGTAATTCCTTACTTCGGCTATGCCCGCCAGGATCGCCGCGTGCGTTCTGCGCGTGTGCCAATCACTGCCAAAGTTGTTGCCGACTTCCTCTCCAGCGTAGGGGTTGACCGCGTATTGACAGTCGATCTGCATGCCGAGCAGATCCAAGGTTTCTTCGATGTCCCGGTAGATAACGTATTCGGTAGCCCGATCCTGTTGGAAGACATGTTGCAACAGAACCTGGAAAACCCGATCGTGGTTTCCCCTGATATCGGTGGTGTCGTGCGCGCCCGCGCGATCGCCAAACTGCTTAACGATACCGACATGGCCATCATTGATAAACGTCGCCCTCGCGCAAACGTTTCTCAGGTGATGCATATTATCGGGGACGTGGCAGGCCGTGACTGCGTACTGGTCGATGACATGATCGATACCGGTGGTACCTTGTGTAAAGCAGCCGAAGCGTTGAAAGAACGCGGTGCCAAGCGCGTATTTGCCTACGCCACGCATCCGATCTTCTCCGGTAACGCCGTGGATAACATCAGGAACTCGGTGATTGATGAAGTGATCGTCTGTGACACTATTCCGCTGTCAGCAGAAATCAAGGCGTTGAAAAACGTGCGCACTCTGACCTTGTCCGGTATGTTGGCTGAAGCTATCCGCCGTATCAGCAATGAAGAGTCAATTTCCGCGATGTTCGAACATTAATCCCTTCTCTGGCGCAGTTTACCTCCACTGCGCCAGGTTGTTCGGGTGAACATCTCAGAAAACAAAAAACCCGTTGAAGCGTGAGCAACAACGGGTTTTTTACGGGATGTGGGACATAACCTTAAACCTTATACGGCCAGGCTCCCTTGCCTTTGTTCACCAGATCCTTGGTTGTGGTTAATCAATGTGACGGGCGGCGCGGGTTGTTTTGGCAGCGTTTATCAAAGTGTTTTACCCACCAATAACGATCTGCTACCCGCTCGCGTCCACCAATACGTGCACCGGCCAGCCACAACAAGGCGCCGATAAAGATACTCATGATGGCGCCGTGGGCAAAGAACTGCGGCAAATTGAACTGTGATACTTCAGCCAGGATGGAGTATCCCACCCCGCCAACCATTACCACCATACCCATTCCCATTAAAACGTTGCCAATGACCTCAGCGCTTTTACGTTTCATATGCCACCTCCAGAGTGCCATGTGCCAATAGTGGGAAAACCCTAACTCGTTATCCCACTTTGATTAGTTAAGTATAGTCATTATTTCAGCATGGGTATTGCGTGACCGATCACAAATGGCGACTAAAGGCTGACAATTCTTTACTTTATGTTAAAAGTTAGCGAGATAACTGAATTATTTTACTAATGTATTATTCACTTTTCAGCTATTCACCGGTGGTTCGCCAGATTTTTGTCATTCTGCACGCAGGCAGGTACACTAATGGCCTATAAATTTCGAGCTGTGCCGCTGTGAAACCTCAGGCGATCGCAACCTGGAAGGCAACGGGCACGCCCTTTCCATTTTTCTAGCATAGTGAATCTCTTGTGAGCAGTATCAAACTGATTGTTGGCTTGGCCAACCCGGGCGCAGAGTATGCCCAGACACGGCACAATGCCGGCGCATGGTATGTTGACCTACTGGCGCAACGCCACAACCAACCGTTGAAAGAAGAGAGTAAGTTTTTCGGTTACACCGCACGCCTGAATTTGGCCGGTAACGACGTTCGGCTGCTGGTTCCTACCACCTTTATGAATCTGAGTGGTAAAGCCGTTGGCGCCTTGGCTACCTTCTACCGCATTCTGCCGGAAGAGATCCTGGTAGCCCACGACGAGTTGGATCTGCCACCGGGGGTGGCGAAACTCAAATTAGGTGGCAGCAACGGTGGCCACAATGGCCTGAAGGATATCCAGAGCAAGCTGGGCAATAACCCGAACTTTTATCGCTTGCGTATTGGCATCGGCCACCCAGGGGATAAAAACAAGGTGGTAGGCTTTGTGCTAGGTAAACCGCCAGCAGCAGAGCAAACGCTGATTGATGATGCCATCGATGAGTCGCTACGTTGCACAGAGATCTTGCTGAAGGAAGGCATGACTAAAGCCATGAATCGTTTGCATGCGTTTAAAGCGACTAGCTAAGCCGTTAGGCCAAGTGATGTGATTTTCACTTGCTTGGCCTGCTACTTATCGGGCAATAGCGGCACAGCTTACGAGTACAGCATGGCTGCACGCTATTTTGCATAGCAGTATCAACGGCATCCGTCGTGGTTTTCTTTTTCAAATCCGCACTTCCAGCAAAAAAAGGCCGCTCAATCAGGCTCTTCCTCCGCTCGTTCCGGAAATGAATAATAAAAGAAATAACCGAAAGTAATAATAAAATCGGTGCAGAAAGCACATCAATCCCATTCATGGAATAAATTCCTCCTTGAATTCAAATGGTACAACTAATAAGACGCGGATAATATCTTAAAAAAATACGCCCAACAATACTTGTAGTTAAATTTATCGGTACCATCCGAAAGATACCTCAATATAATTAAGAATTTGCTTATATTTAACTAGAAACATCCTATGAGATTTACAGGATATTTCCATTAAACAGCCACAGATAATTCTTATAAAACCCAAAGCAACTTCAATCACACATTAAATAAATTAACTATTTAGGTTCAATACAAAGAAAAATCCCATTAAATAATAAATTTCAATAAAAACAGCATGATATATTAACACCTCATTGAAACTCATGACTGAAAAACGAAATCGTGATTAAATAATAATCATATTTAAAACAAAAGTTAGCTTGAAATTAATGATTTTTTCTAGCCTACCTAGATAGCCCACCATAAGATAAGTAACATCTTACTGTTTAACGTTCTGTCACTCTTTGTCCGCTGTAATCCACCAGCTTTTATTATGATATGTTGCCATACTGTTTCATTGGATGAGGAAAAGGAAAGTCCAAGAATAGCCCTATACAAAAAGTGCCTTTATAGTTAAACATGCATATAAAATAAAACATTAAATCACTTATATTACTAAATATCTGACAAAAAATAGCCGGAATAATCTTCGATATTAAGGTTCTATGTCCTATTGCCCGATGTGTTCAACCTGGATCTGCACCTTGCCTGCAGAACACCTCTACCGACGTTGAATTGAGCCGCCCCGGGTGTTAGCAACCGTAAGGAACCTTTCGGGTGATAGCGCCAGCAACGGGCAGATCGAGATAACTGCCCATTACGTGTATAATGGCGGGATAATTTCGTCCTTTATGCAGCAGGCTAATGTTAACCTGTTGATAGTCAAGATATTTAAGGTGATATAAACATGGGATTCAAATGCGGTATCGTCGGTCTGCCTAACGTTGGCAAATCCACCCTGTTCAATGCGTTGACCAAAGCGGGTATTGAAGCGGCCAACTTCCCGTTCTGCACCATTGAACCCAATACCGGCGTGGTACCGATGCCCGATGCACGTCTGGATCAACTGGCCGAGATCGTCAAACCACAACGCATTCTGCCCACCACCATGGAATTCGTTGATATCGCAGGCCTGGTAAAAGGGGCTTCCAAAGGCGAAGGCCTGGGTAACCAGTTCCTGACCAACATCCGTGAAACCGAAGCCATCGGCCACGTAGTACGTTGCTTTGAGAACGACAACATCATCCACGTGAATAACAAAGTGGATCCGGCAGACGATATCGACGTCATCAACACCGAGTTGGCGCTGTCCGATCTTGATACCTGCGAACGCGCCATTCACCGTGTGCAGAAGAAAGCCAAAGGCGGCGATAAAGACGCAAAAGCCGAATTGGCCGCACTGGAAAAATGCCTGCCACAGTTGGAAAACGCCGGTATGTTGCGTGCGCTGGATCTGACTGCTGAAGATAAAGCCGCGATCCGCTACCTGAGCTTCCTGACCCTGAAGCCGACCATGTACATTGCCAACGTCAACGAAGACGGTTTTGAGAACAACCCGTATCTGGATGTTGTACGCAAGATTGCTGCCGAAGAAGGTTCCGTGGTGGTAGCGGTTTGCGCCGCTGTTGAATCCGACATCGCAGAGCTGGAAGATGAAGACCGCGCTGAATTTATGGCAGAGTTGGGTCTGGAAGAACCCGGTCTGAACCGCGTGATCCGCGCAGGTTACGAATTGCTCAATCTGCAAACCTACTTCACCGCTGGCGTGAAGGAAGTGCGTGCCTGGACCATCCCGGTTGGTGCTACTGCCCCGCAAGCGGCCGGTAAAATCCACACCGACTTTGAAAAAGGCTTTATCCGCGCCCAGACCATCGCCTTTGAAGACTTTATCACCTACAAGGGTGAGCAAGGTGCCAAAGAAGCCGGCAAGATGCGCTCAGAAGGGAAAGACTACGTCGTTAAAGATGGCGATGTGATGAACTTCTTGTTTAACGTCTAAATGGTTTCCGTTGTCTCATAGCATCTCGGTAGGATTTATGAAGACAAGGTAAAACAGTTAAAATCCACGCACCCGCGTGGATTTTTGTTTTGTGAGCTCCATTCTCTCTGCCGCTCGATCTCCTCCCCCGCTTCGGGTAAAAAAGCCCGGCGCCATAACCCCCCTATCCTTGCGCTTCGACGGGCGTTAACTAGACTACTTTAAGGAAAACGACTTGCTCTCTTAGGGCGAAGTCACCACCTTCCCTGGCCCTTCTCATCGGGAGAAGAGGTGCCACGCCAGACATTGGGTAAGAATCAAAAGAGAGCATGCCGTGAGCACCAACTATGAAGTGTTGTTCAATAGCAGTTACGATCGGATCACCGCCAAAGATCAGGGCGACCTGTTTTTCTCTCATTTCTACCGATTGTTCATTGAAAGTACGCAAGAGCTGAACATTCAGCCCACGCCCGAACATCAGCAAGCGCACAAAAAAATCATCTACAAATCCTTTTTTTATATGCTTTCGGTTGCCACCACCCACATCGTGGCCGACTATCTGGAACATGTGGCGCGGGAACAGAGTTCACAAGGTTTGAACCTGCCCGCCTCTGTTTTTGCCTACTGGCGGCGGGCGGTCTTGCAAACGGTGCGGGATCTCGACCCGGAATGTGATGAAGAAGTGCTTACCGCCTGGGCAATTTTTATGGCGCCGGGCTTGGAGTTCATGAGGCGACAGGCTGAGTTGCACCATGACGCCGATCAAGGCAGTAAAAATGAACGCTAACAGCAACTCTGTGCCGAATAGTAATTTTATTCTGGCGGCAGAAAATTCGCGCATCGGGATCTGGGATTGGGAGTGCACCCAGGATCTGTGGCAGGTTAACGACGCCTTGTTATTACTGTTAGGGGTTAGCCGTGAAAGCGATGCATTTTCCTCATCGCTTTGGCAGCAGGTCATTCATCCCAATGACTTACCGCTGATTTTGCGCTGTCTCCATCAGGCCAATAAAGCGGCATTGCCTGTTTTTGACTGTGAAGTGCGCGTCAGGCACAGCAATGGCGACGAGCGCTGGGTACTGATCCAAGGGCAAATCATCAGCGTCAGTATCAAAGGGGAAGTACAGCGAGTCATTGGGACTTTGCAGGACATCACCGAACGTAAGGACGCGGAAGCCTCGTCCCAGCAGGCCGTTGCATTAGCCCACGCCGCCAACCAAGCCAAGAGTGAATTCCTGGCCAATATGAGCCATGAAATCCGCACGCCAATGAATGGGATCCTGGGCATGTCTCAATTGTGCCTGGAAACCAATCTTAATAAAGAACAACGTGATTACATCAACATGGTGTATTCATCGGCTCGCGCCTTGTTAAAGATCATTGATGATATTCTCGACTTTTCGAAAATAGAGGCGGGCAAAATCAGCCTGGAGTTTGAGGACTTTTCCCTGCGCCAGCTCATCCATGAAATTACCCGCCCCTTGATGCCTAAGTTTTCCGAAAAGAGGATTGAGTTACTGGTAGACATTCATCCTGACGTGCCAACCATGCTACACAGCGATGCTCTGCGTTTACGACAGATCGTAACCAATCTGATTGGCAATGCCCTCAAATTTACCCATACCGGTGAAGTGCTACTGCAGATCGCCCCCTCACACTCTCCCCCGAATATGCTGACATTCAGCATTATCGACACTGGGATCGGTATTGCCGAAGATAAACAGACGGTTATCTTCGAATCATTCAGCCAGGCAGACAGTTCAACCACCCGCAAATACGGCGGTACCGGATTAGGGCTAACCATTTCGGCCCGTCTGGTGGCCATGATGGGCGGCAAGTTACAGGTTTCCAGCCAGCCTGGTCACGGTAGCCGCTTCTATTTTTCTTTGCCTGTTACCCCTTCATCAGGCCGTACGGCAATAACGTTGCCAGCCAGGCTAAAAGGGATGAACGTATTGGTCGTGGATGATAATGAAACCAACCTAAGGTTACTGTTTGACATGCTGCGCAATGTCGGGCTCAAGCCACAAACGGTCAACTCTGGCCAGGCAGCACTGGAGTTGATGGCTACGGGCCAGCGTTTTCCGCTGATCCTGCTGGATTCGCAAATGCCAGAGATGGATGGCATGGCACTGGCCCTAGAGATCATGTCAACGCCGGAGCTGCGTCAAAGTAAATTGATCATGCTCAGTTCAATGGGTAACCGGATAGACACCGGCGTATTGCGCAAGGTAGGCGTTTCGGGCTTTTTAACCAAGCCCATTGATGCCAACGAGTTACTAGAAACCATCACTGCCACCTTTATTCCGCAAGAAATGGTCGCTCCGGAGTCCACGGTTGAAACACCGCCACCGGTTACAGGTAATGGGATACGCATTCTGGTGGCGGAAGATAATCTGATCAATCAACAGTTGGCGATCAACTTTATCCGTAAGTTGGGTCATACCTGCGATGTGGTGGGCAATGGCAAACTGGCGTTGCAAAAGTTGCAGCAAGACGACTACGACCTGGTGTTGATGGACCTGCAAATGCCGGAAATGGATGGAATCGAAGCGGTAAAACTCCTTCGTGCGGGTGAGCAACAATCAGGCCTGCATTTGCCCATTATTGCCATGACCGCGCATGCGATGAAAGGCGATCGTGAAAGATGCCTGGCTCAGGGATTCGACGGCTATATCAGCAAACCCATTCTGTTGGATAATCTTGCCAGCGAAATCCAGCGGGCACTCAATGCGGCTCAGGTATGCCCAGAGGAAGAGATCTTCGACTACGTTCAGTCCCTGGCACAGCTAGGTGATGACAAGGCCTTATTTAACGAGTTGGTGACGATCTTTTTAGAGGAACTTCCCTCTTTGACAAATGCGCTGCATACCGCCATAGAGACACAAGATGTTGAAGCCATCCGGCGAAGCGCCCATCGGCTAAAAGGAGAGTGCCTCCACTTTGTTTGCCAGCCCCTGGAAAGCAGGCTTGGGAATATCGAACAGGCTGCGGCATTAGCTGATTTGGCCGAGATCTCTGCTCAATATCGCGGTGTGGATGAATTATGCCAGCATCTGCAGGCTTCCCTCGCTGCTGCAAGGGAGGTCTCATGACTGCTGCCAAGCTGCCCTACAACAAGCTCTTACTCATCGTCAACCGATTGCGACCATTGACCGATTCATACTGCACTTTGTCCATCACGGACTGAATCAATATCAGCCCCATCCCACCTTCCGGCCAACTGGTTTGATCTAGAGGGTCTGGAGCAAGATCTGGCGGCTGCGCCCATTGATGCAAAATGTTATCCGGGATGGGTGAACCTGGATCCGACAGCGTCAGAGTCAGATGATGGCCCTCATTCGCCAAGTCAATCATGATATTCTGCTTATCGTCATAATTCACCGCATGCCTGACAATATTGGTAAATGCCTCACTCAAGGCCAAATCGAGCTGATAAACCAGGGCGGGATCCAGCGAAAACGGTTCAACAAAGCCATACAGCTCGTTGCTCAGCTGCGCAAGGCTGTCCAATGATGCCGGTAAACACAGCGTGGCGTTGGCACTTGTCATATGACATTCCCTCGGCGCAAAACCAGACTCAGTGCAGCATGAGCTTCAATGCCGCAGCACGATCGCTGCCGATAATGAAAATTCGATCCATACGCGTCAGCTTGAACATATTCTGAATGTTGCTGTTCAAGGCGCAAAGTGCCAGATCCCCGCGGCCACTTAATGTCTTGAGGATGGATACCAGCGCCCCAAGGCAACTGCTGTCGATAAACTCGACATGGCTGAAATCCAGTAGGATGTTGTTTTTACCCTGTTGAATAAAAGACAATATTTCCTGTTTGAATACCGCCGCGACTGACGCATCAAGGCGACGGACCAGGGGAGCAATAATTTCTACGCCACTCTCAGACTGGATCTCAAAGTTCATAACGACTCCTTTTTCACAATGTCTTAGTTGTTCTGGTCTAGCGAAAGTTACTACGCGATACGATCTATTGCCATCAGCGAAATATCATCCGCAAAGGGCTGAGACGGCCTTACTGATGTTTTTTGCACCGGCTCATCTTCATCACAGCGCCAGGCATTCAACGCATTCTCCACCCTGGCAAACACTTGATCCTTCGCCAAATGTCGGCTTTCACTCAGTAATGTCTGTAAACGCCGATCGCCGTAGAGTTCCTGACGCTGACCTTCACATTCAACGATCCCGTCGCTGTAAAGATAGAGCCGATCCCCGATCTCCAGCATGAAATCGCTATCTTCATATTCTGCTTCCTCAAACAACCCCACAGGCATCCCCCCATCACCAACGCAAGATAACTCGCCGTCTGCGCGGATGATAAACGGCGTCGGATGCCCGGCCTGGCAAAGAGTACCCTTGCCATTACTGATATCGATGACGCCATAAATCAACGTGTAGTAACTGCTGACCTGCTCATTATCCAGGCAAAAGCGCTGATTCAGTTCCCCGACTACACGGTGGGGTGACACAGGAACCCTCTCCCCTTCTGCCGAGTGCTCCAATAACAAATGACTGCTGATCCGGCCCGCCATAAACTCACGTGAAACTGCCAGTGACAGCATGGCGGCACTTACGCCATGTCCGGCAACGTCTACGCTAAAAAAAGCGATATGGCGCTCCCCCAACGGGAAGTAGTTTAATAAATCCCCCGACACATAAGCCGAGGGTAAAAACATCCAGTCAGATTCGAACCCTGCCAACAACAGGTTGTGGGCGGGTAAGAAACTGCGCTGCAGCTTGGCAGCGACCTGCAGGTCGGACTCTATTTGCTGATAAGCATAAGAGAGCTTTTCATTACGTGCAGCCAGCGTGCTTTCAAGCGACAACACGCGCTCCGCCGCATGCAACCTGGCACGCAGTTGGCTTTGATTCACCGGTTTCGATAAAAAATCATCGGCACCCGATTCCATTCCCGTCAGCAGATCCTCAAGAGACTGCCGGGCCGTCACTAGAATGATATAAATGTAGTGGCCGAAGTCGCCACTGCGAATAGCCTGGCACAGGGCGACTCCGTCCATGATGGGCATTTCCCAGTCGCTGATGACGATATGAATCGACCGTTGGGCCAACTTTTGCAACGCCTGCTGGCCATCTTCAGCCTCACAGACGCTAAATCCCCATTTCGTCAAGGCGGCCGCCATCAGATGCCGATAACTTTTGGAATCGTCTACAATCAACACGCCCACCTGCGGTGCCATAGCAGGGTGACTATGGTTAAGGGGTTCCATACGTCATGATCCTCTACCTTTACAGGCCATGTCCCACTTAGGTTGAAGTGCCCCTGACGGAACCCCGCCAGGGAGGTCGGATTCACCATGCTTCACGTTAACAAGGGATCCCCCAAATTTCGTTAGCATACCCCTTGATAGTTCGATCGCTTGAGAACTCCCCCATACCGGCAATGTTCAACAGCGCCCGTTGGTGCCATAACTGGGGTTGGGAGAAATCATGCAGTGCCTGTTGCTGGGCAAGACGATAACTGTCAAAGTCCAGCAAATGGCAATAGTGATCGCTTTCCTTCAGCAAGTGATAAATCGGTTGAAAAAGTGATTTATCCAGGCTGAAGCGGCCTGACACCAAAGCGTCTACCGCCTCTTTGATTGTCGGATTATTGGGGTAGATCTGGTTATGGGAACCTGCCTGCCGACAGCTGTTGATTTCAGCTGCGTCGGCACCAAACAGATAAAAATTATCGGCTCCCACCGCGTCACGAATTTCAATATTGGCACCGTCCATCGTGCCGATGGTCAAGGCCCCGTTCATGGCAAACTTCATATTACTGGTGCCCGAAGCTTCGGTGCCCGCCGTTGAGATCTGTTCTGAAAGATCGGTGGCGGGAATGATATGTTCGGCCAGTGAGACCTTATAATCCTCCAGGAACAGCACATTAAGCTGCCCTTTGGCACGCGGATCGTTATTAACCGTCCTTGCCACTTCATTAATCAACTGAATAATCAGTTTGGCCATGGCGTAGCCTGGCGCGGCTTTGCCAGAGAACAGGTGAACCTTTGGCTGTATCAGAACATTGCCAGACTCAACAATTCCCAAATAAAGGTGTATAACGTGCAGAATATTCAGCAATTGCCTTTTATATTCATGGATACGCTTCACCTGGCTGTCAAACAGGGATAGCGGATCGATTTTTATCCCCTGCTGAGCAGTGATAAGCCGGCAAAGCGCCTCTTTGTTATGCCGCTTAATGCCCTGAATCTCTTCCAAAGCTCCGCTGTCCTTGGCTAATTTTTTCAATTGCTGCAATTTATCAAGATCGGTAACCCAACCTGGAGTTAACTGACGGGACAAGAATTCGGCCAATTTCGGGTTGGCTTGCTGGATCCAGCGCCTTGGCGTGACGCCGTTGGTTTGGTTAGTGAATTTTTCCGGAGTGATAAAATAAAAGTGGGGAACCAATTGCTGTTTAATCAGTTCGGAGTGCAATTTAGCCACCCCATTCACCTTATGGCTACCCACAATGGCCAAGTTGGCCATGCGGATCTTTTTCTCAGGCCCCTCTTCAAACAACGAGAGTGAAGCCAGTAACTCCGGTTTGTCTGGCCATTTATGAGCTATCTCAGTAAGGAACCGATGGTTAATTTCGTAGATAATCTGCAGGTGCCGAGGTAACAATTTCTCAAATAATGCCACAGGCCAGGTTTCTAACGCTTCTGGCATCAACGTATGGTTGGTAAACGCACAGGTTTTTTGCGTGATGCCCCAGGCAATTTCCCAATCCAGACGGTATTCATCCACCAGCGTACGCATCATCTCGACGATGGTCAGAGCCGGATGGGTATCATTTAACTGGATGGCAACCGCATCGGGCAATGCGGTGATGTCTTCCGAGCGCTGAGCATAGTCGTGCAAAATATCGCGTAAGGTACAGGCAACCAGAAAGTACTCTTGCGTCAGACGCAATTCCTTGCCTGACTGGATTTCATCGGCCGGGTAAAGTATTTTCGATATATTCTCTGACGCTATTTTCTGGCTAACTGCACGCAGATAGTCACCGCGGTTAAATATATGAACGTCAAATGAATCTGAAGCGCTCGCACTGTATAAGCGCAGTTTATTTACCGTATTGCCACCGTAGCCAGTGACGAAGTAGTCGTGCGGTACGCCAACAATGACCTTCCAGTCCATCCACATAGGATTGTAGTTGCCATCAATATCTTCACTCTCTTCGATGTGACCACCGATAGGGATCAGCATCAGCTGTGAAGGGTGATCGATCAACCAGGGAGAATGGGTGCTGTGCCAGTCATCAGGCTGTTCAACCTGCTTGCCATTCTGTATGGATTGTTTAAACAAACCATACTCATATTTGATACCGTGACCTGAAGCGGCAATATCCAACGTGGCCATCGAATCGATAAAACAGGCGGCTAGTCGACCTAATCCTCCATTACCCAGTGCGGCATCGGGTTCTTGGCTGGTAATATCTTCAAAATCAAAGCCTAATTCATTCACTGCCTGTTTAGCACAGGGCAACAATCCCAGATTCATCAAGTTATTACGCAGCGACTGACCAAGTAAAAATTCCATCGACAAATAGTAAAGTCGCTTGGGTTTTGCCTGTTGCTGACAACGTTTGGTATTGAAGAAACTATCCAGCTGATAATCCCGCAGGGCCAGAGCCAACGCATTAAAGATGTCCGCAGGGGTAGCATCCTTGAGCTCCAAACATAAATCGTATCTCAGCTTATTGATTAAGCTGTTTTTTATCTCTTCAACTCCAGGCATTTCAACACGCTTTTGTATGGTCTTCATGTTAATCCCTATGAAAGTCGGCGTCTGAATGGTTAACTCAGAGACGAGAAAATGAATAGCGATCAGCGTTGCTCTGCCAAGTGTAGACGGTTTTCGAATATTTGAGCTGAAATTACCAAGCATCAAGTTGAAATAATTCAAACGCCTACGCAATGACTCTGCGGATATGAGAACTCACATGGGTGACACCCTGTCGTTGTTTATAGCCGAATGGCTTGAAGAGATTGATTTTAATACCTGAAGGTAGTCATTGGATTGCGGAGTGTAATACCCGCGCTGAAAACGTTAAAACCCACGCGGCTGCGTGGGTTTCAATTTACAGAGTTATCGGATCAGAAGTTGTACCTCAACCCCAATTGGCCATTAACGTCGCGGAAATCATCTTTCCCCCCCTGCACCCCAATGTTACCAGAAGTACTCCACCCCTTGCCCAGTTCAACCTGAACGCCCGCTTTAGCCTCATACACGTTATCGGCCAGTTTATGGTTCACCCTGGTTCCGTTCATCTCGATCGCCGCATCATTACCACCAGACCACCAGTTCAGTTGCAGGAACGGCTGGATCTGATTGGCCGCAGGGTCCAGGGAATTGCTAAACAGCCGGGCTCCGAGACGGGTCGTGGTCTGATTTTTACGCTGCGCCGCAATTTGGGTACCGTTATCTTCAGTGTGGGCATCGCCACTATAACGGGTAAAGATCACCTGCCCCTGAGGCTCCAGATACAGGCCGCGGCTTGTCCCTTCATACAGCGCTAACGCATAACCCAGCTCCAGCGATCCACTCCAGGTATTAGACTTGTACTTTTCCTGTGCCAATCCACTGCCGTTGACCTCGTTATCGTAGCGGCCATATTGTAGCCAGCTGTCCAGATAGAACCCGCTTGGTGCTACAGCATTCTGATACCAGGTACCGTAAACGCCAACGCTGGTTCCTGTGACTTTGCCTTTGGCATCACGCCCGCTGAGATCGGACGTCGCTCTGGTGTCAGCGCTGCCATAGCCCAGCATCAAGCCGGTATGCAATCGGCCTTCACCAACGGTATGTTGTAATTCCCCACCAATCTGCATGACGTCTAGATCCGTCTTGACCGATAACTGCTCGCCAACCACGCCAGCATCAAGATTATTTCGCTGTGCACGTATCCAGACCGCGCCCTGGCCCTCCTTGCCTCTGGCGCCAAATCCAGGCTCCCCAAGACGATCGGTGCGGCTATGGTCGAACATATGCACGGCGGCATTCTGATTATTCAGATAGGCGGCAGCATCAACACGTAGCAGAGAAGGTTTACCGCTGATCGGCGGTGTGACCAACCCTGGTTTTTCAGGCTCAGGGATCTCTGGCTTAGGGGTTTCTGGAGTCGGTGTTTCAGGTTCAGGTGTCTCTGGCTTCGGCGTCTCTGGAGTCGGTTTTTCAGGCTCAGGTGTTTCTGGCACAGGGATTTCGGGCACGCTAACCGCCTCCGAACGTAAGTACCAGTTGCCGTCGGCAGGATCCTGTTTACCCCCCTTATGCAGCAGATATTCGTATGCACCCGCGACAACCGGTTTTTGCAGGTTAAACACGCCGTCAGATGCGTTGGCAACGCTGATCACCTCAATACCCTCGATCGTTGCGGCACCCTGACCACCAACGTTGTTGACCTGTAACCACGACTGGCCACTGCTGCTGCCGGTGATCACCAGACGATCGGTCACCGAGTCATCCCCCCCAAGTACCGTATTCAGCCGCAGGGTGCCACCTTCGCCTTTATAGCTGCCGTCGCCGCCGCCAAAGAAGCTGGTGTTAGCCAGTGACAATGTCGTTCCTGCCTGGCCATTGCTGCCTAGACTTACTGTGCCCGCGTTACTTAACCCACTAAAGATAGAACTGAAACCCGCCAGATCCAGCGTTCCTGCGTTACCCACGTTAAACACGGCAGGGCTTAAAAAGTTAGCCCCAAATCCATTGGCTACCCCTGCCTGCAGCGTACCGGCGACAACGTTTACCGTACCGCCGAAGATATTATCTTTAGACATCAGGCGGGTAATCCCTGTCCCCAGATGATTGATGGTCCCGGCACCACTCAGCTTGGCAGAGAGATCCTGATTATCAGTGTAATTGAGGTTTACAACGCCGCGGCTATGCACAAAGACTTCAGGCGTATCCAGAATACCTGCTTTACCGCCGGTACCGATATTGAGCACCGCCTGCTTCACCGAACTACTACCGGAAAAGGTACTGTTACCGACCCGCACCGCACCTTCGCTGCCCACTTTGACCACTGCACCATCAGTGACCGTCAGGGTGCCATCGCCGTTATCGCCACTGATGTTGATATACCCGGCCGATAGTAGCGTGCCTGCATCCTTGACCAGAACCGTGCCGCTTGCAGGTGCGGTACCGCTATAAAGCTCACGTTCACCGATAGCCAGGCCGTCGAATTTGCCACCCGTGCTGGTCACCTGCGCACCGTTGGCGATGGTCAGGCTGCCAACGCCATCCACACCCACATCAAGCCCGGTCACTTTGATAGAGGAACCCGCCCCGCTGATGAGCACGTTGCCCTGACTTTTAACACGCGTACCGATACGCATCGTGCCAGCCTCTACGCTGCCGCCATCGATGATGTCCATCTGCCCTTCGCCGTTGTAGCCTACAAACAGCGTTGCAGCCTTCCAGGTTGATCCACTCCCCGAAATCAGCGCGCTCCCTTTCCCGCCGAAACTATCGCCAAGATAACTGCCAGACCCACGGCCATCGAGCCGTGCACCGTCGGTGATATTGACCTTTCCTTCGCCTTTTTCACCAACTCTGACGATGACACCGCCGGAGGTCACTATCGAACCGACTCCTGAAAGATTAAGCTCGCCATAGGCACCGGCCGTTGTGCCAATGCTGAGTTGCTGTGCTCCGGCTTTGGCACCATTGGTCACGTTCATCACGCCTTTACCGGCGTAGCCCACGTAGATGTTTGAAGAACCGTACATATCGTAATACAGTTCGCTCCCGGCCCCGTCGACGTTGATGGTCCCTTCACCAGTGGCATCATGGCCCACGATCACTTTATCGAAGGTATCCAGGCGGAATTTTCCGCCGTCGGAAAGGGTTAGCTCACCCACGCCTCCCTTACCAACAATCACCTGATGGCCTAATAATTGCGAGCCCGCTCCCGTGATCGCCAACGCCCCTTTCGCACCTTCCTTCACGCCCAGTTCAATAAATGAAACTTCCAGCGTTCCACCGTCAAGTACGGAAACGTTACCCTCGCCACCCACCCCCACTTTCAGATCCTGGCCGTAGAGGGGATCGTAGTTGTAGAGCTTCCAGCGCGAGTCGATACCTGTTATTAAAGCACTGCCGACAGCTCCTGCTTCCCTGCCCAGATAACTAGCCCCAACGGTAGTTGCCTTGGCGCCGTCGCTGACGGTTAACTTGCCTGAACCGGTGTCACCAATCACCAGATCGACGCGGTTACCTGTTTTCCAGCCATCCGGCTTGGTGCCCGGTACGGTTTCTTCTGTGCCGCCATCAATCACGATTTCAGCCGCGCCTACATTTGCGACGGAGCCAACCATACCCGCCATCGCCAGAAGCAGGCAGGGAGTCACTCCGACTTTACGATTTTGGGCGGATTTGCCGCCAGCGCGGGAAAATTCAGCTACGGGGATCAGATCACCGGTATGCCGTTGGCGTACCAAACGATAAATTTTATTCATATGAAAAAACTCCTCCAATGAGTTTAATTAGTCTTGAGGTTATGATGTAAGGCAGGTTTAAGAGGAAACAGAAAAACCATCTTGTTAGTTATTCTAAAAAATCATTACGATGAGAGTTCCCTGGTGTTTTTATTCTTCATCGCTGATAAGCAGGAATGCCCCGGAGGTTCATCCGGGTTAAAATCAATCCAAGTATTATTAAACCGAACTGCAGCTAACGCAGTTCAAGTTACATATACCAATGGTCAACTATCCCTTTACTGTCGAAATCGATATAAATACGCTTCCCATGGTGTTCAGTATCGCCTGACATTTTAGCCGATGCCTTGGCTGCACTGTCTGAAGCATTCGATGCCGTGTTAGCCATGCCAAGAGCACTGGAAACGGCCCCCGCTCCGGGGATGTAGCCAACAATGGAGGAAGCCGTGCTCAAGTTGCCTCTCGCTTCATACTTCCAGACTACGCTCCCGTCTGAACTCACGTCCTGATCATCCGGCACACCATAAATTGCCTGCACCTCGGCCTTGGTGGTCTTGTTAGGTATAATATGGGCCTTCATATACGATGCACTGAATTTGTCTTCCCCCCATGCTACTGCATCCGACAAGCAGAAAATGACCATCGACTTCCATATAGATATACGCGTGTCTCGTCCTGATGTTCGGAAATTTATTAGTGCCGCCAACACCAATTATTAACAACAGTGCTTTGTTAATAGCGCTAAACCAGGAAAAACTTGCGCGCCATGTCTGTTTCATTAATGATATTTGATAATGATTCTTAACAATGCCATAATAACTAAGAATCCGCCTATCACCATAACCACTTATTAACTTTTCATCAGAATATTTTTATCATGATATAACTACAACCCTACCAAAGTAGGGTTTACATAAGGTGGCCATATTGCTAGTTTGGGTAGGCAACTGATCTGGCATGCCGTGATCAATGCAGGCGTTACATTGGCGACAAAAGGAAAGTGACGTGAGTAAGCCCTATGCTTTGGTCGTTGACGATCACCCAATGGTAGCGAATGGCATTGCCGTTTTTTTAAATACGCACTGTGGTTACAGGCAGGTGTATGTTGCTGCCAGCCGCAAAGAGTGCAATAGTCGCATCGCAGAGAACGGCTACCCTCACCTGTTGGTACTGGACTTCTGGCTGTCTGATGGTACAGCACTCCACCTCATTAAAGAGTTGCTACAGCAGGACGCCAATATTCGCCTGCTGGCCATCAGTGGGGATGAAAATAACCAAGTACAACATAAAGCTCGGGAGGCTGGGGCGCACGGTTTCGTTCACAAGCACGACTCACCACAAACCTTCCATCTTGCCGTTACCGCGCTCCAGAATGGGCAACTCTGGTTTCCAGATAGCTCGGAATTGGCCTGTTGTCCCCCATCAACCACTCATGAGCAGGAATTCGGGCTCACCCAACGCCAGACAGAAGTGCTGGCGATGATGCTGCGCGGGTTCTCAAATAAACGTATCGCCCTTACGCTGGCCGTGTCTGAGCCGACTATCAAAGAGCATATTACCAGTATCCTCAGCAAGCTGGGCGTCACCAACCGAATCGAAGCCATTACGCTGCTACAGGGGCGCCGTTTCACGCCATGATTAACCCAATCAGTGATAAAACCACGCAAGATATCAACCCGCACTCGCAGCTTCGAATGCTGAACCATGTGTTGGCGCGGTTGGTATTCAGCATCTATGCGGTCCCTTTCGTCGGGATCGTATTTGCCATCTGGCTCTATCAGTTGCACTTACCGTTAACCCCGATCGTCTGCTGGATTGCGCTGTACTTTCTAGCCTCCCTGATTGTCTGGTTATGCCATCGCCACTATCGCCACAAGCTGAGTACGACAACGGAAACCGCCATGCTGGCCCAGTGGCTACCTTGGGTCAATCGGCTGGCATTGCTGCATGGCATCGGCTTGTCTTCACTGATTGCCGTGACGGCCATAAACCCCTCCTTTGATTTTATTCTGCTGCTCAACATCAGCATCGCCGCTATCGTTGCAGCCAACGCCACTCACCTGACCCCGCTGCTGGGCGCATTCCAGCGGTTTTTCATCAGTTGTTGGGGGATCTTGTTGCTATTAATCCCCTGGCGATACGGTGATACCTGGCCCATCATTGTGTTGCTTAACCTCTTATATGGCTTTGCTATTTATCGCCATGCCTTGACCTCTCATGCGTTCTTCCTTCAGCAGGTGCGATTGGAAGAGGACAGCATCCTGCTGGCTGAGCAATTCCGCGTAGCCAAAGAGGAAGCGGAACGGGCATTGCAGGATAAAAACCTGTTCCTGACGACCGCCAGCCACGACCTTCGTCAACCTATCCACGCGATGGGATTCTTGATAGAAGCGATCATCCATAAGAATCGCGATACCCTGTTAAACCCACAACTCCATGATTTGCAACAAAGCGTGCGTTCTTTGCATTTAATGTTCAACTCACTGCTGGACCTGACCATCATTGAAAATAAAGCCGTCAATGTTCCCAAGACCGAAGTGGATTTAGCACCGTTAGTCGAGTCGATCGTCACGCTGTTTCGTGAGGAGGCAAATAGCCGAGGTTTGTCCCTGCGCTCAAGGCTTCCTCGGCAACGCTGCGTGGCATTGGGCGATCTCTCTTTGATCAAGCAGTCGTTAATCAACCTGACACACAACGCATTACGCTATACCCAACAAGGTGGGGTGTTGATCGCAGTTCGTCTACGCGGTAAGGATTGGTTGTTGGAAGTATGGGATACGGGGATTGGCGTAGCCGATGCCGAAAAATCCCAGATATTCTCCCCCTTCTATCGCCCTGAGCTTGCCTGGCGAATAGATAGCGCCGGGCATGGATTGGGCCTGGCCGTGGTGGCAAGATGTGCGAAGCTGATGAAAGTCGAGTGTGCGATGAGTTCGATTGAGGGCAAAGGCTCGCGTTTTTGGCTACGCCTGCCAGCCAGCGATACTGTTCCCGTCAAGGCTCCGTTAGTCATGGATAAGAAGCCCTTCCTGGTTGCGCATCGGGCACTTTCCGGTACCTGTCTGGTGGTCGATGACGACCCCCTGGTCACCTCTGCCTGGATAAGCTTGATGCAGGCCTGGGGCGTAACGGTTCGCTGCGTTGCCTCGGCACAAGAGGCGTTTGCCGAGCTTGAGAGCGGATTCTCCCCCCAGGCCATTTTGTGCGATCAGCGCCTGCGTTCGGGTGAGAGTGGCTTCGACATTTTGCAGGAGTTATTCCACCGGCTCCCGCAGGCCAGTGGAGCGATGGTAAGCGGTGAGTTTAATTCGGCGATATTGCAGCAGGCGGAAAGTGAGGGTTATATGGTGCTGTATAAACCACTGGAACCCTCACAGCTTCATGCATTGCTTTCACAATGGTTAAATGCGGGGTAAAAACTACGGAGCTGGCACCACGCCCTGGATTTCGCCGCTATAGCCGGTACGGGAAATTGCCGTCAACAATGCCTGATTGTCGAAACCCTCGGGCACAATCACTTCCGCCTGGTGCGTTTTCAGTGAGGCTTTGGCCTTAATCACACCCTCAGTAGAGCGCAACGCTTTATTGATGGAGATGACGCACAGTGAGCAGGTCATTGCTTTGATATCAATTGTGACTTTCTGGTTCTCTGCCCATAACCGCGGCGCAATCAACACCAGAGCCAACAGCAGAAAAATGCGCTTCTTCATTCCATCATTTCCCAAATCCAAGGTAATACATAGGGGTAGGTCATCAACGCCAACAGCAACGGCACCGACAGCCAGTAAAGCCAAATCAGTGCCCGACGGCTGACGACGTTCACGCAGACCGGGCGCGGCGACAGATAAAGCCGCCAAAATCCTCGCAGCATCAACCCGATAGCCACAATAATCATGGGCCACTGTAACCAGGATAACGCAGGGATCCCCGTCAGCCCGGCAGCCGAGATACCAAACACCAGATACAACAACGGCCCGAGACAACAGAGTGTCGATGCTGCGGCGGCAAGCAAAGCCGCCAGCAGCGTCACTACGCTGCCCTTAACGCTGTTCGACAGAGACATAGTCATAGCTAAATTCGGCCGGATCGTAGAAGTTTAACGGGTCGCCATCCACTTCAGCATAGGGGTAACCAAAGTTATTGAGATCACCCTGCTCTGCCTCTGGCGAAAGTGCGAAATCACGGGCGTAGTTAAAACCAACCCAGTTCATTTCCCAGTTGCCGAACAGGTAATCGTTGACGGCTTCAACGGCGGCATCGCCGTTTTCTTTTTTCTCTGCCAGACGCATTTTAGTGACGTCTGCCGGATCGGCTGGCAACCAGCCGAAACCTGCCAGCCAGAACATCGCCCGGCAATGCTGCCCACCGCTGACTTTTGCCACGCCTTGTTCATCAGCGCTGCCAAATGCCTTCTTCGAATAGTTCCCCAGCTTGCGGGATGCGCCGAGGCGAATACCAAACATCTCACGCGCGGGGATCCCGCTGGCACGGCACAACGCGACGAACACGGAGTTGATATCGGTACATTTGCCGCCCAGCTTACCGGCCTTAAGGATTTGCCCCACATCACCGGTCCCGCAGCCAATCACCGCATCGTCTCGATGCATATGGGTTCTTACCCATTCATGAATGAGCCGCGCCTGCTGTAAAGGTAATTTCTCGTCGCCGACGATCTTCAACGCCGTTTCTTTCACCACACCGTCTACCGGGATAT
Source organism: Serratia sp. Res13-Sevr-LER1-36-b (assembly GCF_015673035.1). Classification (NCBI taxonomy): domain Bacteria; kingdom Pseudomonadati; phylum Pseudomonadota; class Gammaproteobacteria; order Enterobacterales; family Yersiniaceae; genus Serratia; species Serratia sp. Res13-Sevr-LER1-36-b. Next base: position 75,459 of record NZ_JADACK010000017.1, on the reverse strand, counting down.
GCGGGGTGGCATTCAGATAGGGTTGTATCTCTGCGGGGAACACCAGATCGGTTTTCGGGAGGTACCATTCGGCCAGTTGGTTGCTCTTCAGCGGTTCCCAGTCCAAGGTTTCAATCAGCATTTCCACCTTGAGTTCCATCGGGCCTTTGGAGTCCGGCCAGGAAGCAAACAACGTTTTGGCTGCGTAGATATTATTTGCCGTGAGGTAGGCCTGCTGATAGTTGCCAGAAAAAGAAATGTGCTTCAGTTGCTGAAAGGCGGTGTCCACGGGGACCGGGATCCACAGATTGGCCTTACCTTCTGAGCCTGCTGGCGCTTTCAGTTTATACGTTTGTGTCATCACAAAACGTCTTCTGTTGTCCACGCAGGTCGACGCCGGGATGTCCGTTTTACGCGACTCAGACCAGACCGGGCTTATCAGCCCAAAAGAAGATAACGCAGCAGCACCCTTGAGAAAATTACGCCTTTCCATCACCGTTCCTTTTTATTGTCAGATAACGCCAAAGCCTTGCCCACCGCCTTTGGGAGGGGCGATAGTATGCACCCTCGCAGCACAAAACGACATACCGCTCACACGAAAAAACATCTGGGAATATACGGTAAGCGGCATGCAGGAAAGCGGAGACGTATCAAGAATAATAAAAATACGCTACGAAACGAATGATCGAGCAAGAGGCGGGATTACTTCCACCGCCCTTGCAACGAGAATATTATACGATGAACCGATTCACTAATTTGGTCATCGCTGCGGCTTGGTTATCCAGTACCTGACTGGCACTGGCCGCTTGGGAAACCAAAGCCGCATTTTGCTGTGTGACTTGTTCAAGTTGATTCAAAGCCAGATGAACCTGCCCCACCCCCAATGATTGTTCGTTTGCGGCCTGAGCGATATCGCTAACATATTGTTTCATCAGTCCTGAATTATCTGCTGCCGCCTTTAGTGCGACCCCCGAAGCCGAAACCCGGGCGACGCCTTCCGCAATTTTTTCCATATTTTGATTAATCAGCTCCCGGATCTGGCTCGCCTCTTTAGCACAACGTTGAGATAAGTTACGCACCTCACTCGCTACCACCGCAAATCCCCTTCCAGACTCGCCAGCTCGAGCGGCTTCTACCGCAGCATTGAGCGCCAATAAATTAGTCTGAAAAGAAATGTCGTCAATAGAGGCCACGATACGTGCAATCTGCTCACTAGAATTACGGATCTCCGTCATGCTCTGGCTGGCTTCATTCGCCACGTGATTCGCCTGCATGACATCGCGCTCCATCGCCAGCGTGAGTTGTTCCGCTTCGCGGGCGTTATCTGCAGTCTGGGAGATCGCCGTGGACATTTGTTCCATACTTGCCGCAGTTTCAACGATAGATGCCGCCTGTTCATCAGTACGTTGCGCCAAATCCTGATTGCCCGCGGCGATATCACTGCTAGCATGGTGAAGGATCACTGAGCCGGATTTAATCTCTTTAACAATATGCTGAATATTTTCAATGGATTGATTATAGGCATGATTCAGTGCTGACAACTCATCACTACCCGGCACGCTGAGGCGTTGGGTCAAATCACCCTCCATTTCACCAATCGTTTTCAACGTTCCTTGCAGTTGCAGATGGATACTCCGCGCAACGACAATGGCTATAGCCAAGGCCACGGCCAGAGAAAGAAGGCTGATGCACAGAAAAGTCATCCATTCGCTACGTGCCGTACGTGACAACTCTGCCGCATGCTTTTGTAACGTGTCAGCGGTTTGATTCTCTAGTTGACGCAGCACTTCAATGCGCACAGTCTGAGCCTTAAACCAATCGGTAGGATTGACCTTGAATCCACCGGTTGCGACTTTATCGAGCGCTATCTCACGATACTTTAGGGCATCAGTTGCCGATGTAGAGCGCAATGCGCCATCAAGCGCCGCCGCCTGCTCCGCGGTGCTGAAACGACGAGTCGCAGAAAGCCAGGCCTCTTGTTTTCCCACCACATCGCTCAACTGGCGGAATTGCCCATCACCAAAACGATCGCTAGAGAAAATACCCGAGAGTAATGCTCGCTCTATTCCCGACTGTTCTTTCAGGTTAAGCAGGCTGTAATACGCTGACAATTCCTGGCCAATTTTGCCCGATGTCGTCAAATGCCCAATACCGCCAACAAAATCCAGCACCTGGGCGATAGTCTTGGTATAGAAACCAATAGCCTGTGGCGCCGCACTCTTTAAATTGCTGACGTTATTACGCACCTCGCTCAGTAACTGGGTTTGGTCGTTAAATAACTGAATCGCCGATGTATCAATCCCTTCCAATGCACTGCTATCCGTTTGGGATAACAGTTGGCTAAATTTCGCCATAGCCGCATCTGTCAGTTTACGTTGATCTGCTAGTTCAGTGCGAAACTGCCCACCGCCAGAGCCCAGGTAACCTGCGCTCATACCACGCTCTTTTTGCAGCTCATGCACCACATCCCCTGCACCACGCGCAATTGCCGTTAACTGAACGATGACATCCATCTGACGTTCGGTATGGATACGGGTTTTCATACCCGACCCGGCAAACCAGCATAAAGCCAGTAGCAGTGGAAACAGAGCAATGAAAAGCTTCATTCTCATCGATATACGGTAGATCCCTAACATCCGGTTTCGTCCTATTTAGGTGACAACATCAATAGAACAGCTATCGGCCTGCTTTAAGCACCCTTTAACCACAATGATAGAATTGTTATTATTGCATTGATAAATATCATTATTTTTATTAAAGCATGAGAGCTACTAATGCGACTTCCCATCTTTGCTCTACCACTTCATCCTCACTTCACACAGCCCCGATAAAGTCGCTAAATTCTAACTTCGAGGGATTGAACGTGATTTTTACCAAACGCCTGTGGGCAATTCTGTTTCTCACCATCGGCCTGATGACCGTGCTGGTCAGCCAAGCTCGCGAGCTACCTGCGGTGCAGGATGGTGACATCATTTTCCACACTTCCCGCTCGGCACAGAGCCTGGCGATACAGCAGGCCACCGGCTCGCGTTACAGCCACATGGGTATCATCCTGCTGCGTGATGGCAAGCCTTACGTATTTGAAGCGGTATCGACGGTGAAATACACGCCGCTGGCCACCTGGATCGAACGGGGAGAGAAAAAGCATTTTGTCGTCAAACGCCTCAAGAACGCCAAGCAAATGATGACGCCGTCCGCGCAGCTAAAAATACGCCAGCAGGCCAAAAGCTTTGCCGGGAAGCCCTACGACATGCAGTTTTCCTGGTCAGATGAGAGGTTATATTGCTCAGAGTTGGTGTGGAAAATTTACGATCGCGCACTAGGGATTCAAATCGGCAAGCTGCAAAAAGTGCGTGAATTCAACTTTGGTGCTCCTGCCGTGCAGAAGAAACTGAAGGAGCGCTACGGAACGCAAATCCCGTGGGACGAATCGGTTATTTCGCCGAAGGCGATGTTTGAATCACCGCTGTTAGTCACGGTGATCGCGAATTAATCTAGGGTGACGTCCCCTATCCACATGGATAGGGGACTGTATGCCGCGCTGGCACCCTCACCCTTTGAGGGTGCACAAACCTGGTTAGCTTGCGTCCTGCACCCGCAACTCCACCTCGAGCGCCTCGTCCGCTTGCGGGATCTCCAATTTACTCAGCATCCGCGCCATCGCCTCAGCAGGTACGCTGTATTCCCGCTCGGCATTCTGCCGCTGCCACTGGGCATACGGTACTTCCAGGTAAACAATCTTCACCCTTGCGCCATAGGCGATAAACAACTCAACCAACTGGCTACGCAACTGCCGGGTAATATTGGTAGCATTCCAGACAAAAGGCTCGCCCCGCCGTAGCAGCGTTTTTGCCTGCGACTTGGCCTGCTGCACGACCCAGCCGGTCGCGTTCTTGTCGGTAGGAGACAACCGGTGTTGCCGGCGGATGTTGTCCAGGCTGATAACCTCAAGCCCAGCCGCATGCTGCGCGATATAGCGATCTTTACCCATTCCCGGCAGCGCACAGAGCAACGTCACTTCGCTCTGAAATTGCTCATAAGGAACAAAATCCACGCTAGCCAGCGGATGCGTCAAATAGTGGTAACGCTGGTTATCGCTAGCAAAAGGACGCGCTTGACCCCAGCATTGCTGCTCCTGACAAAACAGTTCGAACAGCTCGATGTTATCCAGCAGGCCGTTTTGGTCGTCACACTCGCGGCCCAGCACGTCCGCCCGTGCCAACATCGCCAGCAACCGTGTATCCAACCTTAAGGCCGCTAATAACAGCGCCCGCTCTGGCGATGGCCGCCCCATGATCCACAACGGTAAACCATGAAAACGGACCAAGGCTGCTACCTGTTCACGCAGTTGAAAAGGCGTAACGATATCCCGATACAGGATCGAGCGTGTGGTCAGCTCACCGCGTTTAGCGTGGTTGGGTGATGTCACTGAACCATCGTCGGCAACCCGCGTGGTACTGCGCTTTTCAACATCGTGCAGCAGCGCGGCGGCCCAAACCAGCTCCTGCTGTTGTTCTGGCAAGGCCAAAAACTGCGCCGACTCGGTCAGTGCCGCCAGCACACACTGGGTATGGATTGCCACATCCCCTTCTGCATGATGGCGGGGATCCTGCGGCACCTGATGCATGTCGGCCACCCAACGGAATTTTTCCGCCAGCCTGCCCCACTGCTTGTCTTCACTTAAGCACCACATGGTTTATCCTCCTGCTGATACTCGTACGCCATACGCGCTCGTTGCCAATTCACTCTCCAGTGGCGATCGGTTTTCACATGGTTTTTACGCACGTACTTAAATACGTTATGGGAAAACTGAGCCACCGGGAATTCAGCCGCATTGCGGGTGACAATCCCTTCCATGGTACAGGGCAAGCCGGTATGTACGTCGTGCGGCGCAAAACTCCCCACTCCCCCCACCTGCTCCAGTATTGCCGAACGGTATTCTTGTTCCGTCTGGCGCGGCATATCCTGTACCACTTCTGGCACACAGGCAAAATCAAATAATGCCGCGTAGAACTGCACTTCTTGCCAACTCAACCACATGTCTTTACAGCGTACGGCGAACAGATAAAAGTCCTGTTGCAGGCCACGATATTCGATCGAATGCGTGGCATACAGGTTCTCCCCAAACAGCTCGATATCGCCCAGGTCATTTTTAATCAGTTGCCAACGCTGGCGGATCTGGCGCGTCCAGGCAGAAACCGTCGGTGCCGCATGGGAGCGTGCAAATACGCCATACCGATTCAGGCAGTTATTCTCACCATCGAGCTTTTCCGTATGGATCAGTGAGGGGATTAACCGTATGTCTTGCCAATAATGTTTATTGATCCGATCGTCACTGGTGGTGCCCGGTGAGAATGGATAATGGTACGTCCGACCATATTTATGTGTTTCCATTTCTTTTCTTCTTATAGGGTTACCGGCCTGCCCCATCAGGCCGATATTGATTAAGCGAGCGGCGTAAAGCTTTCGCCTTTAAACACCCGAACCGGTGAACCACGCACTATTTGATGGTGAAACATCCGTCGTTCAGCACGCTGTTCGTCCAGGTGCTGTTGCTCAAGCTGTTCCAAACGGTGAGCGATCAGCAAATACGCCAAACGTTTATTGGCATGTTGGCTGCGCTCGGTCTGCACTTTGACGCTAATGCCGCTAGCGATATGGGTGGCGCGAATAGCCGATTCCGTTTTATTCACGTGCTGCCCACCTGGCCCGGAGGACTTCAATGTCTCAAAACGGATCTCGCTCTCTTTTGGCACCGCTGCCGGAGAAAAACGCGCAGCACCAATAAACCAGTTCTTTCTGGAGCGCCCAGTGCGCCACGGGCTTTCGCAAATCCACTGCAACGTCCCGCACCAGTTGGCGGCCAATGGCTCCGCCGCTTCGCCGTTAAGCGTCAATAGCACCGAACGCAACGTGCCGGGCAGGCGCCCCTCTTCCCGCTCAACCTCATGCAGTTCCACCTGCATGGCCTGAGCCTCTTTGTGGAACTGACGCAGTGCCAAACTCACCGCCAGGCAACATTCATCCGGCCCCTGGGCGGCAGAGATCTGTAATAAGATCATCACTGCCCCCCGCTGGTTTTGTAGGTCAACACCGGCTGCATACGCGCCACCAACGTGACCAACCCGGCCTGCTGCAAGGCCCCCACTACGCTATCAATCGGCTTGTAAGCTTCTGGCGCTTCCTGATAAATCAGTTGGCGATCGCGGCAAATCACTCGGCTGCCGAAGCGGGTTCTGGCCAACTGCTCGGTGCTGAAACGCGCTGATAAGCGATCTTTACACTCCGAGCGCATCCATTTGCGCCCCGCACCATGCGCCAGCGAATACAAACTGCTGGCGGCAGGCAGCGGTTGAACGATATAGCTGTAATCACCGCGCGAACCGGGGATCACCACCAGACCTTCATCCGACGGGGTAGCCCCTTTACGGTGCAACCAACCACTCACGCCCTCGATGGTGGCCGCCGCCAGCAGGTTATGATGGATATCCAGCAGGCAATCGCCAGCAGTGCGTAACCGCTGCAATATCCGCTGGGCTATCAGTTGCCGGTTTAAGCCCGCAAAATCCAGCGCCTGTTGATGCTGTTGCAAATAATCGTTGGCCGCCTCGGTATTTTCCAGCAAGCCATGATGCCCATGAGCGCGCACATGCTGTTCCAGTATGAGCTGGCCCAAACCACGCGAACCGCTGTGCACCAACAGCATCAGACGTTTTTTATCGAGACCGGCCTGCGGCTGATATATTTCGTCGATGCGTAATAGTTCAGCAAAATGATTACCGCCGCCAATGGTGCCTAATGCACGAGAATAATCGCGAAGCGCTGGCGGAATATCCCCCCACTCTTCTTCCTCTAGCGGACCGTCAATATTGCCCAGGTTTTTTTCCAGCTTATCCAGCGATTGTTTCATCGCCAGCAAATCTGTTTGCCATAGCGACATACCGCAACCGATGTCATTACCGATTAACGCCGGGTAGAAGCGATGTTGTGAAAAGAAAGCGGCACCGACCGGGTAACCACGGCCAGGATGCAAATCTGGCATCCCGACCACGCGCACCATATCCGGCAGCTTGGCGGTAATTTCTAATTGTTGGATTGCATTTCCTTCAATCCAGGTGTGTTCCGACGCGATCAATGAAACTCGCGGCGTAACGGAGCCAATAGTATTGCTCATAACCAATCCTGATTAATATTTTATCTAATTTTTTGGATTTGGCGGGCGGTAGCCCTAGCAATACCTGGAGAGCAGGTAATTATGCCTGAGGATACGACCCGCAAAGGGTAAACAGTGCTTGATAATTCATGATGTACCTCCTTTGCAAAGTGAATGAATGGGAAAACGCGGCGATAGTACATATAAACTCCAGCGTTAGCAATGGTTGTTCGCAGCGGCCACAAAAATTTAATTCGGGGGGCCGAAAAGTTTGACCCAAATCAACGTTGCATTTAATTGGCTGCTGGCCGGATAGACTCTACTGACGATTGTCAGTATATAAATGCAAATGGTAATCATTTTCAGTTAAACTATGGCAGGTCTGAGTGGCTGCGCTTCCTTGCAGCCCTGTCTCCATCAGTTCTGCCCTATTGAAGGACCTTGAGTTGAAACATGACACTGAGCTGGATTTAACCCCGCATTTTGCACTGGCAGGCAATCAGCCGTTTAAAGATCGTCGTGCCATGATGCCGCTGCGCGGCGCGATCCCCGTGGAAAAATCGCTGCTGGCCCCCACCTGGCAAAACGTCATCGGCCAGTCCGCGCCCAGCCGCAAACGGCTGGTGTATCTACACATTCCGTTTTGTGCCACCCACTGCACCTTCTGCGGCTTTTACCAAAACCGTTTCGAGGAGGACAGGTGCACCCGCTACACCGATGCGCTGCTACGCGAGATCGAGATGGAAGCGGACAGCCCACTTCATCAGTCTGCGCCAATCCATGCTGTCTATTTTGGCGGTGGAACGCCTTCGGCACTTGCCGCACAGGATCTGGCTAGCATCATCACCACACTACGCGAACGCCTGCCGCTGGCCCCAGACTGCGAAATCACCATCGAGGGCCGGGTACTAAACTTTGACGATGAACGGATTGACGCCTGTCTGGATGCTGGAGCCAATCGCTTTTCGATTGGTATTCAGTCGTTTAATAGCAAAATCCGCAAAAAAATGGCCCGAACCTCCGACGGTGCAAGCGCCATTGCGTTTATGGAAGGGCTAGTTCGTCGCGACCGTGCTGCCGTAGTGTGCGATTTGCTATTTGGCTTACCCGGTCAGGATGCGAAACTTTGGGGCGAAGACCTGGCGATTGCCCGCGATATCGGCCTGGACGGTGTCGATCTCTACGCCCTTAATCTGCTGCCCAATACGCCTCTGGGTAAGGCTGTGGAAACTGGCCGCACCTCGGTTCCCTCACCTGCCGAGCGGCGCGATCTCTATTTGCAGGGCTGCGATTTCATGGATCAGGCAGGCTGGCGCTGTATCAGCAATAGCCACTGGGCACGCACCACGCGAGAGCGCAATTTGTACAACCTGCTAATTAAGCAAGGTGCAGACTGTCTGGCCTTTGGCTCCGGCGCGGGGGGCTCGGTCAACGGCTATTCCTGGATGATTGAGCGCAACCTCACTAGCTGGCACGACGCTATCGCCGCGGGTCGCAAACCACTGATGATGATGATGCGTACCTCAGGTAACCGAAGCCAGTGGCGTCAACCGTTACAGGCTGGCGTGGAAAACGCGCGCATTCCGCTTGATGAACTGACGCCTCATGCGGAAAAGCTGAAGCCGCTGCTCGCACAGTGGCATCGGGCAGGATTAACCCGCGACGCCTCAACCTGCCTGCGCCTGACCAACGAAGGGCGCTTCTGGGCAAGCAATATTCTGCAGTCTCTTGATGAGCTGCTCCAACAACTGGATCTGCCGCGTATTGCGGTAGCTACCCTCTAACAGGAGTGAACGATGAAACCATGGTTGATTTTTGGCGCTGGTGGCAAGGGGGTTGGCGCGCTAACCCTGGAACTTGCGCTGGCGGAACAGCATCCGGTGGTTGCGGTGGTACGTAATCCTGATGCCGCTGCTCGCCTGCGGGAGAAAGGCGTACAGGTTTATCTCGGTGACGCTTGTGATGCCATTGCGGTCACTCGCGCTTGCGAAGCTGCTGGTACCAGCGCAACGATCATCTCCTCAATGGGAGGCGCACAGGATTATCTGGCCCACCGGACAGTGATAGATACGGCGGAAAAGTGCGGGATATCGCGCATGATCCTCGTCACCTCTCTGGGCTGTGGTGACGGCTGGCCGTTTCTGTCACCACGTGCCAAAGCGGGCTTTGGCCAGGCGGTACGTGAAAAATCGCTGGCAGAAAGTTGGTTACAGACCAGCACGCTGGATCACGCCATCTTGCGCCCCGGCGGGCTGCTGAACGGCAACGCTACCGGTAAGGCACAACGCTTTCAGGGGCAAGAAGTTCATGGCTTTGTGATGCGTGCGGACGTTGCTGCACACGTCTATCAGTTGGCGAATAGCGCAACGCTCAACCAGCAGGTTTACAGCCTGGTTGAACCGGGTCTTAAACCGGGTCTTAAACCGGCGTAATTCCCAACACAAGTTGATGTCCAAGGGCATTAGGTGGCTAATTTTCCCCTCACCCCAACCCTCTCCCAAAGGGCGAGGGAGCTGGTACGGAGCCGTTTTCAGGTGCAAGAGTCGGCCTCTAGCCAAACTGATATTGAGGACGACTGCAATAGCCTTGATGTGGCACGTTCAGTCCCCTCTCATTTTGGGTGAGGGCAATGTTTATAAATTGCTAACGCGCTTATCCTTTGGATATTTCACCGTATAAGACAGGGTGAACTTCTCGGACTGATTCGCAGGTAAATCCAGTGCCCACTGCACGTTACCGGTGTCTTTATCGTAGCTGGCACCGTCGTACTTCAGCCCGTCGATAGTAATTGCCGAATCACGACTCAGCGGCATCTGTTCCATCACCACCAGCTTAATCGGCTCTTTACGGGTATTTTTCACGCTGGTGACAAAGGCGTACTGTTGGCTTACCGAATTGCCAAAAAACTCCGCCTTCGAGGTCAGCTGCTTGCCGTTTTCGCGGTTAACGATAATCTTTTTGTCCCGGCCTAATGAAAGATCCAGCGTCTCTTTAGCCTCGGCGATATTGATATCCCCCTGGCCGACAAATGACCCCTCGAAGAAAATACTGGACTTGCCCGGCAACAAATTAAGCTGCTCCCAGTCTTTTAACTGTACCTGCAAGAAGGCATCAGGTTCGATTTTCGGCACCACCACGTAGCGGTAGTCGCCCTGAACGTCCACATCCTTGATGGTGACCGAATGCCCTTTGCCATCGGAGGCAATGTTATAAGGCAGGGAAATGCTAAAGCGGGTATTCACACCGCCAGCGTCGGTGACCACATAGTCAGAGAGGGAGCGTTTAGCTCTGGAGGCCATTGCGCCATCAAGCTCTTGAGCATTCGCGCCAGCGGCCATCTCCGCAACGGGAGCCGGTGCCGGTCTGGGTATCGACATTGCCATCTTGGAACTTGAGTAGTCCTGATAAAAATCGAGATACCAAGGTTGCAACTTCGGCGCCTGCGCCCCTTCGCTTGGGTTGCCGCTAGAAAGCGTCAGGTTGACCTTATCCCAATTGATGCCACTGTTCTGAAACACATTAGCCTTGTAGCTCAACTTGACCGGCTGGGTAATGCTGTTGACCCGCACATCGTAAGTCGGCACCCAGCCAGCATCCGGGATCACATAAGACAGCTTAACGTTGCTGGTCACCGCTTTCGCAGTGTAAAACTTCACCACCACCTGATTCACCGTTTGGCCTGTCTTCTGCTGAGCTTCGTCCAACTGGCTCTTCAGCTTTTCGATATTCTTGTCAATCGCGGCGATCTTCTCTTTAAGCTCGATATCCGCCAGCAGCACTTCACTCATGCGACGGCTGACCAGTTCAAGCATTTGATTAACCTGCTCAACGGAAGCGCCCTCTTTCTCCGAACCCAGCGCCCGGTTACTTTCCAGCACCGCCAACTGCGCCTGGATCACTTCCCGCTGCACGTTCAATTTGCTTTGCTCGCGTACCTCATCATCAATCTGCTTGGTTAATTGCTCCACTTCAGGCGACACATGCTCGGTAAGAAAATCACGTTTTATGCTGAAAGATTGCACGACCACACCGTTATCGGCATCAAGCATCAGGCTTTGTTCATTCAGCCCGCTGGCAATATTGGTAAAGACGACTTCGCTTTCCCCCGCTGGTAGCGTCACTTTGCTGCTGTTGAATAGCTCGGCACCACGAATAAAGACCGTCACATCGTTGAGCGTGACGTCTTGCGCCTGCGCCACACCGGAATAGGCTAACAGTACCGATGCCGCCAACAGCGTGGTTTTAAATCCTGGGAAAAGGGTCATCGTCATTTATCCTTAACAAAGAGGTTCCGTGCAGAATATCGACGAATTATAGCATGCAGCATGGTGGTAATATTTCTGAAAGATCATCACGTTTAAAGGTAAAGCCGCGATATTCGTTTCATTTAGCCACATCGCGGGGATCATTAAAGAAAACCCATTCCACGCGATTATCACGCAGAATGGGTTGTAGTGAGGTAATGGATAATTTACCGCAGGCTCGGCGCAGAACCACGGGCCGCGCGCTGTTGCTTTTCCAACTGCATGGCTTGCAGGTCTGCTGGCCGGATAAGGGTTAACGCCGCCGTTGGGCACACCTCAACACAGGCTGGCCCCGCTTCGCGCCCCTGACACAGATCGCATTTATTCGCCTGGGCCCGTTGGTACGCGACACCATTGCTGCCATAACCCTGATTGACCACCACCTCCATCGCGCCATAAGGGCAAGCCACCATGCAGGTCTTGCAGCCAATGCAGCGCGACTGGAGCACCTGCACGCTGCCATCCTGGTTATAGATGGCCTCGTTTGGGCAGGCGTTCAGACAAGGGGCATTTTCACACTGGCGGCACAGCATCGGTACGCTGACGCTAAGCGTTTTCATCACCCTTAAGCGAGGATTGAAGTTTTCCGCCGTCATCGGCAACGGATTATCCCCCAGATGCGCCATCACGCAGGCAATCTCGCAGGTGCGGCAGCCAATGCACTGTTTCATATCGGCAATGACAAACTGATTCATACCGTCTCTCCTTGAGCTGCGCTATAGCACATTGAGGTAATAGCCGATGCTTTCCGCCGCCTTGCGCCCTTCGGCAATGGCGGTCACGATCAGATCGGCGCCGCGCACGATGTCACCACCGGCGAAAATCTTGCGGTTACTGGTTTGGTACGGATAACCCGCCACCGTTGGCGCCACCACTCGCCCTTGCCTGTCCAGCATGACGTTATGTTCTGCCAACCAGCCCATGCGATGCGGGCTAAAGCCAAAGGCCATGATCACCGCATCCGCCGGTACGATATGTTCCGAACCCTCAACGGGTACCGCCTGCCGCCGGCCCTGGCTGTCTGGAGCCCCCATTTCGGTTCGCCGCATTTGAATGCCGCTGACCTTACCCTCCTCATCGATCACTATGCTTAGCGGTTGCAGGTTGAACATGAATTCTGCGCCCTCTTCCCGCGCATTTTTCACTTCCTTTTTCGAACCCGGCATACTCTTTTCATCACGCCGATAGGCACAAATCACCCGCTCAGCACCGTGACGTAATGAGGTTCGGACGCAGTCCATAGCGGTATCACCGCCCCCCAGTACGATCACCCGCTTGCCCGCCATATTGACGTAAGGGCTTTTCGGATTTTCGACATAACCCATCAGCTGTTGGGTGTTGGCAATCAAGAATGGCAAGGCGTCATACACTCCCGGCGCACCTTCATTTTCCAGGCCGGAACGCATCGATTTATAGGTCCCCACGCCAAGGAACAGCGCGTCGTAATCATTAAGCAGGGTTTCCATCGATATATCTTTGCCAATCTCGGTATTCAAGCGGAATTCCACCCCCATATCGCTGAAGATCTCACGCCTTCTGGCCATAACGTCCTTTTTCAGTTTGAACGCCGGAATGCCGAAGGTCAGCAACCCGCCAATTTCGGGATAGCGATCAAATACGACCGGTTTGATGCCATGGCGCACCAGGATATCGGCACAGCCCAGCCCAGCCGGACCCGCGCCAATAATGGCAACGCGCTTGCCGCTGTCTTTCACCGCCGACATATCGGGCCGCCAGCCCATCTCAAAGGCCGTTTCAGTGATGTAACGCTCAATGTTGCCGATAGTGACCGCTCCCCCGTGCTCGTTGAGCGTACAGGATTGCTCGCACAGTCGATCCTGTGGGCATACCCGGCCGCACACTTCCGGCAGGCTGCTGGTTTGGTGTGATAGCTCCGCCGCTTCCCAGATACGCCCCTGGCTGGCCAGCTTGATCCACTGCGGGATCTGGTTATGCAGCGGGCAGGTCCAGGAGCAGATACTCTGCTTGCCGCAGCTCAGGCAGCGTTCGGCCTGCTGCTGGATCTGCTGCTCATTAAAGGGTTGGTAGATTTCGGCAAAGCTGGTTTTGCGCAGCTCTAGCGGGATTTTGCTGGCCTCCAGACGAGGTGCCCGAGGCTGTTGCAGCAGATTACGGATCGGCGTTGATTTCTTCGGGGCTTTCGCTTCTGGGCTTTGATTAGCCGCACTGCCAAACAGTTGGCTATGGTGATCGCGCGCCGCAGCACGTAGCCGCTTTTCTCGCTGTTGCTCCAGCAACGTTTGGTTGTCTACCAGGCTGAGTGCATGGGTTGGGCAAGCGCGTACACAGGCAGGTTCATGGTTTAGCTCGCTGCACAAGTCGCATTTCTGTGCCTCAACCTTCTGGTAGCTGTCTGCCAGGCGATGATTGGCGGGCTGCACCGTTTCTGTCACTACCGTCATCATGCCAAACGGACAAGCGACCGCGCAGGCTTTGCAGCCGATGCATTTCTCCTGGCTGACCTGGATGCTGGTATCACTCTGTTCAATGGCCCCGGTAGGGCAAACATTGGCACAGGGCGCATCTTCACAATGGTGGCAGAACACGGCAGTATTACCATGGGTGCCCTGAATGACCTTGACTCTTGGGGTAAAATATTCGCGCTTGCTTGGGTATGCCCCTTGATGATGCGCAGTCACACAGGCGACCTCGCAACTCCGGCAGCCAATGCAGGCTTCTGATTCCGCAACGATAAATTGATTCATAGGTATCCTTTCCGAACAGGCTGACTGAAAAAACACGCTTTCGTTGACGTTATCTCCTTATCTTGGCTGGCGTAGGCAGGTGTCAGTAAGGTTATAACCATGTAAATATAGTGGTTATATTTGATCGGTTTCCATGACATTTCGCATGAAAATGGCGTAATGCACCAATCCGCTCTAAAGCCAGGCAGGACAACTCTTCGCTTTAATCACCCACTGTCGTATTGGATCACATTTACGCAGCACCTTTGGTTGTTATTTCGCCATATATACATTAATATTATTTATGTATCTATGGATTTTTTGTTGTAATTGAATGGAATATCTTCATGTAATAAATAAGGAAAGCGCGTGCTAGGGATGAGCAAGAAAGCCAGTGGAGTGCGGTTTACGTTAAGTGTTGGCAAGCTGAAAGCGATCTCGATTTTATTCATCGCCTGGCGGCAGAAGAAGGGATTTACTATTTCTTTGAGCACCAAAATGGCAAACATACGTTGGTATTTTCCGATGATTGCGCCGCACTGCATGACGGGCATGTCCTATACCGGACATGCTAACGCCGAAGAAATGTTTAAGCTGGAGTCAAATAAAGTTGAAAAAATATAACTACATACTTTTTTTATTACTTTTCACCTCTGGGTGCAAAAGTAACTACATCTCTTATTTATATATTGACAATCTAACCGAAATGTCAAAAGCTTATTGTGAGAGTAACAAATTATCTGGGTGCGATAAATACCGTCTATGCATGAGTGAGCAATATGACACTGTTAAATCCAGAGCACCTTTAAACCTCGCCATGGGCAAGTCTATTATTGTTAGAGAAGTCTTAAATATCGGTTCAGAAGATGTTTTTACACACTTAATTCCAGAAAGCTATAGCCTTTTAGACCACAAAACGCCCGATCTTAATGATTTAGGCCTAAGCGTTGGCGTAGGTTATTTTATTTACGCCCATAACGCCTGCGCCAGCATCACCGGGGATAAAACTTATAACATCGATAGCTACATGCCACTACTGAGGGAGAAGCTTGGTGTTAAGTAACAGCCTCAACGGTTCCAGGAACAACGTGCGCGCGACAAAAGTGCTGTCTTTGTCGCCGTTGTTTCATAAAGCTTTATTTTTTAATAACGCATTGGTTTATTTAGCTACGAAACAAAAAATTTCACTTTAAAATCAAACCAATAAATTATGATGCACACAATCAGATAACCTCCGGCTTCGTCTATAATTTAAAAAAGCTAAAAATTGGCATCCAAGGTGGGCACCATGGCAGGAAAGATAACAGGTTTGAGAAGCCGCTATCCGCTGCATATCCAGATTGCCGCGCTGTTTACCTTGCTGATTGTCTCCATCGGCAGCGTGATCGTGTTTTTCAGCCACAGCCAACTCACCAAACTGACCGAGGCCAGCACCAACCGGCAGTATCAAAAAACTGGCGAAGCCATTGCTGCGGAGCTGGACTCCGTTACCCGCAGCATGAAAATGTCGGTGAATATGCTGGCACGCATGCCAATAATAGAAGCCACCACGCTCGAACAACGCATGGCGTTTATCGGCCCGCTGGTCGAAATACTCAAGCAAAATGATTATGCCAACGCGGTATACAGCGCTTATCCCAACGGCGATTTCTTTATACTGCGCCGCCTCTCCCCTGCCAACCGAGTTTTATTTAATGCGCCGGAAGATGCCGAGTGGCTAGCGCAAAGCTACCGCTTTTTAGAGAGCTCGCCCCAGGTTCAGAGTATCTTTTTGGACGGCAAACAGCAGGTTATGGCGATAAAAATCGTGCCGTATAACAATTATGATCCCCGGGAGCGTACCTGGTATCAGTTGGCGGTAAAAACTCAGCAACTGATTACCTCCCCGCTCTATACCTTCAAAGGTACCGGCGAGACCGGTTTCACCTATAGCATTCAGGCTCCAGATGGCCATGCTGTGATCGGTTTGGACGTTTCGCTGGCTTCACTTTCATTGTTTCTTCAACAAAACCTGCCGCCGGGTAGCCAGGCGGCGATCATTAACTCTGCCAATGAAGCTATCGCCAGCCTGCCTGCGCAAAACCCCAAAAGCCTGGATGGGCTGAACAGCATTGCGCACATCCCGGTGCTGCAAACGTTGCTAGATCCCCATTACGGCGCAAGCAGCCTATTTACGGCACAAGGGCAGAGCTGGTTTGGGGCCGTTGTGGATCTTAAGGGGCAAAGCCAAGGCTACCAGTTGGTGATTGCCACACCCTCGGCCTATCTTACCGCCGATGCCAACGCCATCCGCAACCGCTCGACCCTGATCGCCTTTGCGTTGCTGCTGCTCAGCCTGCCGCTGGTCTGGTATTTCTCCCTACGTATTTCCCGGCCGCTGATCCGCCTGCGCCAGGATGCCGATGCCATAAGCAATCTGCATTTTGATGAGCGGGCGGAAGAACGCTCGGTGATTGAAGAAGTGGACGACCTGCACAAAGCCATGTCCAAAATGAAGCTGACGCTCAAGCAGTTTATCTCGATGGGCAGCCTGTTATCCGCCAAGGATAATTTCCCGCAGCAGATGCAGGGTTTGCTCAATGAAACCAGCAAAATCGCGACCATGAGCGGCGGCATTATTTTCCTGTCAGACAAAACGCCCGGCTGCTTTTCACCCATAGCCTGCAACTGGGCTGGAAAAGAGGTGGCCAGCTCGGAGGTAGCATCGTTGCAGTTTGATCCACAGCAACCCAGCGCATTTTGGCAAATTCTTGCAGGTAAAACCGTTGCCGGAGTCTTTACTGACGAGAATATCCCCGACCAACTGCTTACGGTCTTTGGCCCCCATCTGCCGCTGCGCTACGTGGCTGTCCCGATGCAAACTCATGATAAGCAACTCATGGGGTTCTTGCTGCTGTTTAATCCTGCCGAAGCTGGCCCAGAACATGGGCAAGCCAAAATACAGCTGATTAATGCTCTGGTGGGCAGCTTATCGGTAGCGATAGAGACGCAATATCTGCTGCAAGAACAAAAGCATCTGATGGGAGCCTTTATTCAGTTGATCGCCGGAGCGATCGACGCCAAGAGCGCCTATACCGGCGGCCATTGCCAGCGCGTACCTGTCATTACCAAGATGCTGGCCAATGCAGCGGTTGAGGCCAAACAAGGGCCGTTCGCCGATTTTAGCCTTTCCGCCAATGAGTGGGAGGAACTACACACCGCCTGCTGGCTGCATGACTGCGGGAAAATCACCACGCCGGAAGCCATAGTGGATAAGGCCACCAAGCTGGAAATGATTTACGACCGCATTCACGAGGTGCGGATGCGCTTTGAGGTGCTGAAACGGGAAAAAGAGGTTAGCTTCCTGCGCAAGCACGCTATGCTCCCCGCTACCGAGCAGGAAGAACAACAGTTACGCGATGAGTTGCAGCAGTTGGATGAGGATTTCTATTTTATTGCCCAGTGCAATATCGGTGGCGAATTTCTGTCTGACAGCGCGCTCGCACGCATTCAACAGATCGCACAATATCAATGGACCCGCACTCTGGATGACACCGCAGGCGTGGCACGGGAAGAATTGGCGCGCAAAAACCGCCGCCCTGCCGCCTCCTTACCTACCCAGGAGCCACTGCTGGCGGATAAAGAAGAACATATCATCTACCGCGATGAGAAAAGCCATCTGCCCGAAAGCTATCACTTCAAACTCAAAGAGCCGACCTTACTCTATAACCACGGGGAGATTTACAACCTGGGCATCCGCAGAGGCACCCTGAGTGAGGAGGAGCGCTATAAAATCAACGAGCACATTATGCAGACGATCATCATGCTGGAAAAGCTGCCGTTCCCACGCACCATGGCCAACGTGGCGGTGATTGCCGGTGGCCATCATGAACGCATGGATGGCAAAGGCTATCCTTACCAGTTAACCCGCCAGCAGATGAGCATTCCGGTGCGTATGATGGCGATCGCCGACGTGTTTGAAGCCCTGACGGCGGCCGATCGGCCTTATAAACCGGGCAAGCTGTTATCTGAGGCACTCAATATCCTGGTCAGCATGACGAATGATAATCATCTGGACCGTGAATTGATGATCCTGTTCCTGGAGTCTGGTATTTGGCATGACTATGCGCTGAGCTATCTGCAAGCCGATAAAATAGACACCGTCGATATTCCTGCGCTGTTACGCAAACTCGAAATAGCCGATTGCCAACCGACGAACTGATACCCAGCAGTTTCACAACATAGGGGCGCAGCGGCGCCCCCACCGTCAGACATCTAGCTATTTTTTCTGCCGTTGCGCCTCAAACCACACGCCGCATTGGGAGAAGATCAGCGTATTACGATCTTTCACCAACACGTTATCACCGGGAACGCCTTCAGTCCCCTGATCGGTGATCCCCGGTACGGTGACATCCTGATGCTGAATGATGACTCGCTGCACCGAAGGCGTACTGATGCCCAAAATCGGGAAATCGACGTACCAATTATCGCCCGAGTTGTCTTCCACAAACTCTTGCGCCTCTACCGTGGTGGTGGTCGCTCCCTGATTGCTCAGTTGCTGATCATGCCAGGTAAAACCGTCTGCTTTATAGTTGATACTATTACCGACCAACTGCTGTGCCTGCTTTTCATCCCAACAGCCCACGGTCTGGGTGGGAATGATCTTGGTCACGCTCCAGTTGCCGATTAACGCCGATGGGATCGGGGCTGGGGCGTTTTGTGCTGCCCAAGCTGTGGGCAACGACAGCACCAGCAGCGCAGCCAATGGCACGATTCTTTTACTCAGGGCGGGGAATTGCATGGTACGGCTCCTTAGAGTGCTGCAAGTCTATCAATTACAGTGACCAATCTGGCTATGACTTTACCTAAGCCATTGGCCTTTCAGCAAGCGGTGTTAACGCGGAATTAGCGGCCACCAGCGTTGTTCATCATCCCGCTGCTGCCACTGCGTCTCCCCACTGAGTGCCAAACGCCGATCTTCCAGGTAACGGTACTCGCGGCGGGCCGCTTCCAGCAGGCTAAAATCCAGCTCTGCCTGCACTATTCCCGGCTCACGTCCCAGGCTGGCCACCTCACGCCCTAGGGGGTCAACAACCAGGCTTTCACCAGCAAACTGCATCCCACACCCATGCCCGGCGCGGTTGGCCATCGCCACAAACATCTGATTATCCTGAGCGCGAGCCAGCAAAGCGTTACGATGCACGTGACCATAGGGATCCATATTGCCATCGGTAACCAGCAACAAATCACACCCCATCAAGGCCAACGCTCTTGATGCCTCTGGGAATTCGATGTCATAGCAGATCAGTAAGCCGATACGCCGCCCACGCCACAGCCCGCAGACCAGGCGATCGCCTGCTTGCGCTTCAACGCGTTCGTTGGTCCATAAATGGCTTTTGCGATAATGCAGATAGATGCCCTGCTCCGGCGTGATCAACACCGAACTGTTGAACAACTGCGCGCCATCCTGCTCAAGAAACCCCACGGCGACGGCAATACCCGTACGCTGGCTTACCGCCACCACTTGCGCGAGCTCCGGGCCTTGCAGTTGCAGCGCGTAGTCCGTATTGCCGTCAGGATGGGTAAAGCCGGTAAGCTGTGTTTCTGGCAACACCAACAGGTCGGTTTGGCCGCTGCAACGTTCAATCTGCGCCAGCACGGCGGCCAGGTTATGGGCAATGTCCCCTTCACGGCAGGTAAATTGGGCCAAGGTTATCCGCATTGATTACTCCTTTTATGTCGAACAGTGTTTTTACCTGTTATCGCCACTGGCTGGCAAGCCACTGTTAACGGAGATCATCAATAAACAGCAGCATTATTCCTCCGGATGATAGCCATTGAAGTAGAGATTCAGCAGCACCGCCGCCACTGAAGAGAGCAAAATGCCGCTATGCAGCAACGGTTGCAGGCTCGCTGGCATCTGGGTAAAGAAATCAGCCGCTACGATCGGGATCATGCCAAGCCCCAGGCTGATGGCGACAATATAGGCGTTATAGCGGTTGGTATTGAAGTTGACCCTGGTCAGGATCTTGATGCCGGTAGACAGCACCATGCCAAACATCACGATACCTGCGCCCCCCAAGACAAACTGCGGGATCGAGGCCACCAGAATAGACATTTTGGGGATCAGGCCGAACAGTACCAGAATCAAACCTGCCATCACGCACACCCAGCGGCTGGACACCTGAGTAACGCTGACCAAGCCAATATTCTGGGAGAACGAGGTATGCGGGAACGTATTGAAAACACCGCCGATAATGGTTCCCAGGCCGTCAACCCGCAGCCCGCGTACCACATCCTGCTTGGTGGTTGGGCGGCCGACAATCTCCCCCAGTGCCATAAACATGCCCATCGATTCAATAAATACGATCAGCATGACGATCGTCAGGGTGATAATCGAAGCCGGATCAAAGGTGGGCCAACCGAAGGCAAAGGGGCGCACGATGGCAAACCAGGCGGCATCATCCAGGCCAGAAAAGCTGACCTCTCCCATCAGCAGCGCCACCACAAAACCGAAGCCAATCCCCAACAGCACGGAAATATTTGAGATAAAGCCTTTGCTAAACCGGGTGATTAGCAAAATAAAAATCAGCACCAGCAGCGAGACGCCAATATAGGCCGGATTACCGTAGTTGGCATTACCCCTGCCCCCGGCGGCCCAATCTATCCCGACCCGCACAATGCTAAGGCCGATAGAGGTGATCACAATCCCCGTCACCAGGGTTGGAAACAGCGGCATCAAACGGCCTACCAACGGCACCAGCAACGTGGTGATAATTCCAGCCGCAATAGTGGCACCAAATATGCCGGTCAGACCGATTTCGGGGTTGGCTCCGATGGCCAACATCGGCGTGACGGCTGCAAAGGTGACGGACATGATGACAGGCAACCGAATACCCGCAAAGCGGCCAATCCCGATGCATTGCAATAGCGTCACCACGCCACAGCAAAACAGATCGGAGCTGATCAGATAGGCAATCTGCAACTTATCCAGCCCCAGGCTGCCACCGATCATCAATGGGACGGCAACCGCCCCCGCATACATCACCAGGACATGCTGAAGCCCCAGGGTAAAAAGATGGGCAATGGGTAATATCTCTTCAACTTTATCAATTGGCTTTTCAGTCGTCTGCGCCTTTTCGCCGGGCAAAATAGTATTCAAATTGGTCATGGAACCTCACTCCTGTACGGCCTTGATCAGGTTGTCACTCCTGATGGCTACGATTCGAGGGCACAGCCTGATAACCCCCCTGATAATGGATGTACGGCACGAGGTCGGGGCATGCATATTGTGTGCAGAGTGGGCCGTTCGCGGGTGGTATTGTGCAGGGGATAATTTTAAATGCGAAAACCATCACAGATGAGGCTTAATTTATTTCGATTTAATTAACATTAAATTATATAAAAAATAACATTCACCGCCGGCGAAAATGGCGCGATTGATAAAATTACCAATATGATTCGTCTCAATTTGAGATCCCACTACCATCCCCAGCCGATAAACCGACAGCAGCAACATGTTGTAATTTTGGTTGGCAAAATCTGCCACCGGTAGCTAATCCCTTGATTGCCCGTCCTTCCTGGGTTTCCACAGCCAACCAGAGGCACGCTATCAAAAGTAACAAGCCGATAACCGCATACTAACGGTTAATAATTAGCCTGTTTTTGGTTTATTTTTGAGCAACAACTGTGTATATTACCATCACTCACAGGGAATGAGTCAGGCGATCCGGCCACTCCATTACAGGGATAGACGTTCAGTTGCTCTTTCAGAAATCTTTTATGCTTAAATTTTTTGCCGTATTTCTCACTTGCTCAGCTTTTTGCATGAGCTTTTCCGCTTCAGCCAGTTCCGGCCACAATAATACTCAGGAGCTAAAAAAAATCCTGTCGCATTATGACCGATGGGAAGGAGTTCGATACAAATTCGGGGGTAACTCGCGCAAAGGCATCGACTGTTCAGCCTATATGCAGCGCGTGTTTCAAGATGAGTTTGCCGTCAGTTTGCCACGCAGCACCAGTGAACAAATGAAACTGGGCTCGCGAGTAGCGAAAAGTGAATTAAACACTGGCGATCTGGTGTTTTTCAAAACCTCACCCCGTCAGCGCCACGTCGGCGTTTATATCGGAGAAGGTGAGTTTATTCACGCCTCTACCAGTATGGGCGTCACCGTTTCCAGCCTGGATAACCAGTACTGGGGCGAGCGTTACGAACTGGCCCGGCGTATCAATGGTAGCGATGCATAAACCTGCCCACCTGGCCAAACCGCCGGTCATCACACCGGCGGCCAAGGCGAGGATCACAGCTTCTTGCGGTTACGGCGCATATCGATAGCCACGGCGGCCACGATGATCATGCCTTTGATAATGTCCTGAATGTAGGAATCCACACCAATAAAGGTAAAGCCACTTTTGATCAGGCCGAGGATCACCGCGCCGATCAGCGTGCCGGTAATGCGCCCCACGCCGCCCATCAGGCTACTGCCACCGATGACCGCTGCGGCAATGGCGTCCAACTCATAAGACACCCCCATGCTCGACTGCCCGCTACTGACTCGTGCCGCCAGCACCACGCCCGCTAATCCTGCCAACCCACCCGCAATGGTGTAGACCATCACCAGGTATTTATTGACGTTGATCCCAGAGACCCTGGCCGAGGTCATGTTGCCGCCGATGGCATACACGTATTTGCCATAACGGGTGTGTTTCAGGGCGATATGGAAAATCACCGCCACCACCAGGAAGATAATCACCGGCATGGCACCTTGGCCAATCGAGGTGAAGCCATCCGACAGGAAACTGACCGGGTTACCTTTGGTGTAATACTGTGCCAAACCACGGGCAGAAACCATCATCCCCAAGGTGGCGATAAACGGTGGAATGCCTGTGCGGGTGATCAAAAACCCGTTGATAAACCCGCAAATAATACCCACCCCAATCCCGGCCCCGATGGGGATCGCGGCGGGCAGATCCAGCAGGCCCGGATACATGGGCGAAATGCTTTCGGAGGTTTGCGCCAGGCTGGCCGCTACCACTGCCGTCAGGGCAATCAACGAGCCAGAAGAGAGATCGATACCGGTGGTAATGATGACCTGGGTGACGCCAACGGCGATGATGCCGATGATTGCCACCTGCAAGACGATCAGCAGCAGGCGGTTCGGGTTAAGCAGGAATGACTGATCGCGCACGTACCAGCCCAGCATTTCAAAAATCAGTGCAATACCGATCATGACGATAAAGATGCCAGTATCTTTCGGCAGCTTGCCGCTGAAACCGGCAAACAGCGAGGCTTTGACTGGCTGAGTTTCCACTTTGACGTTATTCATTGTGTTTTACCTTTGCGTTATTCCGAGGCCAACGCCATGATTTTTTCCTGGTCTGCTTCATCTTTATCCAGGATCCCCGTAATGCGTCCGGCGTGCATCACCATGACGCGATCGCTCATGCCAAGTATTTCCGGCAGTTCAGACGAAACCAAAATAATGGCGACGCCACGGTGCGCCAATTCGCTGATCAGGCGATAAATTTCCGCCTTGGCACCCACGTCGATACCGCGCGTGGGTTCATCCAGGATCAGGATCTTCGGCTGCGCCAATAGCCAGCGGGCAATCAAGACCTTCTGCTGATTGCCGCCACTGAGGTTATTGATAATCTGATCCATCGTCGGGGTTTTAATATTGAGCTTGCTAATTTGCTCCATGCAGTCTTTCGCCATTTGCGTCTGGCTGACAAACCCGTTTTTGCTGGTATAGGCGGAAAGGTTGACGATACTCATGTTCTCCACCACCGACAGCACCAGAAACAGTCCAGACTTTTTACGGTCTTCTGTCAGGAATGCCAGCCCCTGTTCGATGGCTTTGGAGGGGGAGTCTATTTTTACCGGCAAGCCTTCAATATAAATCTCGCCCCCCTCGGCCGGGTGCATACCAAACAGGCTCTCCATCACTTCGCTGCGCCCTGCGCCCACCAGCCCGGCAACTCCGAGGATTTCCCCGCGCTTAACCGCAAAGGAGATATCGTGAAACCAGCCGCTGCGCCGCAACCCTGCCACACGCAACACCTCTTCACCGATGTTGTTATTGAACTTGGGGAACATCTGGGTCAGCTCGCGGCCCACCATCATGGTGATCAGCGACTGTTTGGTCAGGTTCTCGGTTTTATCACTGGCGATCGAGGCGCCATCGCGGAAAATGCTGACCTCGTCGGTGATGGCAAAGATCTCATCCATTTTGTGGCTGATATAGATAATGCCTTTGCCCTGCTGCTTCAGTTCACGAATGATCGCAAACAGATGCACCACTTCCCCTTCCGTTAATGCCGAGGTCGGCTCATCCATGATCAATACGTCGGCGTTATAAGACACCGCCTTGGCGATCTCGACCATCTGTTGGTTGGCGATGCTCAGCATGCCTAGTTGGGTTTCCGGGTCTAATTTAATCTTGAGATGCGCCAACAGTTCACGGGTTTTACGGTTTAATTCCTCGTGATTTACAAAACCCAGCTTGGCGGGTTCACGCCCCAGCCAGATATTTTCTGCCACCGTCATATGCGGCACCAGGTTCAGTTCCTGGTGGATCATGGAGATGCCCGAGTGCAAGGCCGCCAGCGTATCGTTAAACGTCACCGGCTGCCCTTTGACCTTGATAGTGCCTGCATCGGGACGATAAATACCGATTAAGCACTTCATCAGCGTTGATTTACCGGCACCGTTTTCCCCCATTAACGCATGCACACTGCCCGGTTTGATCTTGAGCGACACGTTATCCAACGCCTTAACGCCCGGGAACTGCTTGCTGATGCCTTCCGCCTCCAGTACATAAGGATACATACTGATAACCTCCGCCGTTATCCTGCCGAACGCTGTGAACGATGCCCCTCACCGTTAGGCAAGGGGCCGGTTGGTAATTACTTTTTATTCTTGTCGGCAAAGTCTTGGTAATTGGCTTTGGTGATCAGTTGGTAAGGGATCATGACGCTGCTTTCAACCTTCTCACCCTTAACCAGTTGAATGGCGGTTTGTACTGCGCCTTCCCCCTGGCCTTTGGCATCCTGGAAGATACTGAGGCTCAAATCCCCCTTCTTGATAAACTCCAGGGCATCTGGCGTACCGTCGACACCCGCTACCAGCACACCGGTTTTCTTCGCCTGTTTCAGCGCCAGAATGGCACCGATCGCCATCTCATCGTTGTTGGAAGCGATAGCATCAATCTGCTGACCGGAGAGGATCCAGTCAGTCGTCACGTCAACCGCCTCTTTGCGGAAAAACTTGGCGGTTTGCTTATCGATGATATGAATATTCGGATATTGGGCCACCACTTCCTCAACGCCGCGGGTCCGGTCACGGGTGGCTTCACTGGAAAGCTCACCGAGCAGGATCATCACGTTACCCTTGCCGTTCATCAGCTTGGCCAGTTCCTCCATCTGCAGCTTGCCCGCCAGTTTGGAATCTGAACCTACGTAGGCCATACCGGCTGGCAGCGTGGCTTCTGGCCGACGGTTGACGAACACCAGTGGAATATGGGCGTTCTCCGCCAGCTTGATCATTGGCTTGACGCCCTGGGTATCCACCGGGTTAAGGATGATGGCATCGACCCCTTGGCTGACGAAGTTCTCTATCTGCTGGATCTGCTGTGCGATATCGCCTTTGGCATCTTCAAACTGGCCGCTGACGTTACCTTCCTGCTTCATTTTGTTCTGCATGGACTGGCGCAGGATGGTCAGGAAGTTGTCATCAAAGTAGGCCATCGACACGCCAATCTTGATATCTTTGGCTAACACCGAGGCTGGCAGCATGCACATCAGTAGCGAGGTGACGATCAATTTCTTCAGCTTCATGTTCTGTACCCTTTAATCGTTAGAGTGAAGAGGCCTGTTGATTTGACGGCTAATGAAAAATATTTTTTACATTCAAACAACAATCCGCTCGTTATTATCGCCTTAAAACCCTGTTCCGCGCGGTATCACATCAGTTAATACTGGTTATGAGATGCTCGGCAATAATTAAAAATAACATTTAAAACAATATCTTAAAATTAACTCATGATGTGATTGTTAAACACCTCATTCACTTGTCAAACGTTTGTTTCAAAAATTAGACTAATGAAATTTTTTAACCCAAACAAGCGAAACGTGCGTTTTGGAATGAGCAAATAACAAAAACATGACAGGGATCTAACAAATGGACGCAAAGTGACTGTCGGTCCGTCTGGTTTGGCAGCGTTTGCTCGAAGGGATTACGGCTGGGGTTAGCGGGGCGGGCGCAGCATGTGGCGCCCTACATGAGGAATTAGCGAATCGGTGGAAGCTTTTGCCGGAGCTAGTTTTGTTCTGAGACCAGTACGGCCAGCGTATCCGGCTCCAGGGCGCGGAAGATATGCGGCCGGTCGGCTGGGTAGCAAATATAATCCCCGGCATTCAGTTCGGCAGGCTCTTCCACCAGCCCGACCAAGGCGCGCCCTTGGGTGATGACGATGTGTTCCACCGAGCCTAACGGATGCGGATGAGAAAGGCGGTCGGCTCCCGGCTGTGTCGTCAGCAGATAGATATCCCGCCGTGCGCCAGGCGGGCAGGTTGCCAACAGCACCGCCGTATAGTTAGCCACTTCCGACACCACCGCAGCCCCTTCCCCACGCCGGATCACCTGCGTTTTACTCTGCTGCGGCTCCATCAAACGCGCAAAGGGGATATCCAGCGCGACGCAGAGTGCCCACAGCGTTTCTAGGCTCGGATTGCCATTCCCCGCTTCGAGTTGTGACAGCGTGGATTTGGCAATTCCTGCCCGGCGGGCAATTTCTGCCAGCGAGAGGCCCGTGCGCTGGCGTTCGCGCACCAAGGCTTCCGCAATGATATTGATGGGTTGTTTCATAGGCTGCGTAACTCACCTTATAACGAACGATCGTTCGACTTGTAAAACGAGATTGAAGTGTTCATTATAATAGAACAACCGTTCGTTTTGAGAAAGGCAGTGAGAAAAATAGTATGGCTAAAAACTTTTTCCCCTCGCTCGATAAGGGTGTGATCAAAGGGATCGCGCTGGTCTGCCTGGCAGACGGCATCGTGGGGATCTCCTATGGTTCGCTGGCGACCGGCCTGGGTTTCGAGCTCTGGGTCCCGCTTATGCTGTCGTTGCTGGTGTTGGCGGGTGCCTCTGAATTTCTGTTTATCGGCATCGTAGCCAGCGGTGGTAGCCCCTTTGCGGCAGCGGCAGCCGGGCTGCTGGTGAATGCACGCCATCTGCCGTTCGGTATGGCAGTGAAAGAGGTGATCGAGCGCAGCCGCTTTAAGTTATTGGGTTGCCATATCATGAACGATGAAAGCGTGGTGTTCGGCATTTCGCAACCAACGCTGACCAAAAAACGGGCAGCCTACTGGCTCTGTGGGCTGGGGATCGCCGCCTGCTGGCCGTTGGGCGTGTTGATTGGCGGCACCATCGGCAGCTTTATTCCCGATATCAATGCCATCGGGCTGGACGCCGTGTTCCCCACCATTTTGCTGGCCTTGATTGTTGGTTCGTTGAAAAAACTGCGCACCAGTATTTCCGCCTGCTCCGGCACTCTGATTGCCCTGGCTAGCGTACCCTTGGTACCGATTGGCATGCCGGTGCTATTTTCACTGTTGGGTTTACTGATCAGAAAGCGAGAAAAATAATGGATAACCAAACACTCATCATTGGCATTCTGATCCTGGCCAGCGGTACCTTTGCGTTTCGCTTTGCCGGTTTCCTGCTGGGCCGCAGCCTGAGCTTTTCTGACCGGGTTCAGGCCTTGCTCGCCGACTCCGCCACCACGTTGCTACTGGCCGTAGCGGTGATCGCGACGCTGTTCGAAGGGCAACACTTTGCCGGTTATGCTCGCTTGGGTGGCGTGGCCGTGGGAGCATTATTAGCCTGGAGGAAAACGCCATTAATCGTGGTGCTGCTGGCTGCAGCGGCAGTGACGGCGCTGTTGCGGGTAGCCGGTGTGGCATAACTCACCGCTGGCCGGGTATGATAGCGGCCGGCAGGTATGCTGCCTCACCGGAGATGGGATAGAAATGGAGAAGCTCGCCACGTTAGCCGTAGTTGGAATAGTGCTGCTTGCGCCCTGGGCAGCGCTACAGGCCGTGACGCCAGTAGGCCCAGGTTTTACCCCCAACCGGCCTGCTTCGCTGTTTGACTGTCAGGCTCCGTTGATCAAGCTATTAGCCAGCAGCAATCAGGCTCTGATCCGGGCGGAGAAAGTGCCAGCGGACAAGCTGGAAATTAATATTGAACCGCGGGCCAACGGCATACAGGCCATTCAACTGTTCGATCGCCGAAAGCCCCCCACACCTGATTCACCAGGGGCCGGGCATCTTGGTTGGGTCATGTACGATCCGCAAACCGGACAGCTACTGGATAACAGTGCCGACGAACAGCATCCGCTGCAACTCACCTTTAATCCACAGTACGGCAAACAATACCAGCAATGCCTACAGAAGGAGCAGCGCTGCGCGGCCATTTTGGACCAGATGAAATTAGGCCCAATCATTGCCGACTCCCCTAAATATGTGGTGCGTGGTAAAGGCCGGGCTTATTTTCACGCCGCCCCCACCGAGCAGTGCGTCAATGAATCTCAATTTGTGATCCCGGATGACAAGGTGCAAGTGGTGGGTTATGCCGCGCTTGAGCCCGTCGAAGGTGAGAAAAATGGCTATCTGTTAGTCGGTTATGGCAATACCTCCGGCTGGATAAACGTTGATCGTCTGGCCCCGCTTGACGAGATTTGCCATGATGCCCAGGCCAGCGCCGAAGCCTCAATAAGCAAAGTGGCCTCGCCTACAGCGAAGTATCTGGTGAAGAGCAAAAAACTCTATTTTTACGACTCGCCGGATGAGCTCTGCCAAGATGAAGGCGGGAAGTTTGTCGTCAATGGCGATAGCGTTACCGCCACGCACGGGCAGCCTTATAAGGAATTTTTGTTTGTGAACTATATTCACCCCAAAACCGGCGATAGAACCACGGGCTGGGTGAAGGCCGATGGTTTGGTTGGGCAATAAATCTAGGCCCGAGTGGCTCCCTAGCCCTTTGAGAGAGGGTTGGAGTGAGGGGGAAGCAGTCTAAAACCCACCGAGCGGTGGGTTAAATAGCGCTATTGATCAATCAGGCCGCCAGCTCAAACAAATAGAGCGTGTAATCAACCTTGCTCGCCACATTACCCGGCGTTGCGCGGCCGGTACTGCAGAAGTTTGCGGCAAAGGAGGCATAAACCTCACCATTCATCACCGGGAAAAACGCCGAACTCACCATCTGAGCATTACTGCCTGCCTGCACAATATTGTTTTGCTGGTCACGCAACTGAATTTGTACGTTACCCGCCTCCGCCATATTAATCAGGCCGCCGGTGACAGCATCAACCGTAGCGCCCCCCTCAAAAAACACCAAGGCGTGAGTATATTGCTCCGGGATACCTGCAACGCGGATGTCGAAGCGGGTTGCCTGTGCCTGGGCACCTGAGTTTGCCAGCTGTACTTCGCTTACTGCCCCAAGCTGCACATAGCCATTTTGGGTTTCGCTGCCGTTAACGCTGACGGTGAGGCCAGCACTGCGTGGCCGCTGTACAATAATGCCACCCTCTTCAATCCCCATGGTTTGGGCAACGATTTGTCCAGCAAAATTGATGGTTCCATTGACGGTATTATTCATGGTAAATATCCTTATTCTAATAAGAGAGCAGAGTGGTTCTAATGTTTCACCCGATTTAATTCGCAGTGTTTGTTCTGCTTAACTAAATATTACCCACTTAATGATAAGGGTTCCTTCTGTTACCGTTGTGCTGTCAATGGCAGGACGCTGATGCTCAGCGTAATTGACGATATTCACTCAACCTGTTGTTCTTCAACATCATATTTTACCACCACATCGTTCTGGTATAGCCGTTCAGAATGTAACACCACCGAGTCCTGCCCTTTGGTGGGAACTGGTGCTCCGCAACGTTGAACACGAGCTGAACACTACCCTGAG
This sequence comes from Serratia sp. Res13-Sevr-LER1-36-b, assembly GCF_015673035.1. Taxonomy (NCBI): domain Bacteria; kingdom Pseudomonadati; phylum Pseudomonadota; class Gammaproteobacteria; order Enterobacterales; family Yersiniaceae; genus Serratia; species Serratia sp. Res13-Sevr-LER1-36-b. The sequence continues at coordinate 45,360 of NZ_JADACK010000017.1, read as the reverse complement.
CCGGGTTATGCAGCACCAGATCGATATAGTTGTAAAAAATGGCGGCTCCCGAGCCAAAAGGCAAGATCCGCCCTTCGTCTGGGAAAGGATCAAAACTGTGATTTGCCCGTTCGACCACCACCAACGGTGAGTGGATCTCCATCCAGTGGATTATTATGGCGTTGTGGTCAGGGAAAAGCGCCGCTCAGTATACCCGAGCACGGGGCAAATCACTCAGCCTGGTGGTATAAGCCGGTGACAGCAATTCACGTTTCATTGACCACACCTGCTGCGTTCCCTGGCCAGCAAACCATAGCTTGGCCCGGCCCGAGTTATTGATGGAGTCCATCACCTTCATTAACTCTTCACTGCCATGCCGGGGCTGATACTCATCGAACATGTCGAGCTGTGCAACGCCCTGGCTGAAAAAATCCTGCAGCATCACGCCGCCCTTATCAAAACGATGACCGGGTTGCCAAATGGCATCCAGGCAGCGCATCGCGGCAGCAATAATATCGCGAGTATCTTGCGTTGGTGTATTCAATTTGACGCTGGCCGAATTGCCGTAATAGGCCTCGTGAGTGGCGAACGGGCTGGTTTTTATCCAGGCGCTGACGTGCCGACAATACTGCCGTTCTGCCCTCAACTTTTCTGCCGCCCGCGTGGCATATAAACAAATCGCCTGATGCATATGTTCATACTCGGTGATGCGTTTGCCAAAGCTGCGGCTGCTGATAATCTGCTGCTTGGTTGGCGCGAATTCTTCCAGTTCCAGGCAAGGTTCACCACACAGTTCCCGCACCGTCCGTTCTATCACTACGCTGAAGCGTTTACGTATCATGGTGGTGCTGGCATCAGCCAGTTGCAGCGCACTTTCTATCCCCATCGCGTTCAGCTTTTTTGCTAGCCGCCGCCCAATGCCCCAGACCTCCTCTACCGGCACCTTGTTCATCAGCTTACGCTGCCGTTCCAGGCTGGAAAGATCGACCACGCCGTCGGTTTGTTCTACCCACTTTTTGGCGGCAAAGTTTGCCAGCTTGGCCAGCGTTTTGGTTTGCGCAATGCCGACGCCTACCGTCAGCCCTGTCTCACGCAGCACCTTCTTTCTGAGCTGCTGCCCAAACTGCTCCAGATTGTGGCAGTTTGGCAGCGAAGACAGATCGAGAAAGCTTTCATCGATGGAGTAGATCTCAACGCGCGGCACCAACGCTTCCAATATCGTCATCACCCTGGAGGACATATCGGCATACAGCTCGTAGTTGCTACTAAAAGCGACGCCCCCCGCCCGTTCCAACTGGTGCTTGACCTTGAAATACGGCCCGGTCATCGTCATTCCCAATTTTTTGGCCTCTTGGTTACGGGCCACTACGCAGCCATCGTTATTTGATAACACCACCACCGGACGACCTCGCAGGTCTGGTCGCCAGAGGATTTCACAGCTGGCATAAAAGCTGTTCACATCGGCCAGCGCGTACATTACTTGAGCCTCGTGATGGTCGATACCACTACGCCGACAATGTCTAAATCGTCAGCACCATCGCGTAGCGGAATGGGTTGATATTTGGGGTTCATCGGCTCGAGTTGCGCGACTGGCCGCAGACATAGCCGCTTTACCGTGAACTCACCACCAACGCTGGCAATCACGATGTCACCGTGTTCGGCCCCAATGCTGCGATCGACAACCAGCATCGAACCATCGGTAATGCCCGCCTCCAGCATGCTTTCACCGGAGGCATAGAGAAAGTAAGTGGCATTCGGGTGGCTGATGCAATATTCGTTGAGATCGATCCTGGCATGGACGTAGTCCTGCGCCGGGCTAGGGAAGCCAGCAGGCACCCGATCGGAAAACAGCGGCAAGTACAATTTCTCTGGGGTTGGTGTTGGAACAAAGTGTTTCATAGGGGTATGTCTCTATACTGTGTTTTTATACAGTATAGATATACCGAATGGTGGGAGGAAGAGAGATTTTCACCGTGAATGATATGGTCATGATCGGTAAGGAAAGAAAGTTGGCCTCTCTTTCCAGTACCCATCCTCGGCTAGGATAGGGGCCATTGATGTGTAACCAATTGATTTATTGGGTAACTATCGTTGAATAATTACCCAGGGCAGGCCAGTAGCTAGTCAAATACCCCATTGATGACAGAGGCAACAATAGCCGTGCTTAAGGCCACCAGAACTAAATCATTCCCGGCGATACGCCATTCATAGCCAGGATAAGATGGCAGTTGTCCCAGCATTGAAGCAGGCACCATTTTCTTGGCGATCCCTGGGGGTAATGGCTTGCCCCGTGCCAGGTTCTTGGCGATGCCTGGGGGTAAAGATTGATACCCGGTTAATCCATAGTTTACCGCCAGGGGCCGCACACGGTCATAAGTGATATTCACGGCAACCAGATCGTCATGACCGCCTTTAGCTTTTTTGCCTTGGTCTGAATGGCCTTTACCTGAATTACCCTTCCCGTGATTGTCTCCATGGTTAGCGGAATTACCATGCCCACCTCCGTTACCATTATCATTCCCTGGATTGGCCATAACAGAGGCAGAGGAAGTGAACACGACCAACGCAAGTGCGAGGGCCGACCAGCGATGCTTGAGCATTTTAAATAACCTCAATGAGGGGATACCCGATCAATCTAGCCCTCCCCTGACTAGCGGGCAATATGGATTCATCTTATAGTTGGTTTGTGCTAAGTTGATTCATGCGTTGCAGGGCTAATCAGGTGGGCTTTATGAAAATTATTGCAGGTACCCTTTTAGTCATCCTGCTGGCCGGGTGTACTTCGGTCAGTGTTTCTGGCTCTGGCGGTAGTTCGGGGCGTTCGACGGCCACTATTGGTATCGGTTCTGGCGTCCGTCTTTGATTCAAACACCCGCGCAGGCCCGCTGTCTGGTACGAAACCGTTAACTCAGGTTTCTTCGTAGAGATCGATAATTTCGTACTCTCCACCGATCACGGGTTTGCATAAAATTTTATAGCCATCGCTATCAAAGCCCGGCGCAGCAATCATTAACTCCCTCGCTTCATCCAGGCTATCTACTGCACCCAGCCATAACCAGTGGTGAATAATATGGTACTGCGCCATATCAGCCCCCTGCTCTCGCAAGGCTATCGGGCCACGCCACGGCCAGCACACGACTCGGCTTTGCTCGAGAGCAGAGACCAAGCGCTGCCGATGATCGGCCAGGCTTTCTTTACCACAACAGGCTCCGGCACAACGCTTCAGTGCAGAACGAAAACAAGGGCGGCCTTTGCTTAATGGCTCAAGCCCCAACAGCCCATAACACAGCTGATGCTGATCGGCGATAGACTGCAGTGCTTGTAGTGCCGCACGCCGGTTGGCAAAAAGGCCAAACAACCCAGAGTGCCGGGCAAAATCGACCTCTTTGGCATACACCACCGTGGGTTTGTCATCATTGAGTTGCAATGCGCAGAGCTGTCTGTTGCGGCGCAGGCGTTTATTGAACAGCGGTTGCTGCTGTTTAATCAGTTGCGCTTCCAACAACAATGCCCCTATTTCCCCCGCCGTTCTGATAAAGGTGATACGCCTGGCCTGGCGCAGCATGGCCGCTTCATCTGGAGTGCGTAAATGTGAAAGTACCCGGCTGCGGAGGTTCACGCTTTTACCGATGTAGAGCGGCATGGTTTCGCACTCACCGTGGAACAGGTATACCCCAGGTAAAGCGGGCAAGCCTTCCAGCCATTGGCGTAGGTGTTCCGGGTATTGGTAAATGGCTTCTGCTTCAAACTCAAGCCTTGGTGCGGTAGAACGTCTGGCCAATCGTACTCTCCATACTGATTTTTTATACAGTATAGCGGGGTTGAGTGGGGGTTTGAAGGGGGAAGTAGTTTTCCAGATCACCGTCGCCAGTACTGAACCCAGACGGGGATTAGCCCCAGGAGGATGCAGGTAACCTGTTCGGTAAAGCGCAGGATAACGTCGGCGATACCAGCAAACGAATAACTGTGCGTCTGGAATTCATCTTCTTCGTCCATTAGAGTCATGCCTCCGATGGTCTGAAACTCGCGGAGCATATCCATATGTTTCATCAGGCCTTCTTCCATAGTGCCGTCGATCGCCAGAATCTTGCGCAGCCCTTTGATGCTGTATGTCCGCAGGTGCGCCTTGTGGATCAACTGCGTGGTGCCTAGCCAGTAAGTGTTGCTGATGGCTTTACTTGCACATTACGCAACAACCTAGAAAAGCTGCTTTGTGATGCTTGATTGAATGTACGAAAAAGTTGATATTACTAATAGGATCTCGAATGGATAATCGTATGAAAAAACTCGAAATTATTTTCTTACTATTATCCATTGCTGGAATGTTATTATCCTAGAACGAACCATATTAAAAATACCCACCCCACGAAAACACAAAGGATAAAAAATGAACATCGTTGACACTGAAAAATGGGCCCCTGTAGTTGGAAAGTTCGTTCTAGGCTTCGGAAGCCTAGAGCATCACACATATACTTTACTGAAAAAACATGTTGAGCCAATAGCTCTAAAATACACATCAAATTTACCTTTCAAAACAAGAGTTAAATTTTTACGTGATATATTCGTTAGCAACGAAACCAATCAAAAGTACTCACAACTCTATACAGTTTGCATGGACTCAATCATTGAGCTTATTGGCATGAGAAACCTTATTGCTCACAACCCTTTATTCCTCGTATTTTATGAAGAACCCGAAGATAGAGTTTATGATGAAGCCATTGGAAGTTATAAAAAAATAAACGAATTAATACTATATGAAGATCTAGTTAAAGCTGTAAATAAAATCGAAAGCATTGAGCATGAACTTATTAGTATTTCAGTAGAGATCAGTCTAGAAAAAATAAATTTCACCATGAACGATGATGTCAATAAAAAATAATAAAATGGAAACAAAGCTGTCTGTCGGTTACTTAACGATATTCAAATCTGTAAAGAGGTGTTCACAAAAAATACTAATTCATTATGGCAGGCAAAAAATGCCTGCCATAATGCAAAGATAATTATTTAGAAAGGCCATTTTCTAGTCCATTCCTCCAAGTATTGAGCATATTAACCTACCCCGCAAAAATCATAAGTGCAACCTTTAGCTGCAACGTATAGCTGACTGCGTCCCCCATGTGTTGCCCTGCAGCACGGAGCGTTCACCGGAGGTGAATACTGACTTAGGGGGGTAGCAGGATTAACGATTCCTGACTATCTGCCTATGTGGAAACGAGCTTATGGATTGAGCGTCACAATCTGCTATCAGATTGGTTCAATAACTCCATTTCCTCTTCTGTTGGCTCGACAAACCTCACCCTTTCTATAGGCACTATTTAGCACCGTAACGGTAAATGGTGATTGCCTTAGTCAGCCAGTCTATCCCGTAGACAAAGTGCCGATTGTTAGAATTGCGCATCATGGCAACCATCTTGGGGAATGGTGGCATGATACCGTATTGTTTCTTTGCCATAGTGATCACCTCCTTGCTGTGAGAAGTCCCGTTGTGGAATAGTTTTGGTTGCTCGTTTTTACGCTTAAGGGTACCTTATTTGTCACTTGTACTTATGAGCTTGGGGTTAGGATAATGAAGATAAGCAAGAAAAGCTGCACCATAGCCATAACTTTTTTATGCGTAGGTTTTGCAAGTTACCCATTAATTGGGGTAATAAAAGAAAAATTTAACGATGACGCCATCGAAATCTCTGGTGTTAACGCTTCTTTTTTTAATGAATACATAGTGCCCATAGCTCAACATGCTGGAGGTTCAAAGTTAGACTATCGTTTATTTTATGGTTACGAGGATAAGAAAAAAATAGAGATAAGCGCTAAAAGCATGAAGTTTTCTTATGATGACTTCTATTCGCTTAAAAATGTATTAGAAGTTATTGATTTGACTAATGAAAAATTAGCTGAAATATATTGCAAACATAGCGAACTTGAACCAGTGCTACCGAACACACCAGATGCAGGTTTTATCATGGCAAGAAGAGAAAATAAGGTAATTGGAATCACATATTACGATAGAACCGGGCAAACCTTTTTATTTGGGATCGGAGTTGGCCCTTCATCTTGTGATAAGTAGTATCATACCTACTTCATCTGATCCTCAACTTTATTCAGTATCGGCGCAATCCAGTAACCACGGCCGTGAAAAGGAAAAACTGGCATGGACCAGGCGAAGACCGTAACCATCGGGCGATGCGTTGCCCCGTTCCGGCGATAGGCCATCAGGCGGAAGGCTGTTGCACCGTAGGTAATTGCGTTGATCGTCAGCAAGTATTCATTCACGAGCTCCCCCTCGCCCGGTAATTTTGTCCAGTGCAGTTGGATGAGAAGATTTGGCGATGGGGTACATCAGCAGGCGAACAGCGACAGCGCCCCCCACTCACTCCCCAATTGTGTCCCCTACTTCAATGTGTTTTCCCTGCAGTACAGAAAGGAAAGCCTCGATCACGTCAGCAAAGAACTCTGCAGAGAACCTCCCGGTCAGGAACGAGGAGGCGAACATCCATACTTTCTTGAAGTTCGAGAGGTCACTCGAGGAAAAAACGAAAACTGCTGCTCCTGCGAAGGAGGCGACGACAACAACAGGATCAAGGTTGGAGACCCCCTGCTATTATCACGCCAGTTACTACCGCTGCCCCGATGCCGGAAATCGGCTCGCTCATAATTGCTCCCTTTTTCGCTCAGCGAACGCCGGGCGGTAGATATGAAAAAGGCCCACCGAAGTGAGCCCATAATAAAAAAAATCGGACTATGCTGAGGCGGGTTCTTTTGACTTGATACGATTTGTGTTCTATCGAAACTTTCTGGTTTTCATCAACATTTCCAACAAAAATTTTCCCGATTCTGGATCAATTTTGTAAGCACGGAATGCGCCTCTGCGAAAAATTCCGCGATACATTTTCGCCATAGAAGGGAAAAGTATAAACGGAATTACACCAGCCCCAAACGCCGCCAGCCCATATACCCAGTTCATTAAGAAAAGAGTGAGCAGTACAAAACAGTAGTGAATTGCAATAGCAAAACCGCCGCATTTACTTGCCCATTTAGGGATAAGCCACCGCACATAGGTTTTGTCATAACCGAACTCTTCCGTGATACTCTGAGCTGTAACATTCATACCCAAAAACCAGAAAGCAGGTATGTAAGTGATAACCAATGAAGACACTACAATGATATCAAACTCACTCATTATTAGTTCCATTATTCAATAAAAATCCAGCATAAATAATACGTTAATAACTTACAATATGGAACCTGCTGCTCTTGGTGAAAGTGACTAGCCAGTGAACCTCCACCTTCTCGGAATCAAACTACATTAAAAGCTGCTTAACCTGCTCTTTCGCTTCCATGCCCTCCATCATGTGGATTGAGGACTAAAACGTCTCTTCCATCAAGGTCAACTGTTAGTAATTCTCTGGCAGGTCCGAAAGTGAGTTGTTCGATAACATGCTGTGGCATTGACTGTCTCCAGAAACACAAAACCACACTATTGGCGGGGGTTGTCAACCATGATTCCTGCGCAGTTGTTAGCCTCAATCCATCAGTATTCATAGTTGTTCTCCACTTCTGCCAGTACCTGCGCCAGTAGGTGGCGCTCGGTACCGTAATTTTTTTCCCAAGTTTTCCGCCCCGCATGTACGGCAACACCATGTCCACCAATTCGGTGGTCATGTGGGTATACCCGCAGTGACATCGAGGAACCATTCACAGGTCCACAGTTCAAACCGGGTTTTTACTGCCTGGGCAACCGCTTCCGGGGTGTTCGTCAGAAACGTGTTATCACCCTGGCCAAACGTGTAATCGCCGTTCTCGTCCTCTTTTCTGTAGCGCATTAGCTTACCTCGTCGGTTTGGCCGCCGCCGCGTTCTACGCCGCCGTGCTTGTGCGTCTCATCGATACGTTTGCCATTGCCAAACACTTGACCGACAAATTTCACGACACCTGTAATCGTGGCCGCAGTGCCGCTGATAGCACTGCCGACCATGCCCCCCATGAAAGAAAACAGGCCGTTTACCGTCACGGCCATCGAGAACTCAGCCAGCGGGGTGATCACCTCGAGCCCCCCAGGGGCAACAATTTTCATTTTCTTGCTGGTTGGGTCGATTTCAAGGTACGTGGAACCATCATCGCTGCGAAACTGCGCGGCGGTGGTGCTGATGCCGCTGATTTTCTGCGCCTGAGACTGCGGGCCTACCAGCGCGAAGCCGTCGGCCAGGTGGTGCTGTCGCTCTGATACCGGCTCTTGTACCCCGCCGTTCTGCCACCAGAAATCGATACAGCGGTCCGCAAACACGACGAGGCATTCATCACCCGCCTTAACCGGGAATGTCAGCGTAACGCCGCCCCCGCGCGGGAAAATGACAGGTACATCCACCAGCAGCGGCAAATCAAGTGGGGCGCGCTTACCGTTGCTATCCGCTTCGTACCCCTTAACGGCGGGTAGAACGACACACGTCACAGCATCAGGATCAAAGGACTGGATCACGCCAGGGATTGCTACGCGGATATCTGAGGAAATGGATTCGGCTAATGCTTGATCGGCCTGCTGCTTACCGCCGATTTGGGATTGGAGTGATACGGGCATGAAATTTTCCCATAAAAAAACCCACCTAGCGGTGGGTTTCGGTACTACTTCTTGATGTGTTTTCGCACATCACCTTTTGTGCTTTCGGTCACCACTTTACCTGGTGGCATTTTACCACCAGAGTCAAACCGAATTATGTCGTCGCTGCCATCATTATCATTGATTACCGTACTTTGAGGACATTTGTGACCATTGCCTATATCTTTTTTGGCAATTGTACCTGAAAGCGGCTTGTTCTTTTTCCCTTCTGACATAATTCATCCTATACACTTAATTTTAGTGCTAAAAAGCTTAACAAGAAGACAGCGAAAGCCCAAGCTCCAAAAAGCATTGCCTCTGAGCAGTTGTTCACAAGTTTTGCTTTTTCTGCGTGTAAGCGGTCAACCATATCAGTAAATTCCGAATATCGGTTCGCCGCATGTGTCAATGACACATATCTTTTGTTTTTTAAGAAGAAATCCGTCATCTCATGTGAAGAACTGGGTTTTTCAAAGTCTTGAGTCTGCATGGCACTGAAAGTGAACCCCCACGCGATCATTACAAAAACCAGAAGAGCCGACAGCGAAAATCTACAGATCACTTGCAAAGGAATATGATCACCTTCGAAGATATCTTTCCACCAAAACCTAACTATAAGGAGCACTGTTGTAATAATTATACTAACGACACCAAACGTTTTAGTTGCTTTATCTTCTAGACGTCTTATTGAGGCAATGGATGACTCATACTGAGCGACTTGGTATTTATACAACAACTCTGCCCTTTCAATGGTTTCATCTTCTTTTTCTTTTAATTTTTCCTTTGCAGATTTCTCGTTCATTTCCTATCAACCCTCACGCAATCGTAAGTTGCAAACTCTCGTGGGGCGTCCATGCTGGCACGGAGCATCTGAGTGTTCAGGAATGCCTTACCGTCACGCTTGATGTACTCCATGCCAACCCATAGCCCTGGTTGACTCGTTGCCATGCGCCATTCCATTTTGATGTTGTCATAGTCATCTTTTTTCTTAAGAAAAGTGACTTTCTGACTCTCGGGCTTTGCTCCGTTTATTCGCGCCCATCCATCATTGTCCGGACTGGTTCCCAGAAAGAAAGGTCCGCACTGAGAATCGGCATTTACCGCCATCGGAAACACTGAAATAGTGAGAAGCAAGGCATGGGGTTTCATCAGTTAGTATGTCCTGTTCAACGACGCGTTCGTCTGCAAATCCGCTGAGCCACGCGCAAAGCACATCATGTCCATGTACCAAGCCTGACCCCTTGTGTCGCCAGTATAGTCGATCGCTTTCACGATATACACGCCATCAGTGGCCACGCTGGCGGGTTGCTGCAGGGAGCCCAAAACCACCCGGTTTCCATTCTGGTCTGTCTCACTCAATCGCCCCTGAGACTGCGCAACCTCACTATCCGATAACGCTGATCGGAACACGGAAGCCTGATCAAGTTGAATTAGTCCATTGATCCGTATGTTGGGGTTGATAAGGCACCGCACGTTGACGCCTGCCCCCATGGTCTGCTGTGGGCGCCCAATCAGTCCCGAGTAAGCATTCAACACGATGGCCTCATGAATATACTTGTTTTCCGGGACCATCTGCACAGTGCCGTCCACCAGTTGCCATGTGGCTCTGCACATACCCGCATACGTTAGAAACCCTGGACTACGAAATTGCCGCTGCCCTTCTGCCAATGGACTTCGATATTTTCAACATACCACTCGCTATCCACCGCAGAGTAAAAGAGGTTGTTGCCAAAAAAGAAAGCCCATGGAATGAATGGTCGGCCAAGCTTCGTAAAACACCAGGAGTGCTGGAGTTCAACCGCGCCCAAAACTGGCTGGGCTCGTTCTTGAGGATTCGCCGCCAACGTTCCATGAGATCCGAAGCTTGGCCGGGCGACTGTATGAGAAGGAGAAAGGGAAGGAGTTTGCGATGAAATTGCTGGGGCATAAGTCGGTCAAAATGACGGACAAATATCTCGATACGAGGGGGAAGGAATACGTGATGTTGTAAAAGACCGAGTACAGGAATTCGTGGAAATTTCGTGTATTTTCGTGGAATTGATTTTTTATCCTTACAAATCAATATGATAAAAAAAGACCGAGTACGATTCCTATACTCGGTCTAGGGAAAGGGCTCTTGGGAGAGAGCCGTGCGCTAAAAGTTGGCATTTATGCAAGGTTTGTTCAACCGTGCATTCTAAGAATAGTCCAAGGTGCAAGTTTTGCCAGCCCAGCGCACACAAGTGATAGTTACAAACAGAAATTAATTACGTACATCTCGTCACCACCCGTAAACTTTTGCATAAGTATCGGGTGGTTAGCTGATTAGTCAGCACACAATTTTTCTGCTCTTTCGCGGAAAGGTTGCACGCTCATTTTCTGGCCGGGATGGTTGGCATCATCCAGCAGGATCACATCCAGCGATTGGGCACGCTGCTGCCCCGCTTTCACCTGTGCTTCAGCTGCTTCATTGAGCGGATACTGCATCAGGGTGCTGTTGTTGAGCACGAACAAGGCGGCCCCTTTGCGGCATTGCAGCGTGACTTCCTCTTTAGTGAACGCCCACTGTTTGCCGTACTCCAGCTTAGTGACGTTAACCAGCTTATCTGCCGCCAGCGCGCTCGACGCCGTTGCCAGCAGCGCAATACCAAGAATTACAGATTTCATGTTTTTGGCCTTAAGTTGCGATTTAAATCGATTTTCCCGCAGTTTGGGGGCATCCGGCAAGGCGCAATGTCATACCGGTGCATAGGTTGCAAATAAACTCACCAACAGCAGCACCGCAGCCCCCAACGCCACCTCAAGCCAGCAGGCGATCACCACCCCGCGCTGTGCCAGATTGGGGGTGGTGCGCATCGCGGGGACGATAACGTAACGGTTGGCCAATGCCACCATTACCATCAGTGCCACCAGCCCGGCTTTAACTAACAACAAACGTTGATAGGCGGAATCGAGATCGACTGGCCAGCGGCCAAGGATGATCAGGCTGTTGATTATGCCCGTGACGATCACCAGCACTACGGCAACATGGCCCCAGCGGGAGAAACGGATCAGGGTGGCGATGGCATCGCTACGCCACTGCGGCTGTGGCAAGTAGCGCAGGCAAAGCAACAACGGTAATAGGCTGCCGAACCAGTAGCCTGCCGCTAACAGGTGCAAGGCGTGGTTAACTCGGTGTGCTATGCCCAATATGCCCGCATGCATCGCCGCATGGCCGATAAACGCCATGTTGATCAGTAGCAGTGCCGAGCACAGCGCCAACGCTTGTCCCCGCTTTGCCGCAGGCAGCAGCAAGGCTAACAAGGCCAGCAGGGAAAAACCCAGATGCCAGCGCCAGGCCTCACCAAAGGTGGTGCCCAACACCGCCCACCAAATGCTCAATTGCCAGGTATCCGCCCAGCCATCACCCATCAATCCGGCCTGAATGGCCAGCATCAGCAAGGCGGTTAGTGCGGAGATCCAGGTCGAGGCGAGCAGCAGCGGGCGCAAATCGCGGGTGATTATCGGGGAAAGGCGCTGTGGCGACAGGACGGCGGTGAACAGGCTGACGCCAAACATCAGCATCACCGCCGTAAAGTGCACAAAGCGACACAGCACAAACAGGGTCGCCAGAGTCATAGCTTAGTTAACGGTAAAGCTGTACTGACCTTTGGTTTTATGACCGTCAACGGAAACCACGTGCCAGCTGACCTGGTATTTCCCCGCAGCCAGATCACCTTCAATCGGTACGTTAATCTGGGTATTGTTGCTTGGATCCAGATCCAGCTTGCCAGTTTTAACCACGGCGTTATCTGGGCCGGTCACTTTGACACCGCTGAAGTTAGGCTCGATGCCTTCGGAGAAATTCAGCGTCAACACTTTTGGCGCAGAGCTTACGGTGGCGTCTGCCGCCGGAGTCTGTACTTTCAGGTGGGCATGCGCCAACGCCTGCTGAGAAGACAAGCCGACAAACAGTACAAAAATGGTGGAAAGCAGGCGATAGGATGAACGAATTTTAGCGATCACGGAGGAGTCCTTTATCAATTATGTAGGTGATAAGGGCCAAGACCGGTTACGCGGAGCGATGTTTCCGCAGCCTCAACCCACCACTGTGATTGCGCCACGGGTAAACAGCAGAAGGAGTGGGTAACTCACTGTTATAACTCTCTACCTCCCGGTAGCGTATCGCGTTAAATCATAACGACGGTGAATCGGCAAGTCGAGCACATCACTGATATTTTGCGATCTGGCAGCACGTATCGCTATAGCTGCACGATAAATACAGGGCAAAAAAAACCGCGTACGGTGAAAAGTACGCGGTTTTCAGATTGATGACAAAAGCGGGTTATCAGGCCTGGCCGTTACCGCTTACTGCCTCGGCACCCATTCTCTTCAGATCTTTATCAATGAAGAACAGTGCCTTGCCGCTGTTGCCTACCAGCGCCAACTTGTCCAGTACGGATTTGAACAGCTTCTCTTCTTCGTGCTGCTCGGCAACGTACCATTGCAGGAAGTTGAAGGTTGAGTAGTCTTGTGTGGTCATAGCCACGTGCGCCAATTCATTGATTTGACGAGTGATCAGTTGCTCATGCTCGTAAGTCTGCTGGAAAACGTCCGCCAGTGATTCAAACTCTACCGGCGGTGCAGAAATGCTGCCGATCAGTGGCAACGCCCCGGTATCACTGAGGTAGTCGAACAAACGCTGCATGTGCTGCATCTCTTCGCGTGAATGTTCTTTAAGGAATGCGGCAGCCCCTTCGAAGCCTTTATCGCTGCACCAGGCGCTCATTTGCAAATACAAATTGGCGGAATAGAATTCCAGATTCAGTTGCTCATTCAGTTTCGTGGTCATTGCTTGCGTTAGCATGAGGATCCCTATTATTTTCTCAGGTCATAAACTTAATTGACCACATTATGCCTTGATTAACACAAAATAAAAACACTTGATTTACATTCATTAATTTAATGTGAAATTTACCTATAAATTCAAAGTGTTATAAATAACTTATTTTAACATTAAATTATTATGATAATCATTTTCATCTTTATATTTAAAGTAAGACGAATCATTCTTATTTAACAAAATAAACTAACGACATTCGGCTTAAACATTATATCACCCTGCTTTTTGTAATGACTCTACGTCCAGAGTCTGAAGATGATAGGGATATGTTGGCTTGAGAAGCTTGCCAAGCGCGGCACGGTAGATTACCTTCTGCGCTGAGTTGCCGTTACACACTAGAAGGAGGATCCCATGGGTTACAATCTGGCAGAGCTTTCCAAAGACGAGATGGACAAGGTGAACGTTGATCTGGCCGCGTCTGGAGTGGCATTCAAGGAACGCTACAATATGCCGGTGATCCCTGAGATGGTGGAACGTGAGCAGCCAAAGCATCTGCAGGACTACTTCCGCGAGCGTGTGATGCACTATCGCGTCGAATCACACAAATTCTCTCGCCTGCCTTACGAACCTAAAATGAAGTAATGGCCCTTCACCCTAACCCTCTCCCACAGGGAGAGGGAACCGATCGAGTGTGTTTGAAATTTATCGGGACTCACCTTGGATGAGGAGGTGATCGATTTTGCTAAAGTTACCGATTTACCTCCAAATGAGCAGGGGCTAACAGCTCCCTCTCCCTATGGGAGAGGGTTGGCGTGAGGGGCGGCAAAACGGTCGGTTGCCAGCATCAGCTGGTGCAAAATACCCGGTTCATCCGTGGAGTGCCCTGCCCCTTCGACAATATGCAGTTCAGCCTCAGGCCAGGCTTTGGCCAGATCCCAGGCGTTTTGTACCTGGCAGGCCATATCGTAACGGCCATGAACGATCACCGCCGGAATATGACGGATCAACGGAACGTTGCTCAGCAGTTGGTCATCGCTGTCGAGAAAGCCCTGATGGCTAAAGTAGTGGTTCTCAATACGGGCAAAGGCCAGCGCGAAATCATCTTCGCCAAAGGAGGCGGAGGCACCGCTTGGCAACAGCGTTACCGTTTCCCCTTCCCACACGCTCCACAATTTGGCAGCCTCAAGCTGCACTTGCAGATCCGGTGACGTCAGGCGTTGACGGTAGGCAGCAATCACGTCCTTGCGTTCTTCCTCCGAAAGGATAGACAGCACCCGCTCCCATTTATCCGGGAAGAAGCGGGAAGCGCCATCTTGGTAATACCAACTCAGTTCCTGCTTACGCAGCGTGAAGATCCCCCGCAGCACCATCTCGCTGACGCGTTGCGGATGCGTCTGTGCATAGGCTAGCGCCAGCGTGGAACCCCAGGAGCCACCAAAGACCAGCCACTGGTCGACTCCGGCCATGACACGCAGTCTTTCGAGATCGTCAACCAGGTGCCAGGTAGTGTTATTGTCCAGACTGGCATGCGGTTTGGAACGGCCACAGCCACGTTGATCGAACAGCAAAACCTTATAGCGCTGCGGGTCGAACAGCTGGCGATGATAAGGTGCGCTACCACCGCCAGGCCCGCCGTGGATAAATACCGCAGGCTTACCGTTTGGATTGCCGCTCAGCTCCCAGTAGATCCGGTGCCCATCTCCAGTATCCAGCCAACCGCTGTCATAGGCGGATAATGGCGGGTACAAACCTCGTAATTGTTCCATGGCGCGTACGTCTCTCTGTGAGTGATACCCTCATCAAAGCCGAAGCCGCTCATCAGGTCAACGGTAAAACGCTAAAACCTCCACCTATACCAACATGTTAGTGTGCGTTTGCTCAAAATGAAGTCGACTTGCTTTTACGCATATGAGGTTCGCGCATTTCTTGTGCGGTTTTGGCTTCAATACTCAGCTCTGCCGTGGGGCGTAATAACAGGCGTGGCAGGCCGATAGGCTCACCCGTTTCAAGACAATAACCGAAATCACCGGTTTCCAGGCGCTGCAGGGCGGCGGCCATCTTCGGCAGCAGGCGGGTTTCCCGATCCAATTGGCGGAACAGCAGGCGCAGATCTTCTTCGCGCGCGGCTTTATCCGCTTCGTCACCGCTAATATCGCCGCTGTCGATATCACGTTTCAACACGTCGATGTGCTGCCAGAGTTTTTGTTGCTCGTCCAATAGGCGTTGGCGGAAAAACGCCCGCTGCTCCGTATTCATGTAATCAGATTCTGGCATCGCCAGCAGTTGTTGCTCGCTTAATAATGTCATGACTGTCATGGCACACTCCGTGTACATAGGTTTGTTACATTATAACATTTTTAATACATAAAGGTTAATAATAAATAATCATTGGATAAACAAGGCGTTGACGTTTCCATACCCTTTGCTGCTTGCATATGGTGGCCGCTAGGGGGTTAATGGTTCGGCAAGCCACCCAACCATAGGTTAACCAAGAGGCCATCATGAGTAAGGGAATGGACAGCAAGAAAAATGCGAAGAAGAAACCGTTGAAAACCCCAGCCGAGAAAAAAGCGGAGAAACGTTCCAAAAAAGGACAGTCGTCTACATCTGGTGAGTAAATCAGTTTCTGACCGTAGTTAAACCCGCCGAGGCGGGTTTTTTGTTGCCTGCAAAAAGACAGGTTGGCATCGCAGCCCCATATCGTTAAGCTAGGGAATAGACTTTAGCTGGGAACATCATGATGTTACGTGTAATCGATACTGAAACCTGTGGGCTAGACGGCGGCGTAGTGGAAGTCGCTTCCGTTGACGTGATCGACGGGCAAATCACTAATCCGATGAGCGACCTGATCAGCCCAGATCGGCCTATCGGCCTGGACGCCATGGCCATTCACCACATCACCGAGCAGATGGTTGAGGGCAAGCCGCGTATCGCCGTCGCTATTGGGCGTTACCAGGGCAGCCAATATTATGTTGCGCATAACGCTGCCTTTGATCGGGCCATGCTGCCAGAAATGAACGGTGCCTGGATTTGTACCCTCAAGCTGGCACGTACGCTGTACCCAGACATTAAATATGGTAATCAATACCTGCGCTATGCGCTGAATCTGGATGTGCAACTGCCACAGGACACCGCGCTCTATCCACACCGCGCACTGTACGACTGCTATGTCACCGCCGCACTGCTACAACGCATTGTGCAGGACTCCGGTTGGACGCCAGAACAGATGCTGGAAATCACCGAGCAGCCGGTATTATTGAAAAAATTCAAGTTCGGCAAATATCGTGGGCAATCTATTGAGCAGGTGGCGCTGGAAGATCCTGGCTATCTGCGTTGGATGCTGAAATCAATCGACGATCTCAGCCCGGATATGAAACACACGTTGAAATACTACCTGTTGGGTTAATCAAGCGGGCAGTCTCCTGCCCGCGATGATTTATTCCGCCAGCGCCAGAATAAACGCATATTCCAGTGCAATATCCTCGTAAGCCTTAAAGCGCCCAGATTTGCCGCCGTGGCCAGCATCCATATCGGTATATAGCAGCAGTTGGCGATCGTCGGTTTTCAACTCACGCAGTTTCGCCACCCACTTGGCAGGCTCCCAGTATTGCACCTGCGAATCATGCAGCCCGGTGGTGACCAGCATATGCGGATAATCCTGCGCTTTCACCTGGTCGTAAGGGCTGTACTGCAAGATGTAATCGTAATACGCCTTGTCGTTTGGGTTGCCCCACTCGTCATATTCACCGGTGGTTAGCGGTATAGACTCATCCAGCATGGTGGTTACCACGTCCACAAACGGCACCTGAGCCACTACGCCATTGAACAGCTCAGGAGCCTGGTTGACTACCGCGCCCATCAGCAAACCACCGGCACTGCCGCCCATGGCAAACACTCGGTCAGCATCGCCATAGCCTTGCTCTACCAATGCCTTAGTGACGTCGATAAAGTCGTTAAAGGTGTTTTGTTTGTTGAACAGCTTGCCGTCTTCATACCAGAGTTGCCCCAGTTCGGCACCGCCGCGAATATGCGCCAGCGCGAAGACAAAGCCGCGATCCAGTAAGCTTAGGCGGCTGGCACTGAATGCCGGATCCATGCTGCTGCCATAGGAGCCGTAGGCATACACCATCAGCGGGTTCGCCCCATGTGCAAAGCGGTCAGCACGGTAAACCAAAGATACCGGCACCTCGACGCCGTCACGGGCTTTCACCCACACGCGCTCGCTACGATAATCTTCCGC
Organism: Serratia sp. Res13-Sevr-LER1-36-b; assembly: GCF_015673035.1. Classification (NCBI taxonomy): domain Bacteria; kingdom Pseudomonadati; phylum Pseudomonadota; class Gammaproteobacteria; order Enterobacterales; family Yersiniaceae; genus Serratia; species Serratia sp. Res13-Sevr-LER1-36-b. The sequence goes on along the minus strand of NZ_JADACK010000017.1, from coordinate 27,750 downwards.
CGTGAAGTTTTTCACTTCCTGCTGCTTGAGCAACTCCCGCTCGCCACTGTCCAGATTCAACTCATACAGCGTAGTTGGGGTGGTCATGGAGGAATAGCCGTAACGCAGCAACTCGGTTTCCGGGTCTGGGTTGTAGGCCAGCCAGGTGACATAGGTCGGATCGTCAAAAGCAATGCTCTTGTCTTCACCGTTCTGCCAGTGGATTTGGCGCAGTTGGGTCAGCCCGGCGATGCGTTCCTCCACCACCAGCCAGTCACGGAACAGGCTGAACCCTTCGAGCATGACATCGGTGCGCGGGGCAATCAGTTCCTGCCATTGGCTTTCGTCAGCCTGCTCGCTCTGGTACAGGCCAAAGTTCTTGCCGTTTCTGTTAGAACGAATGTAGAAATGCTCACGGTAGTGATCGATGGCATATTCGTGATCTTTGCGGCGCGGCGCAAACATCTGCGGTTTACTGTCTGCACTGTTCGCATCCAGCAACAGGATCTCTGAGGTGGTGGTACCGCTGAGGTGGATCAGGATAAAGCGCTCGGAGGTGGTTTTTTCCAGGCTGACGTAGAAAGTGTCATCCTGTTCCTCGTAGATCAGCACGTCCTGCTGCGGATCGCTGCCCACCACGTGGCGATAGACCTGATATGGCAGCAATGTCTTGGCATGTTTACGCACGTAGTAGACGGTGGCGGAATCATTCGCCCACTCGAAATTGCCAGAGGTGTTTTCCAGTACCTCATCGGCCCAGCTATCGTCGCGTAAATCCTTGAAACGGATATCGTATTGGCGGCGCGACAGGAAGTCTTCCGCTACGGCCAGACGCTGGTTGTCCGGGCTGACGTCCAACCCGCCCAGCGTATAGAACTCGTGCCCTTCCGCACGCTGATTGCCATCGAGCAAGGTGTCCCAAAGCTCAGTAGCCGCTGCGGGTTGCCGCACATACAGCGCATATTCATTACCCGGCTCATACCGGGTCTGATAGCGGAAACCACGCCTGACGTAAGGCACGGAATGTTCCTGCTGTGGAATACGCGCAACCATCTCCTGATACAGAGTTTCACGCAGCGCCTGTTGTGGCTTTAGCTGCGCGTCGGTGTAGGCATTTTCAGCCCGCAAATAGTCTAATACCTGGGGATCGGTACGTTCGTCATCGCGCAGCCAGTAGTAGTCATCCACACGCGTGTCACCATGGATGGTAATTGGGTAAGGCCGTTTTTCTGCCTTGGGAGGTGTCATCATTGCTAAATCATCCGCTTACTTTGATTAAGGCAAGAGTGACACGAATTTCACCAGCTTAACAAGCCACGTAGCTATTTTTTCAATGGAGGTGTCAGAACAGACAAGATGGAGGATTTCCTCCACAACATCGCGCCAGTTCCCACAAAAGTGGCTGGGGCGATGCGGAGGATTAAGTGGCGAACCGAGGCTAACGTTTGGTAAACGCGATGACAAACAGCTCATCCAGCCCTGGGTAGATATCCTGGATCACCTGCTTGAGTTCGCTGAGCGTCATATTCTCCTGCTGCGCATGTTCATGCGTTAGCTCATCCAGGCGCACCGGCGTTACCGACTTTACCTCGATATAACAGAAAAATACGCCGTCTTCATTGCGGCTGACACGCAGCACCTCATTCGGCTGGAAGTGAGCCTCGCTGGCATCCCGAATGGTGATGGTTTTGCGCCCAGCCAGAATATCTTGCTCAAAACGGCTGAAGAAGGTTATCTCACGGGACATGCTGGATCCTTGGTTATGGTCATGTTGCTGTAACACTGCTTAGGCGGCCTGCTGCTCTTCTGACGCAGCGCCTTCTTCCGGGGCGGCGGCAGGTTTCTCACCTTTGGTTTTAGCGGGCTTTTTGGCGGCTTCTTGCGGGGCACCACCACGCAGGATCTGCGCCAGCACATCTTTGTGTTCCGCCAGGAAGAAGCTCAACCCTTCACGCTGTTCTTCTTCCAGCGTGACTGGCGCTTGCTGCAACCATTCACCGAGGCTATCGGCCAGATCCAACATTTTGTCGTAGGCATCGGCTTCTTTCTTATTTGCGAAAGTCATTTTTTCCTCACCGTTTCTCACTACTACATATTTCACTTCAACAGCCATGAGCATCTTCCTCAAAGGTTATGATACTGTGTTTTTATACAGTATAGAGTGATTTCGGGCAGGGCTGCAAGCGCCCTGCCGTTTATTATTTCAACAGCCGCACTTTGCAGCTCTTGCCTTTGATCTTACCTTGCTGAAGCTGTTGCAGTGCCTTACGGGCGCTGGCCTTACGGATAGCCACATAGGCATGCACCGGGAACATGTCGATCTTGCCGACTTCTGCCGCCGTTAGCCCGGCGTCACCGGTCAACGCCCCCAGAATATCGCCAGGGCGAATTTTAGCCTTGCGGCCGCCGTCAATGCACAGGGTGACCATTTCCGCTTCCAGCGGCGTGTTAGGCGCCCCGCTCAGCTCAGACACGGGTGACCATTTTGCGCGCATGGACAGATACTCTTCGAGAGCATGAACACGCACCATTTCCTGCGGCGTACACAGGCTGATCGCCAACCCACTCAGGCCGGCGCGACCAGTACGGCCAATGCGGTGGACGTGAACCTCAGGGTCAAACGACAGTTCGTAGTTGACCACCAACTCCAATTCTTTGATATCCAGACCACGCGCGGCCACATCGGTCGCTACCAGTACACGGCAGCTGCGGTTGGCAAAGCGAACCAGCACCTGGTCACGATCGCGTTGTTCAAGATCGCCATGCAGCGCCATGCAACTGATACCACGAGCTTCCAGCGCTTCATACACGCTCTGGCAATCACGCTTGGTGTTACAGAACACCACGCAGGACGCTGGCTGATAATGGCGGATGGCGCTCACCAGCACCGCAGGACGTTGATCGCGAGTGGTTTCATAGAAACGTTGTTCGATAGAGGCTTGCTCATCGCCATCTTCGACCTCCACATTCAGTGGCTGGCGTTGTACACGGGCGCTAATACGCTCAATGCCCGCCGGATAGGTGGCAGAAAACAGCAGGGTCTGGCGCTGTGGCGGCGTGTAGCTGATCACATCATCGATATCATCGGCAAAGCCCATATCCAACATGCGGTCGGCCTCATCCAGCACCAGCACGGTCATCTCGTCCAGCACCAGGGTTTTCTTGCGCAGATGCTCCTGCACACGGCCCGGTGTACCCACCACAATGTGCGGCGCATGCACCAGGGAGTCGAGTTGTGGCCCCACCGGCTGGCCACCACACAGGGTCAGTATCTTGATGTTCTGGGTAAAGCGGGCCAGGCGACGCAGCTCTTTGCTCACCTGGTCGGCCAGCTCACGCGTCGGGCACAGAATAAGCGCCTGGGTTGCCACTTTGGCAACGTTGATTTTATCCAGCAGGCCGATGCCAAATGCCGCCGTCTTACCGCTACCGGTTTTCGCTTTGGCACGTACGTCCTGCCCGTTCAGGATGGCAGGCAGTGCTGCGGCCTGTACCGGCGTCATTTCGGCATACCCCAGTTCGTTGAGGTTGGCCAACTGTTCAGCTGGCAGCGGCAGGGAAGAAAAAGAAACTGTGCTCACGGCAATAACTCTTATATAGCAAGTGGAAAGGCGGCGCTGCGCTTGGCTGGCACCGGATCAGGCGCAGATGATAACAGAGTTGGTGGGGTTTCCGGATTTCAGCGTTAAAAAAAGCAGTTAATATGCACCGCTGGTCGTACGCAATCGTTTTCGTATATACTGCGCGCTCAGTGTCAGACCCGTGAATTCATTCAGATCCAGGTATCAGACTATGTTAACTATTGGAACCGCCCTGCGTCCTGCCGCCACCCGCGTTATGCTACTCGGCTCAGGCGAGCTGGGCAAAGAAGTGGCCATCGAATGCCAGCGTTTAGGCTTGGAAGTGATTGCCGTCGACCGTTACGCCGATGCCCCAGCCATGCATGTGGCACACCGTAGCCACGTCATCAATATGCTGGATGGTTCGGCGCTCAAAGCGTTGATCGAACAGGAACGCCCCGATTTTATCGTGCCGGAAATAGAGGCTATCGCCACCAGCATGCTGGTTGAGTTGGAGCAACAGGGCCATCACGTCGTCCCCTGTGCCGAAGCCACACGTCTGACCATGAACCGTGAAGGTATTCGCCGTCTGGCCGCTGAAACGCTGGAACTGCCCACCTCCAGCTACCGCTTTGCCGATAACGAGCAAAACTTCCGCCAAGCGGTGGCCGAAATCGGTTACCCGTGCATCGTCAAGCCAGTGATGAGCTCATCCGGCAAAGGGCAAAGCCTGATCCGTGAAGAGCAGCAACTGGGTGCCGCCTGGGATTACGCACAGCTTGGTGGCCGCGCTGGCGGAGGCCGGGTCATTGTTGAAGGACTGGTCAAGTTTGATTTCGAGATCACCCTGCTGACCATCAACGCCGTCGATGGCGTACATTTCTGTGAGCCGATCGGCCACCGTCAGGAAGATGGGGATTACCGCGAGTCCTGGCAACCGCAGCGGATGTCAGAGCTGGCATTAAGCCGTGCTCAGGCGATCGCCGCAAAGGTGGTTAACGCACTGGGTGGATTTGGCCTGTTCGGCGTTGAGCTGTTCGTCTGCGGTGATGAGGTGATTTTCAGCGAGGTCTCCCCACGCCCGCACGACACTGGCATGGTCACGCTGATTTCGCAGGATCTGTCCGAGTTTGCGCTGCACGTACGCGCTTTCATTGGGCTGCCGATTAACGCGATACGCCAGTTCGGGCCGGCCGCTTCTGCGGTGATCCTGCCAGAACTAAGCAGCGACAATGTGCGTTTCAGTGGGTTGGAGACGGCACTAAGTGGTTATAATCAGGTGCGGCTATTCGGTAAACCGAACATCGAGGGCAAACGCCGGATGGGCGTTGCACTGGCCGTTGCACCAGAAGTAGAGCAAGCGGTAGAGCTGGCTAAGCAGGCCGCTGCTGCGGTGACGGTGCAAGGGTAAAGCGGTTGGGGGTTCGGGATACCGACCCCCGCTAACGTCAGTAGTTTTCGTCGTCTTCGCTATCTTCGTCCAGATATTCGGTCGGTTCTTCCTGCTGATGTTCTTGTTCTTCTTCATCGTCGAACATCACGCTAACCTGATCGCCCTGATGTTTTTCACGGATTTCCTGTGCCACCGTCGCGATGGCCTCTCCGCTGCTCATGCCCTGCCCCATCAGCAAATGGATACGTTCAGCAGCTTCCTGCTGTTCTTGGTGACTCAGTGACGGCATACCTGCAAGCATGTATTTCTCCCCGGTAAAATAGGCGTGAATTATACGCGCTAACGGCGCAGATCCCTACACCTGTTATTCGCTGGCCCGCAAGGGAGTCACGTTATCAATGCGCCACTGTTTTAAGCGATGCAGCCACAACATCACATGCCATGTCTGCTTGATCCCCCGCATATTGTCGATCATCATCCGCTGAATGCCGCGCCGGTAGAAATCTTCAGCGATCTGTTGTTGCGCCTGCAGTTCGGGCTCACGGCGAATACTATGGCAAATCCCCAGTGCCTCACGCGCGATCTGCCAATGGAAGGCCGCACAAATCGAGATCTTGCTGCTGTAACGCTGATTCAGTGCCACCAGCATCTCGACGATTTTCATATAGTGGCGTTGATACTCGACGTTCGCCTTCCCGGTACGGCGACGGTTGCTGATCGAGCGGTCGTGTACCCGTTGGCGATATAGCGGTTTGCTCAGGTATTTAACTCGTTGAGCATTGAACATCACCTCGGTGGTCCATGGGATATCCTGGTGGTGTAAACCAGGTTCGAAATAGAGTTGGTGCTGCTTGATAAAATCCAGGCGATACACGGCTAACCACACCACATGAATAAAGCGTCTTGATTTCAACGCATTTTCCAACCACTGTGCACCAGAAATAACCGCCGTATCTTTCAGGCGCGTAGCAGGAATAATGGGTTGCAAATCACCATTGCTTGCAAAATAGCGTTCGCCGTTACATTGCATCACGTCTAATTGATGTTCTTCGGCTAATGTAAGCAGCGTTGAATACATTTTCGGATCCAATAAATCATCGGCATCGGGGAAGGCGACATATTTGCCTCGGGCCACGGCGAGCCCGGCATTGCGAGCATTGGAGACCCCTGAATTGGGCTGATCGATGACTTTGATATGTGGATGCTGCGCGGCGTAGCGGTGCGCGATCTCTCCTGAGCCGTCGGTGGAGCCATCGTTAACGATGATCACCTCCAACTGCTGCTCATGTTGCGCCAGCAATGAATTCAAGAAAGGAATAAATAGCTCCCCAACATTATGCAAAGGAACAATAACGCTTAATTTTAATGACATTGCTGCCCTCACCTGCGGGGTAATTAGAATAATTATCGGGTAAAAGAAGATACCTTTATTATTATTTTACTTATTAAAATATTCACCGAGGAAATTTCTTTCAGCGAATATATAATGGCATTTTACATTTTATATTATGGCAGACGTGGCAAAAAATGCTCCATTTACGCTTGGTTTACTTTTCATCCGGCTAATCTGTAAGCAGCACCCTATGGCGTAATGTGGCAGAATGGCTGCCAACACCGCTGTTTACGTGAATCAGGTTGATTGAACCCTATGAATGTCACCGCCCCAAACCTCAAATCGTTACCCTATACGCGCGAAGCCGTATTAACGCTGTTCGCTCCATTGGCACAACGGCCTTGGGCTATGCTGCTGCATTCAGGCTTTGCCGAGCACCCGCATAACCGGTTTGACATTCTGGTGGCAGAACCGCGCACCACGCTGACTACTTGCGGTGCCAGCACCGAGATCCAGCAGGGAGGGACTCGCAGTAACTCGCCTGAAGATCCCTTTGTGCTGTTACAGCAACAGCTAGACGCTCTCAACCTGCATCCGCCGCTGAACGGCGAACTTCCCTTTCAAGGGGGAGCGCTAGGGCTTTTTGGCTATGATTTGGGACGACGTATCGAAGCGTTGCCGCAGTTGGCACAGGCCGATATCAAGCTGCCGGATATGGCGGTGGGCATTTATGACTGGGCACTGATCGCCGATCATCATCAGCAAAAACTGACCCTGCTCAGCTATGGGGATGTAGAACAGCGCTGGCAATGGCTTAACCAACAGCGGGTTGTGCCACAGCCCCCCTTCGCCCTGACCGGCAACTGGCAGGCCAACATGACGCGCCAGCAATATGGCGAGAAATTCCGGCGTATCCAGAGCTATCTGCGCAGTGGCGATTGCTATCAGATCAATTTGGCTCAGCGTTTTTCCGCCCCTTATCAAGGGGACGAATGGCAGGCATTCCAGCAGTTAAACGCCAGCAACCGTGCGCCGTTCTCTGCGTTCCTGCGCCTGCCCGCCAACGCGGTGTTGAGTGTTTCACCAGAACGTTTCCTGTGGTTGGCCGATCGGCAGATCCAGACCAGGCCCATCAAAGGTACGCTACCCCGCCTTGTTGATGCCGCGCTGGATGCAGAACAGGCGCAAAAGTTGGCCAATTCACCCAAGGACCGGGCCGAAAATCTGATGATTGTCGATCTGCTGCGTAATGACATTGGCCGTGTGGCAGAGCCTGGCAGCGTCAAAGTGCCGGAACTGTTCGTGGTTGAGCCATTCCCGGCGGTACATCATCTGGTCAGTACCATTACTGCCACCCTGCCCGCTAACCGCTCGGCTAGCGAGCTGTTGCGCGCCTGTTTTCCCGGCGGTTCGATTACCGGCGCGCCCAAAGTGCGGGCAATGGAAATCATCGAGGAACTGGAGCCGCAGCGCCGTAATGCCTATTGCGGTAGCATTGGCTATCTCAGCGTTTGCGGTACCATGGACACCAATATCACCATCCGCACCCTGATTGCCGAAAACGGGCGCATCAACTGTTCTGCCGGTGGTGGCATCGTTGCCGATAGTCAGGAACAGGCGGAGTATCAGGAAACCTTTGATAAAGTAGGCCGTATTTTGCCACAGCTGGGGGAGTTTACCGTTTCGTGAGCCATCAGGACTATCCGGCCTCATTGGCCGATTTTATCAGCCGCTTTCAGCTGCAACAGCCGCAGGCGATGCAGATCTCTCACAATTCGCGCCCAGCCGCCGTGCTGATCCCGATCGTTTGTCGGCCAGAACCGACCCTGCTGCTCACTCGCCGCGCCGATTCATTGCGTAAACATGCGGGTCAAGTGGCCTTCCCCGGCGGTAAAACCGATGCTGAAGACGGTTCTCCCATCATTACCGCACTGCGTGAAGCGCAGGAAGAAGTAGCGATCCCACCGCAGCGGGTGCATATCCTCGGTCAGTTGGCCCCGCTCGACAGCAGCACCGGTTTTCAGGTGACGCCGGTAGTGGGCCTGATCCCGGCAGATGTGGCGTTTCATGCCAACGAAGATGAGGTCGCCGAGGTGTTCGAAATCCCGCTGCACGAAGCACTGCGGCTCTCACGCTATTATCCGCTGGACATCCATCGTGGTGGTCACGCACATCGAGTCTATCTTTCCTGGTATCAGAGCCAGTTCGTTTGGGGCCTGACGGCCGCGATTATTCGCCGCCTGGCGCAGCAAGTCAGCATTTGAATTGGCATTTTTTGCGACACACATCACGTTAAAGCCGGGATTACCTGTCGTTTTGAGTATAAAGCGATCGCTATCACTCCAGCAGCCTGTTTTATCAACTACCGTTACCGCTATCGATGTTTTAAAAAAACTGTAAACTCTCTCTTCAACCTTACGAAATACCTGTAAAATAGCCACGACCGGAATAAACCACTAATATTATAAGGATTACCCCGGTCGCGTTTTAAGGCGTTAACAGCAATACCAAGGATTACTTTATTTCATGCGAAAAGGGCCGCAAAACCCGTACGGCCCTTTTACACTATCGCCGTTCCCTGCACGGTTTTTAACCGCAGCAGCCATAACAATATGCCTCTTTAAGGAGTTTTAGCGTGATTAGCGTTTTCGACATGTTTAAGATCGGCATCGGCCCGTCCAGCTCTCATACGGTTGGACCGATGAAAGCCGGCAAACAGTTTGTCGACGATCTGGTAAACGAAGGCTTGATGCCTTCCGTCACGCGTGTTGCCGTCGATGTTTACGGCTCACTCTCATTGACCGGTAAAGGTCACCATACCGATATCGCCATCATTCTCGGCCTGGCGGGCAATATGCCTGATACCGTCGATATCGATGGCATCCCGGGCTTTATTCGCGATGTTGAACAACGTCAACGCCTGATGCTGGCCAGCGGCCTGCACGAAGTCGATTTCCCCCGCGACGGCGGCATGGTATTCCGTAGCGACAATATGCCGCTGCACGAAAACGCCATGCAGATCCATGCCTTCGCTGGCGACAAGCAGATTTACAGTAAAACCTATTACTCCATCGGTGGCGGGTTTATCGTTGACGAAGAACATTTCGGCAAAGCCGAAAGTAACGAAATCTCGGTTCCCTATCCGTTCCACTCGGCAAGCGAAATGTTGGCTCACTGCCATGCCACTGGCCTGTCCCTCTCAGGGATGGTCATGCAAAACGAACTGGCATTGCATAGCAAGCAGGAGATCGAGGCCTATTTCGGCAACGTTTGGCAAACCATGCGCGCCTGTATCGATCGCGGTCTGAATACCGAAGGCGTACTGCCTGGCCCGCTGCGGGTTCCGCGCCGAGCCTCCGCCCTGCGCCGCTTGCTGGTTTCCTCAGACAAACTGTCCAGTGACCCAATGAACGTGATCGACTGGGTCAACATGTTTGCGCTGGCGGTGAACGAAGAGAACGCCGCCGGTGGTCGCGTGGTGACTGCCCCAACCAACGGAGCCTGTGGGATCGTCCCTGCCGTGCTAGCTTACTACGATCATTTCATCGAGTCCGTCAGCCCGGAAACCTATGTCCGCTACTTTATGGCGTCCGGTGCGATTGGCACGCTGTATAAAATGAACGCCTCGATTTCCGGTGCCGAAGTGGGTTGCCAGGGCGAAGTTGGTGTGGCCTGTTCGATGGCCGCTGCGGGCCTGGCCGAGTTGCTTGGCGGCAGCCCTGAGCAGGTTTGCATCGCCGCCGAAATCGGCATGGAGCATAACCTGGGCTTGACCTGCGATCCCGTTGCTGGCCAGGTTCAGGTCCCTTGCATCGAGCGCAACGCCATTGCCTCGGTGAAGGCGATCAACTCGGCGCGTATGGCATTGCGCCGCACCAGCGAGCCACGTGTGTCGCTGGATAAGGTGATCGAAACCATGTACGAAACCGGTAAAGACATGAACGCCAAGTATCGTGAGACCTCCCGTGGCGGTCTGGCGATCAAGGTTCAATGTGACTAATTAGGTCTGTCCCCCCTCGTCATCACCGGCGAGGGGGAACGGCTGAAAAAACCTGAACTGGCTAAGCAATACGTAGGGGTGCAGCATGCTGCACCCACTTATATAATCAATAGATTAGCTAGGGAAAAACTTCGTTGCCCCGTAAAAACTCAGCAATAATTCTAATCTGACCACATCATCCATCCGCCGGTTAACCCCCAAATTTCCCCTTTGATCGCACGAACCGAAATAATTTGTTGAGTTACCATCAATTTTCCATGCGAACAGGCTAGAATTAGCCAAGCATAGTATTACTGAAATTACGCCTGGAAGTGGCGTCAGGCAGCTTGACTGAACAAGGACTTACCGGATGTTGATGACCCAACTTGCCGCATCGAAATACCGCTATTACCGTTGGCTTCTCGCCGGCGCGGTTGGGTTGGCTATTTTGTTGATTTCGCTGTATACCCGCTACTATCAGGAAGTCCGTAATACCGAGCAGAACCAGCGCGTCCTGGCCAGCCGGGTGATCAGCAAACTCAATGCGTTGCTGCTGCCCGCAGAGCAACAGGCGCTCAGCACCATGTCGTTGGTCGGACAACCCTGCGATTCAGTGATTTCGACGTTACGCTTTCGTGCAGCACAGAATCAGGCGCTGCGCTCGTTGCTGCTGGTCAAGGACGGCACGATTTATTGCTCCAGCCTGTTTGGCCAACGCCACTATGTGTTTACCACCCTTTTCCCAACCATGACCAAAGGCGGCATGCAGCTGGCACTACGCCCTTCCATCACGGTAGCAAAAGGAACGCCAACGCTGGTGCTATGGACTCCGCTGCCCGATCAAAGTACCAGCGGAGTGTTGCACGTTTTCAATATCGATCTGTTGTCCAATTTCCTGCTGGAACCGCAAGAGCCTTATGCTCACCGGGTAGCCCTGAACGTGGATGCCTACAGACTGGAATATGGTCAACAGGAAATTACCCTGAGCGATGGCAAAACAGAAGGCCTGCAATACACCGCCAAGTCAGCCAAGTATCCTTTTTCCATCTCCCTGTTTGGCCCCGATGCCCGTACTCTGGCGCTGGCCGCACTACCGCGCCATATTCCTCTGGCGTTGATGTTGAGCCTGCTGGCGGCCTACGTGGTCTATCTGATCACCGCCAACCGCATGAGCCTGTCTTACCATATTGGCCACGCCATTGCGCATCGCGAATTTCGCGTTTATTGCCAGCCGATTATCAACAGCGATAATGGGCGCTGTGTCGGCGTTGAAACCTTGATGCGCTGGAAAAACAAGCGGCAAGGCTGGATTTCGCCTGACGTGTTTATCCCGCTGGCCGAACAGCACGCCCTGATCATTCCGCTAACGCGTTATCTGATGACCACGGTGGTAGAAAACCTCAACCTGTTCCCCCCTCGCCCCTCTTTCTATATCAGCATCAACGTCGCAGCAGAGCATTTCAATACCGTCAGCATTATTGATGACATCCGCAGGATCTGGCTGCCCGCCCATCCGATGCCTTCATTGATGCTGGAACTGACGGAGCGAACCGCCCTGTCAGAAATTCAGTATGAGCAGATTAAAACGCTCAAAGAGATGGGCATCATGCTGGCAATAGACGACTTCGGTACCGGCCACAGCTCGCTCAGTTACTTGAAAAAACTCAGCCCGGACGTGTTGAAAATCGATCGTGGCTTTACCGCCGCCATTGGTACCGACGCGGTCAATGCCACCGTGACCGATACCATTATTACGTTGGCACAGCGCCTGAAATTAAAACTGGTGGCCGAAGGAGTTGAGACAGAGGAACAGGCTGAATATCTACGTTCGCAGGGGGTAAATGCCTTGCAGGGGTATTATTTTGCCAAGCCGATGCCGATCAACGTGTTTCCACTGTGGCTGCAACAGTATGAAACCCGCCAACGCGTGCTGCATCAACAGCCGCAAAAAAAAGAAAAGCGAGAGAATTAGTCCCCCTCACCCAACCCTCTCCCACAGGGAGAGGAAACAGATCGAGTTAGCCTGAAAGTACAGTATTCAACATGAGCTTTGGCTGACTCACTTTGGATGAAGGAATGGCGAGGTTGCTGAGATTATCTCCTCTCTCCCAACAGAACTGGGGCTATCAGCTCCCTCTCCCACAGGGAGAGGGAACAGATCGAGTTAGCCTGAAAATACAGTATTCAGCATGAGCTTTGGCTGACTCACTTTGGATGAAGGAATGGCCGAGGTTGCTGAGATTATCTCCTCTCTCCCAACAGAGCTGGGGCTATCAGCTCCCTCTCCCTGTGGGAGAGGAAACAGATCGAGTTAGCCTGAAAGTACAGTATTCAGCATGAGCTTTGGCTGACTCACTTTGGATGAAGGAATGGCCGAGGTTGCTGAGATTATCTCCTCTCTCCCAACAGAGCTGGGGCTATCAGCTCCCTCTCCCTGTGGGAGAGGGTTGGGGTGAGGGGAAGACCACTTACTCATCTTGCTCGTGCAGCGGTTTCACCTTGGTGATACTGACCAGCTCGATGCGATAATCCGAGATCTCAAGGATTTCAAAACGCAGGTCGTGAAGTTCGACCACGTCTCCCACCGTTGGCATCTGGCCAGAATATGAGAGCAGGAAGCCCGCCAGCGAGGCGTAATCCTCGGTGGGGCTAACCAGATCGTCACAGTCCAACGCCTGCTCCAACGAGTGGAGGTCCGCACCGCCTTTCACCAGCCAGCGGTCGCCATCCTCGATAATATCCGGCGTTTCATCTTCGTCCGGGAACTCACCGGCAATCGCTTCCAGCACGTCCAACGGCGTGACCAGCCCCTGCACCACGCCAAACTCATTGGTCACCATCACCAGGCGGCCCTTGGCCCGGCGCAATACCGCCAGCAGCTTGATCACGTCCATGGTTTCTGGCACCACGATCGGTGGAGTACGTGCGGCAAACTCGGCGATATCCACGCCCTGATCCAACGCGACCAGCAAATCCTTGGCACGCACCACGCCGATAAACTCGTCCAGCTCATAGCGGCAAACCGGGAACAGGCTATGCGGGGTATCCAGCAACTGTTCGCGCACCTCGTCGCGGGAACGTTCGCAATCTACCCACGAAATCTCGGTGCGAGGCGTCATTACGCTGCGCAAGGTACGGGAAGCCAACGTCAGCACACCGCTGATCATGTAGCGTTCCTCCTGCGCAAAGGTTTCTTTCATCTTACTCAGACTGTCTTCATCCACCTGCTGCTGGGTACGCTGTTGCCCCATCAGGCGCATAATCGCTTCAGCCGTGCGTTCGCGCATCGGGCGACGAGACTCGTGCTTGATGAAGTTGCGCCGTGCAATCTGGTTAAACATCTCGATCAGGATCGAGAAGCCAATCGCCGCATACAGATAGCCTTTCGGAATGTGCACGCCAAGGCCTTCGGCAATCAGGCTCAGGCCGATCATCAGCAGGAAGCTCAAACAGAGTACCACGATGGTCGGATGGGCGTTCACGAAGTTGGTCAAAGGTTTCGAGGCCAACAACATCACCGCCATCGCAATCACTACCGCTGCCATCATGACCGGCAGGTCGTTGACCATCCCCACTGCCGTGATCACCGCGTCGAGCGAGAACACCGCATCAAGGATGACAATCTGCACTACCACCGCCCAGAATTTGGCGTAGCCACGGTTAGCACCTTCCTGATGGGTACTGCCCTCCAGCCGTTCATGCAACTCCATCGTGGCTTTGAACAACAGGAATACCCCACCAAACAGCAGGATCAGATCGCGGCCAGAGAAAGCAAATTCCCCCACGCTGAACAGCGGTTTGGTCAGCGTCACCATCCATGAAATCACCGACAGCAACCCAAGACGCATCACCAAGGCTAATGAAAGACCGATAATGCGCGCTTTATCACGCTGCTTGGGCGGTAGTTTGTCGGCCAGAATGGCGATGAATACCAGGTTGTCGATACCCAGCACGATTTCCAAGACCACCAGGGTCAATAACCCGGCCCAAATCGAGGGGTCCATTAATATTTCCATATCAGACTCCAGAAGAAAGACAGGTTGGCAGAGCGGCGCTCAGACGTAGGGAGGCAAACGCAGACGTGGCGTTGGCGATGACAGAGAGAAAACAGGATGGCACTAACAGGAAGCAGCCATAAGGCCGAGCGAACGTTGTTGCGCCAACAGGTGGCGGATGAAACCTTGTAAAACAGTAACTTCGGTGACAGTCCATAGGGAGGGCTGAGGCCCTTCACTCCTTGGTTATGAAAGAAGAATGCACTCTAACAGGAAATTTTTCGCCAGAAAAGTGGCTTTGTTCAGTTTACGTCTCATTTTGTAACAGCTTTGCTGTTTAATTCCGCAAACTAACTATTCAGCTTAATCGATCCACTAATAGCAGAGCAATGTCACAAAATTTATTTTTTCACGCACTAAAATAAATGGCGTTAACGGGAATTAACGGCCACAGGTTTTTGAAACTGCGTGATAAATGTTAAGTGTGAGTTTCTTTTTTTCTACCATAATGTATTTGCACCAACGTATCTGAACCGCGGAAGTGACTGCCAGGATGGTGATGAGTCAAGACACGATCCGTGCCTTAAGTTCAACGAGGAGGTAGCGAGTGGCAATAGCTATTATCATCGGCACACACGGGACTGCAGCGGAACAACTGCTGAAAACAGCAGAAATGCTATTGGGTGAGCAAGCCAACGTCGCCTACATAGATTTCGTTCCCGGTGAAAATGCTGAAACGTTAATTGAGAAATACAATGGGAAAATCAGTGAGCTCGATACCAGCGATGGCGTCCTGTTTCTGGTTGATACCTGGGGCGGCAGCCCGTTTAACGCGGCCAGCCGCATCGCAGTAGACAAACCACACTATGAGGTTATCACCGGGGTTAACATTCCCATGCTGGTGGAAACATTCATGGCCCGTGATGACAACCCGAGCTTTGACGAACTGGTCGCTCTGGCGTTGGAAACCGGCCGTGAAGGCGTGAAAGCGCTGAAGAAACCGGTGGAAGAGAGTGTTAAGCCCGTCGCGCCACAAAGTGCCCCTGCCCCAAAAGCCGCTGCGCCCCAAGCGCCTCTCGGCCCCAATGACCATATGAAAATCTGCCTGGCGCGTATCGACGATCGATTGATCCACGGCCAGGTTGCTACCCGCTGGACCAAAGAGACCAACGTCAGCCGCATCATCGTAGTCAGCGATGAAGTGGCCGCCGACCACGTCCGTAAAACCTTGCTGACTCAGGTTGCTCCTCCAGGCGTTACCGCTCACGTTGTTGACGTGGCGAAGGCGATCCGCGTCTGGAACAACCCGAAATATGCGGGTGAGCGCGTGATGCTGCTGTTCACCAACCCAACCGATGTTTGGCGTCTGGTTGAGGAAGGGGTGAATATCACATCGGTGAATATCGGTGGTATGGCGTTCCGCCAGGGTAAAACTCAGGTGAATAACGCAGTGTCCGTCGATGAGAAAGACATCGAGGCGTTTAAGAAGTTAAACGAACGCGGGATTGAACTTGAAGTCCGTAAGGTCTCTTCCGACAGTCAGCTAAAAATGATGGACCTGATTAACAAACTCAATTAACGGCAACGTCGTTAATTTTTTACTCAGAGCTGTTTGGTCATATAGGAGAAGTGCAATGGAGATCACCACTCTTCAGATTGTACTGATATTTATCGTTGCCTGTATCGCCGGGATGGGTTCCGTCCTGGATGAGTTTCAATTCCACCGCCCGTTAGTGGCCTGTACGCTGATTGGCTTCGTTCTCGGTGACATCAAAACCGGTATCATCATCGGCGGTACGCTGGAGATGATCGCACTGGGTTGGATGAACATCGGGGCTGCGGTTGCACCCGATGCGGCGTTAGCGTCGATTATTTCCACCATTCTGGTTATCGCCGGTGGACAAAACATCGGTGCCGGTATTGCCCTGGCGATCCCACTGGCAGCAGCAGGCCAGGTACTGACCATTATCGTGCGTACCATCACCGTGGCCTTCCAGCATGCGGCGGACAAAGCGGCAGAACGGGGTAACCTGAACGGCATTACCGTGATCCACATCGCGGCCCTGTTGGTACAGGCAATGCGTGTCGCGATTCCTGCGGTGATCGTTGCGGTCTCTGTCGGCACAGCGGGAGTCCACGCCCTGCTTAACTCGATTCCGGAAGTGGTCACAGGCGGTCTGAACATCGCCGGTGGCATGATCGTGGTGGTCGGTTACGCGATGGTCATCAACATGATGCGTGCCGGTTATCTGATGCCATTCTTCTACCTGGGCTTTGTTACCGCAGCCTTCACCAACTTTAACCTGGTCGCACTCGGTGTGATCGGCGTGGTGATGGCGGTGCTCTACATCCAGCTCAGCCCTAAATACAACAAGTCTCAGGTGGTTCAGGCCAACCCTGCCGGTGCCAACGACCTCGATAACGAATTGGACTAGGAATAGGTGAAAGAAATGGTTGATACAACGACTCAAAAGAAACTGACACCTGCCGATATTCGAGGCGTATTCGTACGCTCCAACCTGTTCCAGGGTTCATGGAACTTCGAACGTATGCAGGCGCTAGGTTTTTGCTTCTCCATGGTGCCGGTGATCCGTCGCCTGTACCCGGACAACAACGACGAACGCAAGCAGGCAATCAAACGCCATCTTGAGTTCTTCAATACGCAACCGTTCGTCGCAGCGCCAATCCTTGGCGTTACCATGGCGATGGAAGAACAGCGTGCCAACGGCGCACCGATCGACGATGCGGCCATCAACGGCATCAAAGTAGGTCTGATGGGGCCACTGGCCGGCGTAGGTGACCCGATATTCTGGGGTACCGTTCGCCCGGTATTTGCCGCATTGGGTGCGGGTATTGCCATGAGTGGCAGCCTGCTCGGCCCACTATTGTTCTTCGTGATGTTTAACCTGGTGCGCCTGTTGGTTCGTTACTACGGTGTCGCCTACGGCTATCGCAAAGGGGTCGATATCGTTAGCGATATGGGCGGTGGTTTCCTGCAAAAACTGACGGAAGGGGCGTCCATCCTCGGCCTGTTTGTCATGGGGGCCCTGGTTAACAAGTGGACGCACGTCAATATCCCGCTGGTGGTGTCAAAAATTACCGACCAGACCGGGCAAACCCACGTGACCACGGTACAAACCATCCTCGACCAACTGATGCCTGGCTTGGTACCGCTGCTACTGACCTTCGGTTGTATGTGGCTGCTGCGCAGGAAGGTCAACGCGCTGTGGATCATCATCGGCTTCTTCGCCATCGGTATCTTTGGTTATTGGATTGGTCTGTTAGGTCTGTAATAGCAATTGATAGCCGGGGGGCAACCCCCGGTTTTTTTATTTATGGAGTGGTGAGATGTCTCTGACCGATGGCGTAATACTGATTTTTATTCTGCTGATGCTGGCGTATGCGCTGTATGACGAGTTCGGCATGAACCTGCTGAAAGGAAAAACGCTGTTAAAGGTGCAGCTCAAGCGGGGTAACCGTCTGGACTGCCTGATTTTCGTCGGTCTGATCGCTATTCTGATCTATCGCAACCTGGTCGAGCAGGGAGCGCCGATAACCACCTACCTGCTAATTTCCCTGGCCTTGATTGCGATATATATATCCTATATCCGCTGGCCCAAGATGTTGTTTAAAACCACGGGCTTCTTCTATGCAAATGCGTTTATTGACTATCGACGTATCAAAGCCATGAATTTATCCGAAGACGGCATTCTGGTTATCGACTTAGAACAGCGCCGGTTATTAATCCGGGTTACACACCTGGATGACCTGGAGAAAATTTACCATTTTTTCCTTGAAAATAAATGAGTTAAAAACATCCCCACCCCATCCTGATTAATTAACAGTGCTTTTTTCGGGTAATTAATCAGCATGGCTGGTGTTTTTTCTGCTTATTATTTCCACACCATTGATGCAACTATCACCATTATTACTCTCAACAAACCCGTGAATGAAAATAATTCTCAATTTCACCCAATACCCCGGTGAAATTAAACGTTGTCCGCAGCAAAAATATTATGGTATGGTTGCGCCGTCATTGGGGAGTAGCCGGTTTCTGGGGAGTCATAACCAGAAACGCCCGTATCAACATACTCGTTTCGTCAGCGAAACGTGGTGCGGGCAGCCAGGTAGGTTGGCGAGACCATAGGCACGTAACTCCGTCGTATGGTTGGGGGTGGGTTACGTGTATATGGAGCCACCCGGCCGAGACTATTTCAATGAACCTTTCCGCAACTCTTATCCTGGCTTTTGGCATGTCTATGGACGCGTTTGCCGCGTCGATCGGCAAAGGTGCCACTCTGCATCAACCGCGTTTTCGCGAAGCTATCCGTACCGGTCTGATCTTTGGCATCATTGAAGCCATTACCCCGCTGATCGGCTGGGGCATCGGTCTGTTTGCCAGCCAATACATCATGGAATGGGACCACTGGGTTGCCTTTAGCCTGCTGTTTATCCTTGGCGCGCGCATGATCGTTGAAGGGGTGAAAAACAAGCCGGAAGAAGAGAAAGTCAATCGTCATGGCTTCTGGGTGCTGGTTGCTACGGCCATTGCCACCAGTCTGGATGCGATGGCAATCGGCGTAGGTCTGGCATTCCTGCAGGTTAATATCCTGCATACCGCGATGGCGATAGGTATGGCAACCATGATCATGGCTACGCTGGGGATGATGGTTGGCCGGTTTATCGGCCCGCTGCTGGGCAAGCGCGCAGAAATTCTTGGCGGCGTGGTGCTGATCGGAATTGGCTTTAATATCCTGCTGGAGCACTTGGGCTACTTGGCTTAATCTCTGGCGACGAAGCATACTCCCTCACCCTCTCCCCAAGGAGAGGGAACCGATTGACACCACATCATCAGTTGCAAATCAGCGTCCGTAACTGACTACAGCTCCGTACCAACTCCCTCGCCCTGTGGGAGAGGGGTGGAGTGAGGGGCGACTCGGCGGTATAAGCGGATAGCGAAATCCGTCTCACAGGCAAAGGTCGCCATGTCGAGCAAACCTTGTTGCACCTCCGGCGAAGCGCGCCAGGCAAACGGCGTCATCTGCAACAGATTGGCAGCCTGGTCACCCGGCAGCGCCATCGGATAAGCCAATGACTCGGCCAAATCACAGCTGAAGCCCTCAAGCTGCTCATCATGCTCCGCATGCAATTGAACCTCCTGATAAACCTGCTGTTTTAGCTGATAAAGGTGACGCGGCCCCGGTGACACCGTCACAACCACCCCACCCGGCTTGACTACTCGCGCCAATTCCTCGGCTTTACAGGGTGCATAGATACGTAACACAGCATCGAGCGACGCGTCGGCAAACGGTAGACGATGACTGGAAGCCACGCAGAAAGAGACCGTCGGGTAGCGTTTGGCTGCCGAGCGAATCGCCACCTTGGCGACATCCAGGCCATACACCGCTACGGTCCGCTCCTGAGACAAGCGTGCAGCCACGGCGGCCGTGTAATAGCCTTCACCACAGCCAATATCCAGCAGTGCCTGTGGTTCAATAGGCAAGGTGCTGGCTAACAGTTCGGCCACTCGCTGTTGCAACGGCTGGTAGTAGCCGCCGTCAAGAAATGCGCGGCGGGCCTGCATCATCTCGGCACTGTCACCCGGCTGTTTAGAACGCTTGTGTTGCACCGGCATTAAGTTGACGTACCCTTCTTTGGCACGGTCGAATTGATGGTTATTTTCGCAACGCCACTGTTGGTTTGCGAAATCAAGCGGTTGGAAGCACAGGGGGCACTGATAAGACATGGATGAGATCCCAGAGAGAGATGGCGCGGGTAGTCTAAAGAAGGCTGGTGTACGATGCAAGGCGGATGCCCATCTGCCACTAGCCAAGTAATCCAAAAGCTGGCTACACTGGATATCTCCTCTCAGCCACAGGCAAAGACGTTCTATGACCGACTATTCCCCGCTGCTCAGCGGCGTTCCTGGCATCGCTCATGGCTTTGGCAATAAAGGTGCCCTTCTGCCAACGCCGTTACAGCCCTTTCGCAATACGCTGCCTGAGAAAAAACAGGTACACGGTATTCGCATAGTCGATATCCATCAGGCAGGCCAGCAATGCGGTGAAGCCGATGGCTTCTTTACCCGTGAGCCAGGGATCCTGATCAGCGTATTAACCGCAGACTGCCTGCCGGTCATTTTCAGCCGTAAAGACGGTAGCGCCATTGCTGCGGTACATGCGGGCTGGCGCGGCCTGCTGGATGGCATTCTGGAGCAGATGGCCAAACACATCGGCCAGGATGACGATACCGCCAACTGGGTGGCCTCCATCGGCCCCGCTGCGGGCGCTTGCTGCTATCAGGTTAATCAGGAGCTGGTCGAACAGTTTCGGCAGGCACTGCCCTTGCCAGCAGAGCTGATCAGCCCGACCCACCGCCATCTGGATCTGGCCGCCATCGCCGTAAACAAGCTCAAAGCCTTGGGATTCGCCGCGGTCGATCACGCAGGCACTTGCACCATCTGCACGCTCAACAGCGACCCACGGCAGCCCCAGCGCTTTAAATACACCAGCTATCGCCGCAACAGCCATCGCCGTGCACTAGATCCCAGCCATCCGGGGATTAAAGGCCGTAATCAGTATTCCGGCATCATCATTACCGGGTGACATTCACCGACGCCAGAAACGAAAAAACCCGCACTAAGGCGGGTTTTTTGTTCAGCTGACGCTGATTAGATTGCAGTAACGTTTACTGCAGATGGGCCTTTCTGGCCATCTTGGATTTCGAACTCAACGTTCTGGCCTTCAGCCAGGGTTTTGAAGCCGTTACCCTGGATTGCAGAGAAGTGTACGAACACGTCTTTGCTGCCGTCAGCCGGGGTGATGAAACCGAAACCTTTAGACTCGTTGAACCACTTAACTTGACCTTTGATCTTTGCCATCTTGAGTATTTCCTTTGGATTGTTTAAACCGCCCGTAGGCGTTACATAGACAAACTAGAGTCGTTACTGCTTGAGGCACTAAGATAAGGATCGGCAGAGAAGCGGTATTCAACGCTAACGTCTTTACTCAGAACTTCTTTACTGAAAATGCCACACATATACAGAACTGTACCTCGTTTTACCCAAGTGCGTTATCACATACTCTGGAATCGATGGCAAGCCATTTTTAATCACTCATGGACGTGTCGCACATATTTGAAACGGTCAGCCGCAAGAATAGCTTAAATAGGGCAAAAGAGGTTGAAGCCTTGGCTATTTTCTGCTTTGTAAAGAAGCTGCGCTGTACTCCGCGTGGCGCCTCAGTTTTAACAATTCTTTCAACTCGGCAGCAAGCGGTTTTGACCACATATAAGCCGCGGACAGGCCAAAGAACGTAAAAAAATTTGAATATTTATGGAATTTTATATGCAACTATTGAATATCGATGACCGGGGGCCAAACGGCCTACTGATCCGACCTTTGGCTAGCAAAGCCTGTCATAGCAGGACAGTTATGCTTTGGCCCGCCACAACAGAATCGTTCACTCGGGCCAAAACGCTCACGCAGACCAGTGCATAATCATGCAGCGAGCCAAATTTTGCACCAAGAATGTGCAAGTGGACGAAATAGCCCCCCGCCCTACAAGTTTATATCCGTAGCTAAGTTAGTAAGGATAAAAACAAATAATAAAAATACCACCTACCCGCTCAGCGGCTATTTCCGCCGAAGATTAACAAAATCGCCAAGGCTTTTTATTCGCTAATCTTGGCGTAGCTGTTTTATCCATTACCCGCCGCAAACCCCGCAAAGCCGCACCACACACAGCGCCACCCGATGCGGGGTGCGCCGCAACCCCATGATACTCATTAGGAGTTAGGGCTAACCTCCAGATGTTCACCAATCTTCAGCGGATAAAAACTGTGCTGCTCAACCCCGGCCTCGCGTAGTGCCAGGCTGAGTTGTTCAGGCGGTTCATCCAACGACTCATCGGCCAATTCAAACACGCCCCAATGGATAGGGATCACTCTGGGTTCGTTCAATTGCTGATACAGCCTCACCGACTGCTGCGGGTCCATATGCTGCTCTTGCATGAACCATCTTGGGGCGTAAGCACCAATGGGCAGCGCCGCGATATCGAACGGCCCAAGGCGGGTGCCGATATCGACCAACCGCTCGCTGTAACCGCTGTCACCAGAGAAATAAAAACGCAGCGCCGGGTGATGGATCACCCAGCCACACCATAGAGAACGGTTGCGATCCCACGGTGTACGCATGCTCCAGTGGCGTGCTGGCGTGGCGTAGACCGTCATTTCGTCCAGCGTCAGGCTCTCCCACCAATCCAGTTCGACCACCCGTTTGGCCGGGTAATGGCTGAACCAGCGTTTGAGGCCCAACGGTACAACGAAGGTGGCATTGCGAAAGCGTTTGGTCAGTTCCCTGATGGTTTGGCGATCCAGATGGTCGTAGTGATTATGGGAAATCAGCACCACATCTACCGCGGGCAACTGCTTTACCGTTAGCGGAGGTGGTGTCTTGCGATGCGGGCCGTAGAAGCTCACAGGTGATGCCCTTGGCGACAGTACCGGATCGATCAGCACATGGCGGCCCCCCAGGCGCAACAGCAGAGAAGCATGGCCCAACCACCATACACGGTCCTGATCGCCGCTCAGATCGGCGGCTTGCCACCAGTTGGAGATGAACTGTTCGTAGCCTGCTTGAGGAGGTTTGGGCAGGCCGAGCTTCTTGCGTTCATCTTGCCAGCGCTTCAGATCCCCGGCCTGGTGTAGCGACGGCTCCGGGTTGCAGAATCCCTGTGGCGTATGATGCGCTTTGCTGGCGTCGTAATATTTGTTGGTTATTTTCAACCCATTCTCTCCCTGTAGTACCATAGTGTTTCCGCAACCGTTACAAGGTTGCCTACCCAATAGCTTATAATATCGCAATGACAAACAACTGACCTTTTTGTGGATATTGTTGTCATAGCCAGGGTAAGAAGGCCAAGGTCGCCAAGAACCTGTTAAGCCTTTCTTAAGAACCTTGTGATTTACTTACTAGGACATTCTGAAAAGGAGGAGTTATGAGCAGGACTGCATCAGGCAAGTCACGCGTTCGTATGGGCCGCTATCGCCGAGCGCTGACTACGCAAGGGCAATACTGGAAAATGTATCTGGCAATGAAGCTGCGCCGGCTACGCGTACCGTCACCGCTGCTGTTACTGGCAAGCACCCTGGCAGGCTTTTTTATGCTGGGCCTGCTGATGCTTAGCGTGGTGGTGATTGATGTTATCAGCACCCTGTTCCTGCTGTGCAGAAAGCTGCTGCGGCTGGGGCGCCACCATCAGGGCAATGCCGTCGCCCGTTAACCGTTTGGAGGCGCTGCGGCGCCTCCTACGTGAAAACTACCTCTTGTTACCACCCGCCTTTTTACGCCGGGTCAGCAAAAATCCAACCCACAACAACAGTACCCAAACCGGCATCAACAGTACGGAGATGCGGATCCCTGGGCTGAAGTACATGATCACCAGGATCAACGACAGGAACACCAGGCACAGATAGTTGCCAAACGGATACCATAGCGACCTAAAGCTGGTGATCACCCCTTGGCGATCCTTGGCCGCGCGGAATTTCAGGTGCGCCAGGCAAATCATCACCCAGTTAATCACTAACGTTGAGACCACCAGCGCCATCAGCAAGCCAAACGCCTCGCCGGGCATGACGTAGTTAATCAATACGCCTACCGAGGTGGCCAGCGCCGATAACGCGATAGACAGCACCGGTACGCCACGCTTGTTGACCTTGGTCAGCGCCTTTGGCGCATTGCCTTGTGTCGCCAGGCCAAACAGCATCCGGCTATTGCAATACACGCCGCTGTTGTAGACCGACAGCGCCGCCGTCAGTACCACCACGTTGAGCATGGTCGCCACCAGGTTGCTGTTGAGCGCATGGAAGATCATCACAAACGGACTGCCCCCTTCCACAACCTTGCCCCACGGGTAAAGTGACAACAGCACCGTCAACGAGCCGATATAGAAGATCAGGATGCGATACACCACCTGATTGGTGGCTTTAGGAATGCTACGGCGCGGATCGGCTGCTTCTGCTGCGGTGATACCCACCATTTCCAGCCCACCGAACGAGAACATGATCACCGCCATCGCCATCACCAGGCCGCTGATGCCGTGTGGCATAAAGCCGCCCTGATCCCACAGGTTGCTAATGCTGGCTTCCGGGCCACCGTTGCCGCTGGCCAACAGATAGGCACCAAATACGATCATCCCTAGGATCGCCGCCACCTTGATGATGGCAAACCAGAACTCGGTTTCCCCATACAGGCGTACGTTCACCAGATTGACCAGGTTAATCACGACGAAGAAAACTGCCGCCGATGCCCAGGTTGGGATTTCCGGCCACCAGTATTGAATATAAATCCCTACGGCGGTCAGTTCCGCCATACCGACCAGGATAAACATCGCCCAGTAGTTCCAACCGGATAAGAAACCGGCAAAGTCTCCCCAATATTTATAGGCAAAATGGCTAAAGGAACCGGCCACCGGCTCTTCCACCACCATCTCCCCCAGTTGGCGCATGATCAAAAAGGCAATAAAACCGCCAATGGCATAGCCCAGCAGCACGGAAGGCCCGGCCATCTGAATGGTTTGTGCAATACCCAGGAATAGGCCGGTACCGATGGCACCTCCCAAGGCAATAAGTTGTATATGTCTATTTTTTAAACCGCGTTTTAGCGGGGTATCCTGAAGCTGACCGCCCATCTTATCCTCGTCCGGCTGAGTATCCAGGCAGCATTGCGCAAGATATCGCCAACCAATAAATAAACCTGCGGGCGTTTTAACACTTAACCTTTCAGGCATCAAGGATTAGCGCCCGGTAATCATTCACCGGGCCAGGAGGTTACAAGAGGTTTGCTACGCCAGCTAGCTTGGCATACCGCACAGTTTGCTGAGGTTACGTGCGCCGATCATCAGCGTCGCCACATAGGATTGACGGCGGGTGATGACCTCCACCGCCACGCGATCGTTTTGATACTTTATCAGGTAGGTTGAGGGCCAGCCTTGTCGGTGCAGCCCATAGCTTTTGGCATGACAATCGATCGCCGCATGGGCAATCACTAAATGTGAGAGATTGGTATCACCTTTGATAATGCGCTTCATAAAACAGTCTCCGTCAGCGACAGGTCCATTGTCAGAATAAGGCGGTGTCTCATCATTACGGGTCATCTACATTATCGACTAACATTTGATTTATTGCGCTTGCTGACTCAATAAAAAACAGATCATTGCGGCCCGCAACGGGCTATGACTACCGGCTTGCCACTCCCCTTGCTGGGTGATAATACTGGCTTGCCACTGTGGCTGGTCACTTTGTTCAGGAGCATTAAGGCTTATTTTGTTGGCGCAGATAATCGGCCAGGCATCGGAGGGGTTCTTGCAGTAGTCTTTCCCTTTCACGCCGCCGTAAGGGTACCATTTGTCAGGGTTTTCCCCGGTGATTAACGCAATGCTGCGGTTTACTTCGGCGTCGCTTTCTTCGTACCATCTAATCATTGCTGATATCCATCTTTCGTAGAGTTGGCGCTACATTACGATGCCAATACGACAGATTTATGACAGCTCGCGCGTCGTTAACATTATTTTTACTTACGGATGAATTGATTATGTTGCTGGGTCTTAACCACCTGACGCTCGCGGTAAGTGAGGTTGAGCGCAGTTTTCGCTTTTATGTGGATGTGCTGGGGTTTACCCCCAAAGCCCGCTGGCATCAAGGTGCCTATCTTGCATTGGGTGAACTGTGGCTATGCCTGTCACTGGATGATGCCCGAAAAAAAGAGATGTTGAGCGACTATACGCATTACGCGTTTAGTGTGGCACCCGAGAACTTTGCCGTCATTGTGGAGCGTTTGCGCAAAGTTGGCGTACAGGAGTGGAAGAGCAATCACAGTGAGGGCGAATCTTGCTATTTTCTCGATCCCGATCGGCACGCGCTGGAAATCCACTGTGGCGATCTGGCAAGCCGGTTGGCAGCCTGCCGGGAGAAACCCTATCAGGGGATGGTGTTTTACTGAAACGGAATGGTGAGAAGGCGATCCGGTTAAAACTGAAACTGAGATAACCGACGTGTCCTTAACCTTCTCACCAAATGAGGTGCGCAATTAACGCTCTGGGATGAACCCTTTATAACTCAGTGCCGGGCTAAGGTCATCATCATAATCGTCAACCGATGCCTTGTCCCCTCGGGCGGTTTGCACCAACGTTTTTAACAGTGCCGTTTGCTGGCGCTGCTGCTCGGCGATTTCCTGCAACAGCTGGATCTGTTCGTTGGCACGTACGCTGGCGCGATTCACTATGAACCAGACCCACAGGCCAAGCAATACAGCCAACACCATAACGGCGATGGAAATCAGGCCGGACGGGCCAGAAGCTAAATCAAACATGGACAACCCTATCTACTCTACTGCCTCAACCAAGCCGATATAGTAACATTCCCACCAAGGCCAGGGGCAAGTTTGCGAAAAATTGTTATTTCGCCATGTTACCAGGGAACGATACGCGTGATAGAGCAAATGCCCAGTGCAAACTTCCCACCTTGATCGCAATAGCTATCCAGAGCCAGCAGATAGAAAAGCAAGCAGGCAAACAGCGTTGCCGCTATCACCAGCAGTTTTTTACGCCCCAAACCTTAGCAGCCTTATGATTATGTTGTTAACCTAATCATCAATGCTAGCATAGGCAACTTAAACGAAGTTTAACCGGCCGTTTAGATCTCCCTGCCCATCTTGAACAAAAGATAACCCGGTTACTCGCGGTTAAACTTCATCTCAATCAGCGCAATCGCTTTTTCAATCGCCCGCTTGGTGATCGGATCGGCCCCGGCCGGGTGGCTGCTAAAATCGATACTCTTGAGCTGGCTGGCCATCTTGTCCCGTACTTCGGTCGGCGCGATCACGTCGATCACATCCAGGATCTGCTTGATAACCAGTTGGCAGGCAACCAGATCGGAAACCAGTTCTTGATCGTTGCTCAGTGCGCTAGACATAATTTTTCCTCTGTTGATGTAAACGCGGCAAAGAATACCACGCCGTTTTGCATTTTGCCGTAGGCGTTCCGCCCTGAATTTTCGGCAATAATACGCATGCCTTGCAAAAACCAGCAGCAGAATTGTGGCCTATACTAGGCTGTGCCTCACACTCAACAGGAGAGCAGTCATGGCAAATCATAATGTGAAATCTTGGGCGACAGTGCGTGAAACCTCGGTAGAAATTGCCGAAGCGATCTTTGAGTTGGCCGGTAACGACGAGGTTTTGGCGCAAAAAATTTGGGAAGAAGGCAGCGATGAAGTGCTGCCGCTGGCGTTCAGTAAAACCGAAGCCGACCAACTGTACTGGGGCGAAGAAACCATCGAGCGTAAAAACGTCTGACGCCCCTCACCCCAACCCTCTCCCACAGGGAGAGGGTGCTGTTTGCCCCTGCCCATTTGGAACTAAAGAGGTCATATCAGCAAACTCGATCACCCTTTAGTCCAAGGTGAGTCAGCCGATGCTCATGATGAATCACTACACTTTCACCCGACTCGATCGG
>NZ_JADACK010000016.1:0-91130 GCF_015673035.1 Serratia sp. Res13-Sevr-LER1-36-b | reverse complement strand
CCTTGTCCGCGGGCCTGCGTGCGACCGGGAGCCGGTTTTTCGTGTGTGCCAGCGCGCTGTTTGTCTGTTGGGCGCTGGCTGCCAGCATCCTGGCGATCGGCCCCAACGTGGCGGAAACGCTGTTGGGCATGCAAAACCGCAGCAGTTTCGGCTATGTGATTGCGGTCTACCTGCTGATTGCCGGGGTCAGCCAGATCCTGAGCCGCCAAATTAATGCGCGGCATTCGCTAATGTTTGGCTGCCTGGCACAGGCGTTAGCGGTGGTGGTATTTGCCGAAGCCATTCAGATCCATTCGCTGGGGCTGGCCGCTGCGGGGATGGTCATTGCCGGTTATGCTTACGGAGCCATCTTTGTCGGCAGTGCGACACTGGTTAACCTGATTTCACCCAAAGCCAGCCATGCACGCCTGATCTCACTGTTCTATGTGATTGCTTATGTTGCCAACTGGGTGCCCATTTTGCTTGGCAGTATCATCGACCATGCCAGTCTGCAACTGGCGGTTAACCTGCTATTCCTGCTCAGCGCCATGGTGTGTGTGGGGTTGGGGATATGGGTTACGCGAGTGGGCTTCCCGCGCCGATCCTGATTATTTTTTAACGTTGTTGGCCGGTGGTCGCTCGGTATTACCGCGTTAACTCAGTAATGAGGCTACAGGTATTCACGCATTGCATGATGAAAAAACACGCTATTTTTGTGATTAAAATCTCATTTTTGTGATTTTTATATATCAAATTACATTTTATTTGTGATTTTTATCACATATAGCGGTCTGGTTTCGCGTAAACTAAGCGGATTAATTTTAGCGGATCAGGATTATGAACGTCATTTTTGCCATTGCGGTAACTACCGGTATTCTCTCCGGCGTATGGGGCTGGGTTGCCATCAGCCTTGGGCTAATCAGTTGGGCGGGCTTTCTTGGCTGCACGGCCTATTTTGCCTGTCCGCAAGGTGGCCTCAAGGGCCTGGCAATCAGCACACTGACCTGTTTGAGCGGCGTGTTCTGGGCGATGGTCATTATTCACGGTAGCGCATTGGAGCCTGCCTGGAGCATTCTGGGCTACCTGCTGACCGGCGTTGTCGCTTTCCTGATGTGCATTCAGGCTAAACAGCAATGGCTTGGTTTTGTTCCCGGGACTTTTATCGGTGCCTGCGCCACCTTCGCCGGTGACGGTAACTGGCCATTGATTACAGCCTCACTGTTGGTCGGGTTACTGTTTGGCTACGCGATGAAAAACAGTGGCTTGTGGCTGGCCGCACGCCGTAAATCCCCCTCGGTAGCGCTGGCCGAACAGGCCTCCACCGACGCCTGAAAGGGCGTCCGTTTCTTGTCATGCCTCTTTTTTCATCAACATTCCGATGGCGTGTATCCAGGTCGTGTCCTACCATGGGACTACGACCAAGGGTTGTTGATGGCTAAGCAACGTTGAATTGACTACTAACGGAGAGCTTAAAGATGGCGAAAAACCGAGACGAGAACCAAACGACGCTGGATGACGATCTGAGAATGCTGAGTGACACGCTGCAAGACGTGTTGGATTACTCTGGCGATCGAGCCGATCAGGCCTATACGGATATCAAATCCCATGCCGAGCGGGCGCTAAAAGACATCAAGTCGCGTCTGGCAAATAGCTCAGAATGTTATTACGTGCGGGCGAAAGAGGTGGCATGTCGCGCCGATGACTATGTCCGTGACAAGCCTTGGCACAGTGTCGGCATTGGTGCCACGGTAGGTTTGGTGCTTGGGCTATTGCTGGCCCGTAAGTAAAACTAGTAAGGCAGTGGAAGCTGCCGAATAGTGTCACAGGAAGGAGTCATGCAGAACACCGACACGCCGTAAACCCGTCCTTGGGGCTTGCAATCGCGCATCCATGCGCTCAACGGTCGGCTAACCTGCAATGACTCCCTCCTGTCACAAACTTTGGGAGTTGCGGTAGTAAACGCAGTTACTTGGCTACCGCGCCTCTTAAGGTTAACGCCCCAGTATCACCTCCACCTGATAGATTTTGGCCTCATCAGCCAAGCTAATCACCGCTTCCTGTTGCAATACACCATCAATAATCACCTGCGTTTCCCCTTCCCCTTGGCGTAGGGTGAAGTGATATTCGCTTTCCCCTTCACGGTAGGTTAGGGTGACCGGCGGCCAATCTGCCGGTAAGCGGGTGTGGATGGAAAGCGTATTGCCGTGGCGTTTTAGCCCCAGCAACGACTCGACGATCAACCGATACATCCAGCCCGCCGAGCCGGTATACCAGCTCCATCCCCCACGCCCAACGTGTGGGGCGACCGCGTAAATATCTGCCGTGGCGACATAAGGTTCGACCTTGTAGCGCTCCGCTGCGGTACTATCCAGGCTGTGGTTGATGGGGTTAATCAGCGCCATCAGTTCCCAGGCGCGCTCGATATTGCCCATCTCGGCGAACGCCATCACCGCCCATACCGCCCCGTGAGTGTATTGACCGCCGTTTTCCCGCACGCCGGGCAGGTAACCCCGGATGTAGCCAGGATTCGGGCCGTTACCGTCAAAGGGCGGGGTCAGCAGTTTGATGATGCCGGCCTGGTCGTCCACCAGGTGCTTATCCAGAGATTGCATTGCCTGCGCGCTGCGGTCTTTGTCACCCGCACCGGAAAGGATCGACCAACTCTGGGCTATGGCATCAATGCGGCATTCTGCCGCTTGGTGTGAACCCAGGGGCTCTCCGCTATCGAAGTAACCACGGCGATACCATTCGCCATCCCAGGCGTTGTTGTGCAGGTTGGCGCGCAGTTTTTCTGCTTCCTCGCGGCACAGTTCTGCCAGCTCAAGATCGCCGCGATGGGTGGCCAGTTTGCCGTAACGTTGCAGAATATAGAACAGGAAGAAGCCCAGCCAAACGCTCTCACCCCGGCCTTCCAATCCCACCATGTTCATGCCGTCGTTCCAGTCACCGGCCCCCATTAGCGGCAAGCCATGCTCGCCAAAGGTCAGGCCATGCTTCAGCGCTCTGGCCCCGTGGAGATACAGGCTTTCCTGTTTCGGGCTGATGCCAGGCTGTTCATAGGAAGACTCCTCACCCGGTGCCAGTATACGGGCCTCCAGATAACCCACCTGTTCTTCGAGGATTGATGAGTCGACGGTCGTGTCGAGGTAGTGGCAAATCGCCAGCGGCAACCACAGGTAATCATCGGAGCAGCGGGTGCGCACCCCGTTGCCCTGTGGTGGATGCCACCAGTGCTGAACGTCGCCTTCAACAAACTGGCGCGAAGCACACAGCAGGATCTGCTCACGCATCCGCTCAGGCAAGGCATGCGTCAGGGCCAAGGTATCCTGGAGCTGATCGCGGAAGCCAAATGCGCCGCCGGACTGGTAATAACCGCTGCGTGCGTGAATGCGGCAGGAGAGGGTTTGATACAGTAACCAGCCGTTAGCCAGCAGGTTAACCGCTGGATGAGGCGTACCGATCTGCACCTTGTTGAGGATCTTGTCCCAATGAGCATCGACCTGCTGCAATTCGTGTTGCAAAGCCTCCTCGTTGAGGTACTGGCGCAGCAGGGATTCGGCTTCGTCGCCATCCTGTCCCAGGCCAAGCGCAAACACAAAGCTGCGCTGATCGCCATCGATCATGCTGATGGCCGATTGCACCGCGCCACAGGGATCTAACCCGGCACCGGTCTTGCCGGATAACCGCCGCAGCTTAAGCACGGCAGGAGCGGCCAACGAACCGTTACGGCCAATGAATTCCCGCCTATCGCCAGTGACCGAACAATGGACTCCGGTAACGCCGAAGAACGCAGTACGTGGCGATCCGCTGCTGGTGTAATGGTTGGTGGCGAGGATGCCACAGCCGCCAGGCGGTGTGGCCACACGGGTGACTACGTGCATCGCCGATTTCTGGCGCAAATCACCGAGGATTAGCTCGGCATAGCCGGTGGTCGAGAGCTTACGCGTCCGGCCAGAAGTGTTGGTGAGCGTCAACAGGAACAGTTTCACCGGGGCGTCTTTGGCAACCAGCATCGTCAACTGGCTATCGATACCGCCTTCCCGGTGTTCAAATACGCTGTAACCAAAGCCATGACGCGTCAGGTAATGACCGCGCCCACGGGCGGGCAGCGGCGTTGGTGACCAGATGTGACCACTCTCTTCATCGCGCAGATAGAAAGCCTCGCCGCTGCGATCGCTGACCGGATCGTTATCCCAAGGCGTCAGGCGGTATTCATGCGCATTCTCATACCAGGTGTAGGCTTGGCCGCTTTCAGAGATCACCGAACCGAACATCGGGTTGGCGATAACGTTTGACCACGGAGCCGGCGTCACCTTGCTTTCGTTCATGGCGATCACATATTCGCTGCCATCTTCCGAGAATCCGCCAAACCCGTTGTAGAACTGGAGCTTGTCGATGATCGGCAACTGCGGTGAATGCAGATTACGCGGCAAATTGGCCATGGTAGCCAGTTTGGAGGAGGCGGTCGGTGGCCCCAATGGCTGTTGCAGCGTTTGCGGCAGTTGCAACCTTTGGTTGAGTTGCTCCGTCAGGCCACCGCGGCGGTCATCCAGATAGATCCGCGCTACGCTCAGCAGCAAGGTGTGATCCTCCGGTGACATATGTTCACTGGAGCGTACGAAGATCCCTCCGGGTTTGTCCGTCAGGGAAGACTCCATCCCGGCGGCGATCAGCCCCATGATGCGATTTTGCAGATCTTGCCGGTAACCACCGGAATCCTCATTGAGGATCACCAGGTCGACCAATAATCCTTTCAGCCGCCAGTAGTTGTGTGCCTGAATGAGCTGTTGCACCAGCCCGATATTCTCAATGTCAGTGACGGACAGCAGCACGATCGGCAGATCGCCGGAAATCGAATAGCCCCACAGGCCGGACTGCCCGCGGCGGTTATTGATGATTTCATTGCTGGCGGCACGCATTTCCTGCGCCGGGAACACCACCGCGCTGGCCAGGCGGTTAAACAGATTGGCGTCTTCTTCGTTGGCGTTCAACTGGCGCAACACCACCTGGCTGTGCGACCAGGCGAGTTCGAAAATACGATCGGCCATATGGCGGTCGCGGTACTTCTCCAACATCGCCAGGCTGGTGGCTCGGTCTTCACACACGCCGTAGAAGATATCCAGCGTCAGCGGCACGTTGGGTTCCAGCCGGATCCGCTGACGGATGGCGATGATCGGATCGATCACCGGCCCGGCGCTATTGGTCAGGGGTTGATTCTGATATAGCGCCTGCGGGTTGGCTGCCGTGCGGCCACGGCCGATAAACTTGGCCCGGTCGGTTTCAAAGGACGTTTTGCTGCTGGAACCTTGGACCGACATCATATGCAGCAACCACGGCGATTTTTCTTTCGGCTCACGCGGACGGCGATGGCACAGAATGGCATCCTGTTCCTGCAACAGCTCGGTTTGTACAAACAGATTGCTGAACGCCGGGTGGGCCAAATCGTTGCTGGCCGGGGCCAGCACCACTTCGGCATAGCTGGTGATCTCAATGGTCCGCGGCTGTTTGCCCCGGTTCACCAAGGTTAAGCGCCGCAGTTCGATGTCGTCCTCAGGGGAAATCACTACCTGGGTTTTCACCGACAGCAGCCCCTGCTTGCGTTGGAATTCCGCCCCGGCATCGTTGAAGACGGCGCGATAGCCGCCTTTTTCGGTATCGCCGGTAGGGTGCCAGGTATTGCTCCACACCTCGCCGGTTTGCGGATCGCGCAGGTAGCAGAATGCGCCCCAATTATCGCAGGTGGCATCCTCACGCCAACGGGTCAGCGCCAGATTCTGCCAGCGGCTGTAGCTGCCGCCGGTTTGGGTGATCATCAGGTGGTAGTTGGCATTCGACAGCAACTGGACTTCCGGGATCGGTGTATCCACACGGGTGAACTCACGCGCGGCGAAGCTGGCCGGTGTAATCGCGCCTTCATGGGTTTCGAAGTGGCGGCGGGTGCTGTACAGCTCAACCGCATCAGGCACACGTTCCTGCAACAGCAAACGGGTTGACTGGAAGGCAGGGTAACTGGCAAAGCGTTTCACCATCGGCGCATCCAACAGCAGGTGTGACAGCGCCAGGAAACTCATACCCTGGTGGTGAGCCATATAGGAGCGAACAATGACATACAGTTGCCCCCGGCTGAGGCGCGACGTGGTGTAATCCAGCGCTTCATAGAAGCCATAACGACCCTTGGCACCGTTTTTTTCCAGTTCCACCAGGTTGCTACAGGCACTGTCCGGATCGACAATCAGCGCCATCATGGTGGCGTAAGGGGCGATCACCATGTCGTCACCCAGCCCACGCCGCAGCCCTAACCCCGGTACACCAAAGGCGTGATACTGGTAGTTTTGCAAAGCGTCAAAACCGAAGTAGCCGGACTCGGAAATCCCCCACGGTACACCGCGCTCCTTGCCCCAGGCAATTTGCCGCTCGACTGCAGAGCGGCACATTTGCACCAGTAACGTATCGGGATAGGCAGGCATCACCAGTTGCGGCATCAGGTATTCAAACATTGAGCCGCTCCAGGACATCAGCGCTGGCTCCTTGTCGATCACCGTAAACAGCCTGCCTAACGCAAACCAGCTACGCTGTGGAATTTGGTTGGTGGCAATCGCTACATAGTTGGTCAGGCGGATCTCCGAGGCCAGCAGATCGTATTTACCACTGTCGGCACGGTTTTGATCGCAGTTGAAACCGACGGTCAGTAAATGGGTGGCTTCGTCATACAGGAAGCTGAAGTCCATTTGCGCCATTGCTGTCAGGCGCCGTGCCAACTGCGCTAACTGTTCGAGGCGTTCTGCTGCCAGTTGTTGCACGGCATCCAACTGTGTTTGCTGTTCAGTCGACAGCGTCAACTGTTTAGGTGGGTTGGCCAGCCAATGCACGCTAGGGATTTGTTCCAGCTCCGGCATGCTGTCGCTCAGCCAGCTAAACCATAATGCCCATTCGGCACACAGATCGTTGAGCTGCTGGTGTAGGTTGCCTGCCCAGCGTTTGACCTCGTCACCCTGTTGCAGAGCGGGTTCCTGTAATCCATTACAGTGGTTACGCATTTCATTGAGTTCAGCCTGTAGTGCCGCCGGATGGGCGTTCTGCGCCTGTTCCCAGTGTTTGCGCAGTTTGGTTAATCCTTTCGGTGCGGCGTTACCCCAGTGCTGCTCCAGTATCAGCAACGTATCTTCCACTCCGGCCAGAATGCGGGCTGGCTCGATAACTGGCTGCATAGCCAACGCTGGCAGGCCTGAGCTCAGGGTCAGCATGTGGCCCGCGAAATTACCGCTGTCCACGCTAGAAACATAACGCGGATTCAAAGGCTCCAGGGTGCGCGTGTCGTACCAGTTGTACAGGTGACCGCGATAATGCTCCATGCGATCGAGCGTATTCAACGTCAGGGTAATACGCTGCAAGGCTGCACTGAGGGTGATATAGCCGAAATCATAGGCGGTGAGGTCGGCCAACAGCGCCAGCCCGATATTGGTGGGTGACGTGCGGTGCGCCACTACCGGCTCTGGAATTTCCTGGTAGTTATCCGGCGGTAGCCAGTTTTCCTGCTGGGTGACAAAGGTAGCGAAAAACTCCCAGGTTTCGCGGCTGCTCTGGCGTAGGAAACGGCGCTGACGATCGTCGATGGCCGTTTTGCTGCGCTGTGGCTCCAGGCTGAGCGAATAGAGCAGGTACGGTGACAGGATCCACAAGGCGGCTAGCGGGATCGCGGCTAACAGCGCTATCGGGCTGGAAAAGGCAGCCAATAGCAACAATGAAACGCCAGCAAACGGGTTGATCCACAGGTTGCGGTAAAAATTCGCCAGCGTGACGGTCAGATGGTGTTTGGATTGGTCGAAGCTGGTCCACTCTTGCAGATTACGTTTGCTGAACAGCAAACGCCACAGGGTGATGCCAATGGCCTTCAGGCTGTACCAGGCTTCATGAGGTAGCTCGGCCAGACGCAGACCAATCTGACACAGCCGGTGCAGTGAGCCCTTCAGCGCCAGCTGCAAGTGCTGAATAACAGGCCGACGCGGGGGCTTGCGCACCACATCCTGCAACAGCGCCAACAGCGTGGGCAGCAGCAGAATAATGGCGAACACCGCCAACCAGTATGGGATATCCGGTAGCCAGGTTAAGCCAAAGAACAGCAGCAACAGGAAGCAGGGGGCTACCAGGCTGCGGCGTAGGTTATCGAACAGTTTCCAGCGCGACAGGGTACTTAATGGGTTAGCTGCCCGTGAACCGTCTTCGGTGGTGACCCGGGGCAACAGCCAGTTCAATAGCTGCCAATCGCCGCGGATCCAGCGGGTGCGGCGGGCAACATCGACCAGATAGTTGCTTGGATACTGCTCATAGAGCAAGACGTCGCTCAATAAACCGGAACGGGCATAGCAACCTTCCAGCAGATCGTGGCTTAGCACCAGATTTTCCGGGCAGGTGCCCTTCAGGCTGTGGGAGAAGACGTCTACATCATAAATCCCTTTGCCGATAAACGAGCCTTCGCCAAACAGATCCTGATAGATATCTGACGCCATCTGGGTATAAGGATCGTTGCCCGGTGTGCTGCTGCACAAGGCAGCATAACGGCTCTGGCCATAAGCGGGGATCTCTTCGGCCATGCGGGGTTGCAGGATGGCATAACCCTCCACCACCCTCTGCAGTTTGGCATCATACTGGGGTTGATTCAGGGGATGGGCCATGGCGGCGATCAGCCGGTGTGCGGTTTCACGCGGTAGCACGGTATCGCTGTCCAGGGTGATCACGTATTTGACGTTTTTCAGCACCTCCAGCCCATGGCCAATCTGGGTGGTAAACGCATTGCCACGGTTGCGCAGCCAATCGTTCAGCGCGTTCAACTTGCCACGTTTACGCTCCAGCCCCATCCAGCTCTGCTGTTTTTCATTCCACTGGCGATCGCGATGGAACAGGAAAAAGTGGCTTGGCCCTTCGCAGGCATACTGTGCATTAAGCTCAGTTATCTTCTGGCTGGCATAGGCCAGCAGTTCGGCATCGTCTGGCTGCTGTTGCCGAGGTGAGTCATTAAAGTCGGTGAGCAGGGCAAAATGCAGGTGCTTAATGGCGTTGCCCAGATAACAAACTTCCAGCGTGTTGATCAACTGGTCAATGCCGGGCTTGCTGCTTATCAGCGTGGGAATGGCAACCAGCGAGCGGAACTCTGCCGGGATACCACAGGAAAAATCCAGCCTTGGCAGCGGCTGCGGAGAACGGCTGCGGGTGGTGATCTCACTGAGCAGGCTAATAACGAACTGAGCGAGCACCATCCCCAAGGGGAATAGCAAGATCAATAATCCCCAGGTGAGTCCGGTTTGGTGGGCATGGCGTAACAGCAAGGCCCAGCAGGCCGTCGTGAGCAGGCTGATGCTGCCCAGCCAGGAAAGCAGCGGGGATTGGCTGAGTGCCTGACGGATGTGCGTAATACGGCTAAGTCGGACGTCGAGCTGTTGCTCTAACTGCGTGCGGCCATGGTCAATCAGGTAATAGCCGATATGATGAGTGCGTGGATCGTTGCGGGGATCTTCAGCAGCGATCCTTGCCATATTCAGAGCGTGTTGTGCTACCTCTACCTCGTTGTGAGAACAGTGGCGAGCCAGTCGCTCGATCACATGACGATAGTTGTCACGGGTATCGAAATGCATTAGTGGATAAACCCCGGTAGGGTCTTCGCGCAGCGTCTGATCGACCTTGCTCATGGTCTCAACAAATTCCGCCCAATCCATTTCACTCAGTTGTCGCAGGCCAGCGATACTGTTGCTGACGGAAAGTTGGCTCACGGCCAGTTGTTGGTTGAAACGATGGATAAGCTCATCGGAGGTCAGGCTGACTTCGGCCAGGCGTTGTTCAACCCAGGTCAGCGGTAGCGCCAGCATGGTGCCGTGCCCCTGTAGACGACGCACCAGTTCCGCCACGAAGGCGCTGGTGCGGGGCGGGTTGGAGCGTGCCATATCGGCAATCACAATGATCAGGTTGGCCGGATCGTTTTCCGCCGACTCCAGCATTTTGGTCACCCAACTATCGGCCAGGCTGCGTTCTTCCTGTGCCTGGGCCACTTCTACCGCAACGCGGCGCAGGTTTTCAATGAGCGCCAGCCTCAGCATGCCTGGCAGTGCCCAAAGCTCGCCCAGGGTCAGATTGGCCTCTTTTTGGTAGGCAGCAATATAGCGCGTCAGGCTCTCGGCATCCCATCGCCCGTCGCCGTGAGCAATAGCTTCGGTGGCGATATCGAAAATTCGTGGGCAATTGTGCGGGGCGGCTAACTGTGGCAGCCCACGCCCGAAGGTTTTCGGCAGATGGTGCCTAACGACGCGGATCTGCTCCTCGATAAGATAAAAATTATCCAGCAGCCAGTCGCCCGCCGGGGTCATAGTGTTTTTCTTATCGTTGCTCAACCTGCGGCAACTGTCCGTCAATACCCGCTCGTTGTAATCGAGACGTTTGAGCAAATAGTAGGGCGTTTTATGGGTTGCCAGCTTATGGGAGCGTGCCAGGCGCTGGCCGTAGCGTTCCATTTGATCGACCGAAAACAGC
Source organism: Serratia sp. Res13-Sevr-LER1-36-b (assembly GCF_015673035.1). NCBI lineage: Bacteria > Pseudomonadati > Pseudomonadota > Gammaproteobacteria > Enterobacterales > Yersiniaceae > Serratia > Serratia sp. Res13-Sevr-LER1-36-b. The sequence continues at coordinate 80,633 of NZ_JADACK010000016.1, read as the reverse complement.
TCTGCCTTGATGTTGCTGGCGGGAGGGGCTTCTGCAGTAGCCTGATTATGCCGTAAGGGCAACCGGGCCACTTTGGGACGGCGACGCTGCTTCTTTAACCAATTGATAAGTATTTCTTTCACGCAAAAAGCTCCTTACATCTGACCCAAAGGACAGCGGGTTAATACCGTTGGGAGGCTGTGAACATCTTGATTTAACTATCGATTTGATATGACAAGATTTCACTGCGGCAGGAACATGACTTCTAAGTATAGTTCCGTCGCGCGCGTGTGGTCGTTTTTTAATCTTAAACTTCAATTTTAATAAATAATTAGCGGCGGAAGGTATGGGTTAATAAGCGCTATTTTTCCGCCCGTGAGGGTTGATTTACCGTATAATTCCCCACATAGCGTTTGGTTAATGAGGTGGTAGTGGAACAACTTTCGGGATTGCTGCGGCGGCTACGTCAGCAGCTTGGGCACGGCTTTCCCCGTGAAGCCGGATTTCGGCAGCTAACGCTGGTGGTTCCCGGCCATCTGAGCGATTTGCTGCTGGAGTGGCTGGCGGCGCAGGTGCTGTTCCCTCAATTCTACTGGCGTCATCGCGAAGGGCGGCAGGAGGCGGCGGTGTGCGGCGCTTTGCGGCAGTTTCCAAACCCTTCAATGGCGCAGGCATTCGTGAATGCCTATCCTGCGGCCCGTTTATGGGGGCTTACTGCCTTTGACGGTGACGCCCAGCTGTTTTTGCCGCGCCTGGAAATTCTCAGCCGCCAAGGCAAGTGTGAACTGACGCTAAACCTGTTTTCTGAAGAGGCATTGAGTGATGACGCCCAAGCGGCGCTTGCCTGGCTTGAAAATCTGCTGGTGATCAAACCGATCGAGAATTTACAGGTGAAAGTGCTGTCGGTGCAGCATCAGCCGGAACGTTCCGGGTGGGAAATCATGCTGCGCGATGCGCTGAAGGCGATAAATCGGCAGCAGATGGATAAGGTGGTCTTGGCGCGCAGCTCAGTGTTGACGCTGGAGAGTCCGTTGTTTGCCCCTGCGATGATGGCCGCCAGCCGCAGGGTGAATCACCAATGCTACCACTTTATGCTGCGCTTTGATGCACATTCCGCATTTCTTGGCTCCAGCCCGGAAAGATTGTACCTGCGTGAAGGAAAACATTTGCTGACCGAAGCGTTGGCGGGCACGGTTGCCAACCATCCCGATGAGCGGCAAGCCCAGGCACTGGCTCAATGGTTGCTGCAAGACGGCAAGAACCAACAGGAAAACCTGCTGGTGGTTGATGATATCTGCCAGCGTTTGCAAGGCGGTGCCAGAGCGGTCGATGTGTTGCCACCAGAAGTGGTACGGTTGCGCAAGGTACAGCATCTGCGGCGGCGTATTGAAGGGCAACTGAACCAGTGTGATGATGCCGATTGCCTGCAACGATTGCAGCCGACGGCTGCGGTGGCCGGGTTGCCGCGCCAGGCCTCGCGTGAGTTTATCCGCCAGCATGAGCCTTTTTCCCGCGGTTGGTATGCTGGCTCTGCGGGTTATCTTTCTGCGGCACAGGCTGAGTTCTGTGTTGCGCTGCGTTCCTGCCAGATCGAGGATGCTCGGGTTGAACTGTATGCCGGGGCGGGGATTGTGGCCGGTTCCGATCCGGCGCAGGAGTGGCAAGAGATCGAAAACAAGGCAGCGGGATTACGCACTCTGTTGCAGTCAGAACATTCTGGGCAGGCGCATTGAGCAGGCCGATCTTCGTGTGTAAACTTGTTGTGTTTTATATGTTTCTTTTTTGTTCTCTTTCGGGGCGCTATTTGGCATGGGTGGGTCGAAATTGATTTATTGCAGGCCACCTGCCACAGGGAAATACGGCGTTTTTGCGCCAGCGCAAAAGCCGTAAAGATAATTACTTATATAATTCAGAGTTATGATCCCCGGTTCGCTACCTCCTTTGGGTAGGCTTCGGCGCGTAACCTCTGTTTACTACTGATGAGCGAAATATGTCGACAAGTGTTTTTAATCGCCGGTGGGCGGCGTTGCTGCTGGAAACGCTGGTCCGCCATGGAGTGCGGCATGTCTGTATCGCTCCGGGATCGCGCTCCACGCCTCTTACGTTGGCCGCTGCCGCGAACCGCGCTTTTGTCTGTCATACTCATTTCGATGAGCGGGGCCTGGGCCATTTAGCGCTCGGCCTGGCAAAGGCCACGCGTGAGCCAGTGGCGGTGATCGTCACCTCGGGTACCGCGGCAGCAAATCTTTATCCTGCCCTGATCGAAGCTGGGCTAACCGGGGAGCGGCTGGTGTTTCTCACCGCCGATCGTCCGCCGGAGTTGATTAACTGCGGAGCCAATCAGGCGATCCGCCAAAACGGCCTCTACTCGAGCCACCCCACCTTGAACATCGATTTGCCACGCCCAAGCCCGGATATTCCGGCTCGCTGGCTGGTATCTACCCTGGACAGTGCGATGGCGCGCCTACGGCAGGGTGCCCTGCATATCAACTGCCCGTTTGCGGAGCCGTTATATGGCGGAGATGAACAGCTGTATGAGCAGTGGTCGGCAGAGTTAGGGGACTGGTGGCAGGATACTCACCCTTGGCTGCGTGAAATGGATCCCCATCAGGTTATTAAGCAGCCGGACTGGTTTTTCTGGCGGCAGAAGCGCGGCGTGATTATCGCTGGCAGGATGGGGGCGGAAGAGGGCGTGCAACTGGCTGAATGGGCGGGCATGCTCGGTTGGCCGCTGATCGGCGATGCCCTTTCGCAAACGGGGCAACCGTTGCCCTGTGCCGACTTATGGCTGGCTAACCCCCAGGCTCGCGATCTGTTGGCAAGTGCGCAGTTGGTGGTGCAGTTTGGCAGCAGCCTGACGGGCAAACGCCTGCTGCAGTGGCAGGAGCGCTGCCAGCCGGAGGAGTTCTGGCTGATCGACGATCTGCCTGGGCGGCTCGATCCTGCGCATCATCGTGGCCGCCGTATTCGTTCTGCCGTTGGCGAGTGGCTCGATCTGCATCCGGCGCAACCTCGCTCACCTTGGGCTGGCGATCTGTCCGCGTTGGCGGATGATGCCCTCGATGCGACGTCGCAATACCTGGTTAACCGGTTTGGTGAGGCCCAACTGGCCCATCGCCTGCCTGAGCTGTTGCCAGAGAACGGCCAACTGTTTCTCGGTAACAGCCTGATTGTGCGCCTGATCGATGCCTTAACCCAGTTGCCTGCCGGTTATCCGGTGTTCAGCAACCGCGGGGCCAGCGGTATCGACGGCCTAATTTCCACCGCGGCTGGGGTCCAGCGCGCTACAGCCAAGCCGACGTTGGCTGTGGTAGGCGATCTCTCCGCGCTATACGATTTGAACGCCCTGGCACTGTTGCGCCAGTGTTCGGCACCCACGGTGCTGATCGTGGTGAATAACAATGGCGGGCAGATTTTCTCGCTGTTGCCAACGCCGGAACCTGAGCGCCAGCGGTTTTACTGTATGCCGCAGGATGTGGAGTTCAGCCAGGCGGCAGCCATGTTCCAGCTTGATTATGCCTGCCCGGAAAACTGGGGGCAGTTGCAGCAGGCAGTGGAAAAAGCCTGGCGTCACAGCGGAGCCACGCTGATTGAGTTGCAGGTGCCGCCGAGCGATGGCGCAGAAACCTTGCAACATCTGGTACAAAAAATGGGGGCAAACTGATGCTGGCTTCCCGCGTGTTACAACAGGGTGAAAGCCAACGCCCATGGTTGATCTGGCTGCATGGTCTGCTAGGGAACAACAATGAGTGGCGGGTGATCGCCTCACGTTGTGAACAGTGGCCCTCGCTGGCGATTGATTTACCCGGCCATGGCGACTCTGCCGATCAATCCTGCCTGGACTTTGCCGATGTCAGCAGGCAAATCACCGCCACGCTGCAGCAGCATAATATCGAGCGTTACTGGCTGGTGGGCTATTCACTCGGTGGGCGCATTGCCATGTACCATGCTTGCTGCGGAGAAGCGCAAGGGCTACAAGGTATTGTGATCGAAGGCGGTAATCCAGGGTTGGAGAACGAGGATTTACGTGCCCAGCGGCGTGCCCATGATGCCGCCTGGGCGAAGCGTTTTCGCACCGAACGGATCAAAACGGTATTGGCCGACTGGTATCTCCAACCGGTCTTTGCCAACCTCAGCCCGGTACACCGCGAGGCGTTGATCGCCGCCCGTGCCGACAACCACGGCCCTGCCATTGCCGATATGCTGGAGGCGACGTCTCTTGGGCGGCAACCTTGGCTGGTGCCACAATTACAACAGTTGGCACTGCCAGTGATGGTGTTATGCGGTGCTGACGATCACAAGTTTCAGGCGTTGGCGCGTGATGCCGGTTTGCCATTGCAAACCGTGCCAGAAGCGGGCCATAACGCTCATCTGGCCAATCCGGCAGATTTTGCCGCCGCGCTCGATGCATTTCTTGCAAAAAAAGGAACCAAACATGCTGTATCCCAATGAAGAACAACTGTACGCCGCGATCGACTGGCAGGACTGCTCGGGTGATTTCGAAGACATCCTGTATCACAAGTCCAGCGATGGCATTGCCAAAATCACTATCAATCGCCCGCAGGTGCGTAACGCCTTCCGCCCGCACACGGTGAAGGAAATGATCGAGGCGATGTCGAACGCGCGCTATGACGACGGCATCGGCACCATCATTCTTACCGGTGCCGGGGATAAAGCCTTTTGTTCCGGTGGCGATCAGAAAGTGCGCGGTGACTACGGCGGCTATCGTGATGACAGCGGCGTACACCACCTGAACGTGCTGGATTTCCAACGCCAGATCCGCACCTGCCCTAAACCGGTGGTGGCGATGGTGGCCGGATATTCTATCGGCGGCGGTCACGTGCTGCATATGATGTGCGATCTGACCATTGCGGCCGATAACGCTATCTTTGGCCAGACCGGGCCGAAAGTCGGTTCCTTTGACGGCGGCTGGGGCGCTTCCTACATGGCGCGTATCGTCGGCCAGAAGAAGGCCCGTGAGATCTGGTTCCTGTGCCGCCAATACGACGCTGCTGCGGCGCTGGATATGGGCTTGGTCAACACCGTGGTGCCGTTGGCCGATCTGGAAAAAGAGACCGTGCGCTGGTGCCGTGAAATGTTGCAGAACAGCCCTATGGCCCTACGCTGCCTGAAAGCCGCACTGAACGCCGACTGCGATGGTCAGGCCGGGCTGCAAGAGCTGGCGGGCAACGCCACCATGTTGTTCTATATGACCGATGAAGGTCAGGAAGGGCGCAACGCATTTATCGAAAAACGCCAGCCTGACTTCAGCAAATTCAAGCGTAACCCGTAATGACGGCACTAACCCGTGTTGCTGCGATCTATCGCTATAGCCTGCCGATGGAGGCGGGCGTAGTGCTGCGCAACCAGCGGCTGAAAACCCGAGATGGTTTGCTGATCCACCTGCAACAGGATGGGCAGCAAGGGTGGGGGGAAATAGCTCCCTTACCGGAGTTCAGCCAGGAGACACTCGACCAGGCGCAGCAGGCTACCTTGGCCTGGGTGCAGGCTTGGATTGCGGGTGAACTGCCTGCGCAGAGCGAATGGCCATCGGTGGCCTTCGGCACCAGCTGTGCCCTGGCGGAAATGGCCGGGGAATTGCCAACGCAGGCCGACTACCGCAAGGCACCTCTATGCACTGGCGATCCGGACGAGCTGTTCGATCTGTTGGCGGCACTGCCGGGGGAGAAAGTGGCCAAGGTCAAAGTGGGGCTGTATGAGGCGGTACGCGATGGCATGGTCGTCAACGTATTGCTGGAAGCCTTGCCCGATCTCAAGCTACGGCTCGATGCCAACCGCAGTTGGAGCCGGGCCAAAGCGGACGGTTTTGCCAAATACGTCAACCCGGCGTGGCGCGATCGCATTGCGTTTCTGGAAGAGCCCTGCAAAACCCGTGACGAATCCCGTGAGTTTGCCCAGGCAACCGGGATTGCCATCGCTTGGGATGAAAGCGTGCGTGAAGCCGATTTTGTCGTGCAGGCCGAGCCGGGCGTGGCAGCGATTGTGATCAAGCCGACCTTGGTGGGAAGCCTGGTCCGCTGCCGTGAACTGGTCATGCAGGCGCATCAGGCCGGATTGGTGGCAGTGATCAGTTCCAGTATTGAGTCCAGTCTGGGGTTGACGCAACTGGCGCGCATCGCGCATTGGCTGACGCCGCAAACGGTGCCAGGTTTGGATACGTTGAACCTGATGCAGGCCCAGTTGATACGCAGCTGGCCAGAGAGCACCTTGCCCTTATTGGGCATTGATTCCTTGGAGTGTGTATGGCGCAGTTGAGTGATTGGCCGTGGCGGCATTGGGCCAAACAGCGCCCGCAGGCGACCGCGGTGATCTTCGAACAACAGCCGGTCAGTTGGCTGATGTTACAGCGGCAGGTAGAAGTGCTGGCTGCCGACTTTCAGCGCCAGGGCGTGTTACCCGGTAGCGGTGTGCTGCTGTGTGGGAAAAACAGCTATCCACTGCTGCTGGCTTATCTGGCGCTCTTGCAGTGTGGTGCGCGGCTGCTGCCGCTCAATCCGACGCTGCCTGCGCCGATGCTGGCGGCCTTGCTGCCGGATCTGGATATCGACTTTGCTTTCAGCCCGGATGGCTTGCCTGAGTTGCCCCCTGGCGCGATCGTCTTGTCGCCGCCGGGCGTTGATGAGTGCCACTTGCAGTTGTTGCCATGGGATGAACAAAGACTGGCGACGTTGACGCTGACTTCCGGCTCCAGCGGCTTGCCAAAAGCCGCCGCCCATAGCTATGCCGGCCACCTTGCCAGTGCAGAGGGCGTGTTGCAACTGCTGGAATTTCAGCCGCAAGACAGCTGGCTGCTCTCGCTGCCACTGTTTCACGTGTCTGGTCAGGGCATTATCTGGCGCTGGCTGGCGGTGGGGGCACAGCTTGTGGTGCGTGAAATGCAACCCTTGGCCGATGCGTTGGCGGGATGTACCCATGCTTCGCTGGTGCCAACTCAACTTTGGCGCTTGCTGTCTGAACCGATGGCCAAGCATGCGCTAAAAGAAGTGCTGCTCGGCGGGGCGATGATCCCGGTGTCACTCACCCAGCAGGCCGAGGCGGTAGGGATCCACTGCTGGTGCGGCTATGGTTTGACGGAGCTGGCTTCAACGGTTTGCGCCAAGCGTGCCGACGAACTGCCCGGCGTTGGGGCACCTTTACCAGGCCGTGAAATACGCCTGGTGGATCAGGAGGTCTGGATCCGCTCCACCAGCCTGGCGCTGGGTTATTGGTTGCGGGGCGAGCTAGTGCCCATTACCGACGAGCAAGGATGGTTCCATACCCGCGATCGTGGCGCGATGGAGCAGGGTGAACTGCGTATTATTGGCCGGCTGGATAACCTGTTCTTCAGCGGCGGGGAAGGCGTTCAGCCGGAAGATGTGGAACGTGTGTTTGCCGCGCATCCACAGGTGTTGCAGGTGTTTATCGTGCCGATTGACGATGCAGAGTTTGGCCAACGGCCGGTAGCGGTGGTCGATCTGGAAGGCGAGTTGACGCTGGAGGGGTTAATGCTTTGGGCGCAGGACCGGCTGGCGAACTTCCAGCGGCCGATTGCCGCATTGGCGTTGCCCGACGAGCTAAAAAACGGCGGCATCAAGATTTCGCGCCGTCGTCTACAACAGTGGGCGAGTAGCCAACTGCAGGCATAATCTGTAGCGTTGCAAAAAAGGCCGCCCGAGGGCGGCCTTGCTATTGGTGTAACCGATTATTTCAGGCCCAGGGCCTTGGCAACACCGCTGCCGTAATCAGGATGTACCCTGGTGAACAGCTCAACCTGACGGCGTTGGATCTGTTCTGGCACCTGCGACAGCTCACCGGCGATACGGGTGAACATACGTTGGTGCTCCTCGGCACTCAGCAGATTGAACAGCGCGCGCGGTTGGCTGTAGTAATCGTCGTCTTCACGATGATTCCAGTGATCGGCGGCACCTTCGATGCTCAATGGCGGTTCGCTGAAATCTGGTTGCTCCTGGAACACCCCAAAGCTGTTTGGCTCATAGGTTGCGCCGTTGCCGCTGTTACCATCCACCCGCATCGCCCCGTCGCGGTGATAGTTATGGAACGGGCATTTGGCACCGTTGACCGGGATTTGGTGATGGTTGACGCCCAGGCGGTAGCGGTGCGCATCGCCATAGGAGAACAGACGGCCCTGCAACATTTTATCCGGTGAGAAGCTGACGCCAGGCACCACGTTAGCCGGGTTCATGGCCACTTGTTCTACTTCGGAGAAGTAGTTATCCGGGTTGCGGTTCAGCTCGAAGAAGCCGACATCGATCAGCGGGTAGTCGCCGTGCGGCCAGACTTTGGTCAGGTCAAACGGGTTATACGGGGTTTGTGACGCTTCATGTTCTGGCATGATCTGGATTTGCAGTTTCCAGCGTGGGAAGTCACCGTTCTTGATGGAGTCGAACAGATCGCGCTGCGAACTTTCACGATCTTTGGCGATGATGGCTTCTGCTTCATCGTCCATCAGGTTTTCGATGCCTTGCTCACAGCGGAAGTGGAACTTGACCCAGAAACGCTCGTTATTGGCATTGATAAAGCTGAAGGTGTGGCTGCCGAAACCGTGCATATGACGGTAGGATTTAGGCAGGCCACGGTCGCTGAAGTCGATGGTCAACTGGTGCAGTGATTCAGGCAGATGGGAGAAGAAGTCCCATTTATACACCGGATTGCGCAGGTTGGTGTGCGGATCGCGTTTTACCACGTGGTTCAGGTCAGGGAATTTCAGTGGATCGCGCAGGTAGAACACCGGGGTATCGTTACCGACCAGATCCCAGTTACCTTCTTCGGTATAGAACTTCATGGCAAAGCCGCGGATATCACGTTCGGCGTCGGCAGCCCCGCGCTCACCGGCAACGGTAGAGAAGCGGACGAACATCTCGGTTTGCTTACCAATCTCAGAGAAGATTTTTGCGCGGGTGTACTTGGTTATATCGTGGGTGACGGTAAAGGTGCCGTAAGCTCCTGACCCCTTGGCGTGCATACGACGCTCTGGGATCACTTCGCGGTCAAAGTGGGCCAGTTTTTCCAGGAACCAAACGTCTTGAAGTAGCATCGGGCCGCGCTTACCGGCGGTGATCACGTTATTATTATCAACAACGGGCGCGCCAGCCGCGGTAGTTAATCCTTTCTTGCTCATCAATTGCTCCTTACTGTGTTGCAGTTAAGTTGGTAGCTCAGTTTCGGGTGCTGCAGATCTTCATCATATTAACTAATGAAAAGGCCAGCCCTGCTGACCTTCATCAAAGGCACTTCTAGTTGTAGACTTATTCTCAGTCCTCGGCAAATAGGCAGCGCTTATCGTTGTAATTTTGGGGTAACTGATTGGCATTTGTTTACAGTTTATTGAAAAATTAACGGCTTATTGCTTTAAATTAGCCGGGGATTGATGACAATTCAGTTACACTTACCCGCGTATTTTTTCCGGTGCCAGACATCATCACTCCCTGATGATGAAGAATGAAAAGGATCAATAATGAACAAAACTTTAGTCGCGTGCGCAGCAGGTTTGCTGTTTGTGGCTGGCTCTGCCAATGCAATCAGCGTGAGCGGTGAGGCAGGGGAACATTACACCAACCTTGGTGTAGGCTTGGGGGGAACAACGGCGGGCTTAGGGATCAGCGGCAACTGGATCCGTAGCGATCATGATGGTGACATCGGGAGTCTGGGGTTGAGCTTCGGCCTGCCGGTTGGGCCTTTGACGGCCACCGTGGGCGGCAAGGCCATTTATCTTAGCCCGAGAGATGGCAAAGATGGTGGGGCATTGGCATTAGGGGGCGGTCTGCAATGGGATCTCAACCGCTATCTCAGCCTGTATGGCGAAGGCTATTTTGCGCCGGAGTCTTTGACCAGCGGGGCAAAAGCCTACAACGAAGCTAATGGCGGGCTGCGCTTAAACGTGCGTCCGTTCAATGTGGATGTCGGTTATCGTTACATCAACATCGAAGGTAAAGACGGTAACCGCGACAACGCGATCGCCGATGGCCCTTATATTGGTGTGGGCGTGGGCTTCTGATCCTGCCTGCTATTAAAGGGGCGCCATGCGGCGCCCCAATGTTTTCCGCTTTAGCCGATAGCCGGTAACAGGCCGCTCGCGATGCTGAGCTGAATGGCAATCACCGCCACCCCACAGACAAACACCAACGCCAACGCTGGCGTCCCGCCCCAGACTCGATAGCTGGCCTGATGCCGACGACGAGTTTTCCAGACCAGCAATGAAGGCAGCAACAAGGCGAGTACCGACAGCGCAATTGCCGCGAACCCGAGTGCCAGCACAAAACCGCGTGGATAGAACAGTGCGAATGCCAATGGCGGCAGGAAGGTGATGGCACCGGTCTGCAAGCGGCCTCGCACATTATCCCGGCGTTTGAACAGATCGGCCAGGAAGTCGAACAACCCGAGCGAAACCCCCAGGAACGAGGTTGCCAGTGCCAAATCGGCAAACAGGTGCACCGCCAGCTCGACATGAGGCGACGCGACCACGTCACGCACCGCTTGCAGTAAACCGTTCAGCCCGGCCTGTTGTGCCAGAATGCCGACAAAGGTGGTGGAACTGATGCTGCCCAGCGTCGCTAACTGCCAGAAGATATAAGCCACTAACGGGATGGCACTGCCGATGATAAAGATCCAACGCAGCTTGCGGATGTTACCGCCCATATAGTTGACGATGCTGGGTACGCTGCCGTGGAAACCAAACGAAGTGAAGATCACCGGGATGGCCGAGAGCGCCAGCCCTTGTTCCAGCGGGAGCGTCAGCAGGTTGGTTTGCTGGATGTGCGGCATCATCAGGCCAAGCATGACGATCAGGAAAATCGACTTGGCGGTAAACAGAATACGGTTGAACAGGTCCACCGAATGGGTGCCGATGCAGACGATCCCCCCGGCGACCAGGGTGAACAGCAGCACGCCGAGGTAAGTCGGGAAGTCCTGAGAAGTCCACTGGCTGATGCTGACAGCCAGCAGTTCGCCAGCGCCGCTGATATAGGCTGCGGTCAGCGCATACATCAAGAACATCATGCTGAAGCTGGTAAGCCACTGACCACCGCCGCCCAGATAACGTTTGGCCAGCGTTCCCAGGCCGGTGTCCGCCTGCTCATGCTGATAAACTTCGACCAGCAACAGCGCGGTATAGCACATCAATAACCACAGCCCCACCAGCAGTGCGAGCGTTACGCCAAAACCTACGCCCGCTGCCGCCAGGGGCATAGCCAGCATCCCTGCACCAATGGTGGTGCCTGCCACGATAAAAACACTGCCCAGCGTGCGATTCTTCACGTTTTTCTCTGCTATTGGATAATTTAGGGGCGTTTTCGGGGCCCTATTTTTAGTGCGGCAGAATAGTTGATTGCCGATTTTGTGTCAAACCGGCGTTACGTATGGTGTACATCTAAATTTACGGATATTGATCGGGTTGCGTCGGTAATAAAAAATGCCTTTAGACAGCAATATCGTTGGCTGTGTAGTGAAAAGTTGTTTACAGGCTTCTATAGTGGAGGGATCTGAACATAAAGGGAGAGGTCAATGTTAAGGGTGGAGATGCTCAGCACTGGTGATGAAGTGCTGCATGGGCAAATTATTGATACCAACGCTGCCTGGCTGGCAGATTACCTGTTCCAGCAAGGCTTACCGATGAGCGGACGCGAAACGGTGGGGGATAGCCTTTCTTCGCTGATCGAAATCCTGCAGGAGCGCAGCCATATTGCCGACGTGCTGATCGTCAACGGCGGTCTGGGGCCAACCAGCGACGATCTCAGTGCGTTGGCAGCGGCCAAGGCTTGTGATACCGAATTGGTCGAACATCCTGAATGGATCGCCCGTATGGAAGCCTATTTTGCGGAACGTGGCCGCCCAATGGCAGCTTCAAACCGTAAACAGGCGCAGATCCCGGCTAATGCGGAAATGCTGGATAACCGTGTAGGTACCGCTTGCGGCTTTGCCTTAACGCTGAATAAATGCCGGATGTTCTTTACGCCGGGCGTGCCTTCCGAATTTAAAGTGATGGTAGCAGAGCAGATCCTGCCACGTCTGCGCCAAGGCTTTACTCTGCCTGAGCCGCCGTTGTGTCTTCGCCTTACCACCTTTGGGACTTCGGAAAGCGACTTGGCTGCTGAACTGGACGGCATGCCTTTGCCGCCGGGTGTCGTACTGGGCTATCGCTCTTCCAGTCCAATTATTGAATTGAAGTTGACTGGCCCACAGGCTCAGCGTGCCGCGATGGAACAAGCCTGGCAGCGAGTGCGGCAGGTTGCGGGTGACAATACGATATTTGAAGGTACGGCTGGGCTACCGGCAGAGCTGACACAACGCTTACAGCAGCAGAACTTGACGCTGGCGCTGAGCGAGCAATTTACCGCCGGCCTGATCAACCTGCAGTTGCAGAGCGAAGCTGCCCCGCTAGCCGGTGGCGAACTGTTACCGGCGCATTGCTGCGAAACGTTGGCAACGGTGCTGGCGCGAGCCCAGTCTTTGGCGCAGCTCACCGGCGCACAGCTGGCGTTGGCGGTTAGCGCCATGGCAGGAGATCGTGTCAGCGTTGCCCTGCATACGCCCAAAGGCGGTATTGGCCAGACGGTAAGCTATCGCGCATCACGCCATGGCCTGCGTTTACGTCAGGAGTCGGTCGCGATGCTGGCGCTGGATATGCTGCGTCGTTGGCTGAATGGCGGCCAGGTTTGCGGCAAAAACGGCTGGCTGGAAATTGTGGAAATTATCGAGTAGAAACTCGTTCATGGCGGTGAGATATCCCTTATGGATCATAACAATATAAGGGGTATTCACTGTGGGATTGAGTTGTTACACGCTTTGCGGGTGTTTGAGACTCTTCGTCTTGGGCATTGATACCCGTCGCCTTTCAAGCTGCAGCGTTGTTGGCTGCAACTTGAATTTCTTAGGGTATTCAGTGTTCGATGATTATTTTATTGAGTTAGATTTCCAGCTCGATATCCATGGCGGGCATGCAGCAGCAGGGCAGGATCTCGCCATGATTGATAAATGCCAACGGCTGCTGGTGGTAAGCGACCTCACCCTTCAGTAATTTCACTCGGCAGGCACCGCAATAGCCGGAGCGGCATTGGTATTCCACCTCCACCTTATGCAGTTCCAGCACGTCGAGCAGGCATTTCTCACCTTCGGGGCAGGAGAGCTGCGTACCGGTGGCACGCAGCGTGATGGTTGGTGCAGCCACTTACAGCTCGAAATCACTCAGGTCGTCGGCGTTGACTTCAGAGTCAATCTGGCCGACCAGGTAAGAGCTGACTTCCACTTCCTGCGGAGCCACCTGCACGTTATCCGACACCAGCCAGGCGTTGATCCACGGGATTGGGTTGGAGCGGGTAGGGAACGGTGAGCCCAGGCCGACGGCCTGCATGCGGATATTGGTAATGTATTCCACATACTGGCACAGGATGTCTTTGTTCAAGCCAATCATGGAGCCGTCGCGGAACAGATATTCGGCCCACTCTTTCTCTTGCTGTGCCGCCAGGACGAACAGGTCATAGCACTGTTGCTGGCATTCCACGGCGATTTCGGCCATCTCTGGGTCATCGGCGCCTGAGCGCATCAGGTTCAGGATATGTTGCGTACCGGTCAGGTGCAGGGCTTCGTCGCGGGCGATCAGCTTGATGATTTTGGCGTTGCCTTCCATCAGCTCACGCTCGGCGAAAGCAAACGAACAGGCGAAGCTAACGTAGAAACGAATGGCCTCCAGCGCGTTGACGCTCATCAGGCACAGATACAGCTGCTTTTTGATGGCGCGCAGGTTAACGGTCACCGTTTTACCATTGACCTGATGCGTGCCTTCACCCAGCAGATGATAGTAGCTGGTCATTTCGATCAGATCGTCGTAGTAGCCGGAGATATCTTTTGCCCGCTTGAGGATCTCCTCGTTGGTGACGATATCGTCGAACACCACCGACGGATCGTTAACGATATTACGAATGATATGGGTGTAGGAACGCGAGTGAATGGTCTCTGAGAATGACCAGGTTTCGATCCAGGTTTCCAGCTCCGGAATGGAGATCAGCGGCAGAAATGCCACGTTAGGGCTACGGCCCTGAATGGAGTCCAGCAGCGTCTGATACTTCAGGTTGCTGATGAAGATGTGCTTCTCATGTTCCGGCAGCGCTTGATAGTCGATACGATCGCGCGCGACGTCAACCTCTTCCGGACGCCAGAAGAAGGAGAGCTGTTTTTCGATCAGCTTTTCGAAGATTTCATGCTTTTGCTGGTCGAAACGCGCCACGTTGACCGACTGGCCGAAGAACATCGGCTCAAGCAACTGGTTGTTTTTGTTTTGAGAAAAAGTAGTGTAAGCCATGAGCTTGGATCCATTAGTGCCGGGCTGAAAATTAAAGGGGCCGGAAGAGTTCCGGCCCGCTGTGTCAAACGTTAGATCTTGCAGGCGCCGCCTTCACAGTCGTCATCGCCGCCCTGAGCAGGCTGCATGTCTTCCTGGATATCATCTGCACCGTCGCGGGTGTTCTGATAATACAGCGTTTTGACACCGAACTTGTAGGTGGTGAGCAGATCTTTCAACAACTGCTTCATCGGCACCTTGCCACCCGGGAAACGGGTTGGGTCATAGTTGGTGTTCGCCGAGATCGACTGATCGATAAATTTCTGCATCAGGCCAACCAGTTGCAGGTAACCGTCGTTATTCGGTAATTCCCACAGCAGTTCGTAGTCATTTTTCAGACGTTCATACTCAGGAACGACCTGGCGCAGAATACCGTCTTTGGACGCTTTGATACTGATATGGCCGCGCGGTGGCTCAATGCCGTTGGTGGCATTGGAGATCTGCGACGAGGTTTCCGACGGCATCAAGGCAGACAGCGTTGAGTTGCGCAGGCCGGTCTCTTTGATCTCTTTACGCAGGCTTTCCCAGTCGTAATGCAGCGGTTCGTTACAGATCGCGTCTAAATCTTTCTTGTAAGTATCGATTGGCAAGATGCCTTGCGCATAGGTGGTTTCATTGAACCACGGGCAAGCCCCTTGCTCCTGAGCCAGACGGTTCGAGGCTTTCAGCAGGTAGTACTGGATCGCTTCGAAGGTTCTGTGGGTCAGGTTGTTGGCGCTGCCGTCGGAATAGCGTACGCCGTTCTTCGCCAGGTAATAGGCGAAGTTGATCACACCGATACCCAGGGTGCGGCGGCCCATCGCACCACGGTGAGCGGCTTTGATCGGGTAATCCTGATAATCCAGCAGGGCGTCGAGCGCACGTACGGCCAGCGTCGCCAGCTCTTCCAGATCGTCCAGGCTTTCAATCGCACCCAGGTTGAATGCGGACAGCGTACACAGCGCGATTTCGCCGTTTTCGTCGTTAACGTCATCCAGCGGTTTGGTCGGCAGAGCGATTTCCAGGCACAGGTTTGACTGGCGTACCGGGGCGATCTGCGGATCGAACGGGCTGTGGGTGTTGCAGTGATCGACGTTCTGGATGTAGATACGGCCAGTAGAAGCACGTTCCTGCATCATCAGTGAGAACAGCTCTACCGCTCTTACTCGCTGCTGACGAATGCTGCTGTCTTTCTCATACAGGGTATACAGGCGCTCGAACTCGTCCTGATCGGCGAAGAACGCGTCGTACAGCCCTGGAACGTCAGACGGGCTGAACAGGGTGATATCTTCATTCTTGATCAGGCGCTGATACATCAGGCGGTTGAGCTGCACGCCGTAGTCCATATGACGGACGCGGTTGCCTTCAACCCCACGGTTGTTTTTCAGCACCAGCAGGCTTTCCACTTCCAGATGCCACATTGGGTAGAACAGCGTTGCTGCACCACCACGTACGCCGCCCTGAGAGCAGGATTTCACCGCGGTCTGGAAGTGTTTGTAGAACGGGATACAGCCAGTGTGGAAGGCTTCACCGCCACGAATTGGGCTACCCAAGGCACGGATACGGCCAGCATTGATACCGATACCGGCGCGCTGTGAAACGTATTTCACAATGGCGCTGGAGGTGGCGTTGATGGAATCCAAGCTGTCACCACACTCGATCAGCACGCAAGAGCTGAATTGGCGGGTTGGGGTGCGCACGCCAGACATGATCGGCGTAGGCAGTGAAATCTTGAAGGTGGAGATCGCGTCATAGAAACGTTTTACGTAGTCCAGACGGGTGGCGCGCGGGTAGTTGGAGAACAGGCACGCGGCTACCAGGATATACAGGAACTGGGCGCTCTCGTAAATCTCGCCGCTGACGCGGTTCTGCACCAGATATTTACCTTCCAACTGCTTCACGGCAGCGTAAGAGAAGTTCATATCACGCCAGTGATCGATAAAGGAGTCCATCTGCTCGAACTCTTCAGTGGTGTAGTCTTCCAGCAGATGTTTATCGTATTTGCCCATCTCCACCATGCGTGCGACGTGGTCGAGCAGCTTCGGTGGCTCAAACTGGCCGTAAGCTTTTTTACGCAGATGGAAGATGGCGAGGCGAGCGGCCAGATACTGATAGTCCGGTGCGTCACGGGAGATCAGATCGGCTGCGGCCTTGATGATGGTTTCATGAATATCGGCGGTTTTGATGCCGTCATAAAACTGAATATGTGAACGTAACTCTACTTGAGAGACCGAGACGTTGTTTAAACCTTCCGCGGCCCAGTCGATGACTCGGTGGATTTTGTCGAGGTTGATGCGCTCTTTACTGCCATCGCGTTTAGTTACAAGTAGGCTTTGGTTCATTTTTACCTGTCCGTGAGATTCCCCTAAGCAGAAAGTGTAGTCGCTCTGCTCAGTATGTAAACACTATATATAGGGGGTGTATGTCGGTGAGGTAACAAGATAGTGATAAAACAGTGGGTTTGCAAGTGAACAAAACCTGCCGATCTTGTGGATAACTTGGGGGTGAAATGTTACCAATTGTTCCTAGTGCGCGCCCTATCTGGGGTGACAAGGTTGTCAATAAGCGCGATGAGATTTTGCTGATTTTGTGAAAACCCCGATCGTTTGCCGCTTTATTAAACGTTAGAAAAAAACCGCATATTGATCTGCTTTTATATTCTTAAAAGCGGTTTAGATCGGCTTTTTTGATCGAAAACGGATAAATAGGTATTTATCTTATACGCTTAGGCGCACCGGCGGCGCAAACATCGCCACCGGTACGTTATGGCAGTGTCAACCCTGGTGCTGGGTATGCACCATGTAGTTCACATCCACGTTGCGGCCCAGCTTGAAATGGTCGGTGATCGGGTTGTAATGCAGCCCGATGATATGTTTTTCACGCAGCTCGGTGCCGTCGACCCAACCGATCAGTTCAGAAGGGCGGATGAACTTCTTATGATCATGGGTGCCCTGTGGCACCATCTTGAGCACGTATTCAGCGCCGATGACCGCCATCAGCCAGGCTTTGGTATTGCGGTTGATGGTGGAGAAGAACACATGGCCGCCTGGTTTGACCAAATGCGCACAGGCGCGCACGACGGAGGCCGGATCCGGGACGTGCTCGAGCATCTCCATACAGGTGACGATGTCATACTGTTGCGGATGAGCCTGCGCATGGCTTTCTACCGTTTCTTGCACGTAGGTCACCTGCATACCGCTTTCCAGCGCATGCAGCCGCGCTACCTGGAGCGGTTCTGCCCCCATATCCAGCCCGGTCACCAACGCACCTTCACGCGCCATGCTTTCTGCCAGAATGCCGCCGCCACAGCCAACGTCGAGCACTTGTTTGTCAAAAATGCCTCCTGCGCGCTGCATGATATAATTCAGACGCAGCGGATTGATCCGATGCAACGGCTTGAACTCACCTTCCAAATCCCACCAGCGCGAGGCGACAGCTTCAAATTTGGCGATTTCCTGGTGATCAACGTTTGGCGCGTGACGGGATGATTCAGCATTCATGGGCGTTATTAGCTCCTGGTTCTCTTATGGTGCAGATTATACATGTTCCGGCACGCTTGGCGCAGCGCTGTTGTTACCGGGGCAATTTTCGCCCGCAGGGCAGCACATTTCAGCGAAACAGCGCCGGTAATTTCCCCGTAAAGCGCGCTTTGTGATATAGTTTTACACCTTTGGCACTACGCCAAGGCAGATGAATCATTCAGTATGAGGGATAGCAGCTCCATGAGCGACCTTGCCAGAGAAATCACACCGGTAAATATCGAAGAAGAGCTGAAAAGCTCGTATCTGGATTACGCGATGTCCGTTATTGTCGGCCGTGCGTTGCCAGATGTTCGTGATGGACTGAAGCCGGTGCACCGCCGCGTTCTGTACGCGATGAATGTACTGGGTAACGACTGGAATAAACCATACAAGAAATCGGCCCGTGTCGTTGGGGACGTGATCGGTAAGTATCACCCGCATGGTGACAGCGCGGTGTATGACACGATCGTCCGTATGGCCCAACCGTTTTCGTTGCGTTACATGTTGGTGGACGGCCAGGGTAACTTCGGTTCTGTGGACGGCGACTCCGCCGCAGCAATGCGTTATACCGAAGTGCGCATGTCGAAAATCGCCCACGAACTGCTGGCGGATCTGGAAAAAGAGACCGTCGACTTCGTGCCAAACTATGACGGTACCGAGCAGATCCCGGCCGTTATGCCAACCAAGATCCCGAACCTGCTGGTCAACGGCTCGTCCGGTATCGCCGTAGGTATGGCGACCAACATTCCGCCGCATAACCTGTCTGAAGTTATCAATGGCTGTCTGGCCTATATCGAGGATGAAAACATCAGCATTGAAGGGCTGATGGAACACATCCCAGGCCCGGACTTCCCGACGGCGGCAATCATCAATGGTCGTCGTGGTATTGAAGAAGCCTACCGTACTGGCCGTGGCAAAGTGTATCTCCGCGCCCGTGCCGAGGTAGAGGCGGACGCTAAAACCGGCCGCGAAACCATCATCGTGCATGAAATTCCTTATCAGGTGAACAAAGCGCGCCTGATCGAGAAAATTGCCGAGCTGGTGAAAGAGAAACGCGTTGAAGGCATCAGCGCGCTGCGTGACGAGTCTGATAAAGACGGTATGCGCATCGTGATTGAAGTCAAACGTGACGCCGTGGGTGAAGTGGTGCTGAATAACCTGTATTCGCTGACTCAGCTACAGGTCACCTTCGGTATCAACATGGTGGCACTGCATCAGGGCCAGCCAAAGTTGCTGAACCTGAAAGATATTCTGCGTGCATTTGTGCGCCACCGCCGTGAAGTGGTGACCCGCCGTACCATTTTCGAACTGCGTAAAGCCCGCGATCGCGCCCATATCCTGGAAGCGTTAGCCATTGCGTTGGCCAACATCGACCCGATTATCGAATTGATCCGCCGCGCGCCGACTCCGGCAGAAGCGAAGATTGCGTTAATCGCGCAACCTTGGGATCTGGGTAACGTCGGGGCGATGCTGGAACGCGCCGGTGACAACGCTGCACGCCCAGAGTGGCTGGAGCCAGAGTTCGGTATCCGTGACGGTAAATATTACCTGACCGAGCAACAGGCTCAGGCGATCCTGGATCTGCGCTTGCAGAAACTGACCGGCCTGGAGCACGAGAAGCTGCTGGACGAGTATAAAGAGCTGCTGAACATCATCGCTGAGCTGATCTTTATTCTGGAAAACCCAGACCGCTTGATGGAAGTGATCCGTGAAGAACTGGTGGCCATGCGCGATCAGTTCGGTGACGCACGCCGTACCGAAATTACCGCCAACACGTCTGATATCAACATCGAAGACCTGATCAACCAGGAAGATGTGGTCGTGACATTGTCGCATCAGGGCTACGTGAAGTATCAGCCTCTGACCGACTATGAAGCGCAGCGTCGCGGTGGTAAAGGCAAGTCAGCCGCCCGTATTAAAGAAGAAGACTTTATCGATCGTCTGCTGGTGGCCAACACCCACGACACGATCCTGTGCTTCTCCAGCCGTGGTCGCCTGTACTGGATGAAGGTGTATCAACTGCCGGAAGCCAGCCGTGGTGCTCGTGGCCGCCCGATCGTCAACCTGTTGCCGCTGGAAGCCAACGAACGTATCACCGCCATTCTGCCGGTGCGTGAATACGAAGAAGGGCGCCATGTGTTTATGGCTACCGCCAGCGGTACCGTGAAGAAAACCGCATTGACCGAGTTCAGCCGCCCACGCAGTGCTGGCATCATCGCCGTTAACCTCAACGAGGGAGACGAGCTGATTGGTGTTGACCTGACCGACGGCAGCAACGAAGTGATGCTGTTCTCCGCCAACGGTAAAGTGGTGCGCTTCCCAGAAGGGCAGGTGCGCTCGATGGGCCGTACCGCTACCGGCGTACGCGGTATCAACCTCGGTGAAGGCGATCGTGTAGTTTCGCTGATTGTTCCACGCGGTGAAGGCGATATCCTGACCGTGACGCAGAACGGCTACGGCAAGCGTACTGCGGTAACGGAATATCCGACCAAATCGCGTGCGACCCAAGGGGTTATCTCCATCAAGGTCAGCGAGCGTAATGGCCAGGTTGTTGGGGCTGTGCAGGTAGAAACTACCGACCAGATCATGATGATCACCGATGCAGGCACGCTGGTGCGTACCCGTGTCGCGGAAGTCAGCGTGGTTGGCCGTAACACCCAGGGTGTTACCCTGATCCGTACTGCGGAAGACGAGAACGTCGTCGGCCTGCAGCGCGTTGCTGAACCGGTTGAAGATGAAGAGCTTGATAGCCTTGAACCAGGAAGCGACGAAGCGGAAGAAGATACCACACCACTCGATGAGGGTGATGAGGATACCGGCGCCGTAGACGATATGGATGACGAGAACGCCTAAATAGCACGGCCTTGGCCGTATAATCTGGGTGGTTCAAAAAGGGCTTGGCAGCGATGCTAGGCCCTTTTTCAGTTGTATGGTTTAATTGCTGCAATCACTTGTCGATGCTGCACGGGATCGTTGTTTTGCTATGATTATGCTCGTCACCCCTTACTCTGGCATGGTACCTGCTTGAAATACTTAGCCTCTTTCCGTACCACGTTAAAAATTTCCCGCTATCTGTTTCGGGTGCTGGCGTTCATGCTGTGGTCGCTGGGTGCACTGCTGACCACGTTTTATATCCTGGATATCGTGCATGAGAAAGAATCCGATATCAGGCAGGAATATAATCTCAACTTTGACCAGGCTCAGGGTTACATTCGCCACTCGGCGGATATCATCCGCGACATCAAATACATGGCGGAAAACCGCCTCAACGGCACGGTAGGGAGCCTCGAGCTGTTCACCGGCATGATGAATGGCAAAGACAGCCAGCCGGAGATGAAGCCGCTGTACCCAGAATCCAACTGTGCGCTGAACTCTAACTACCGTGACTCGATCACGTCGTTAAACAGTCTGATCCAATACTGGAAAGAAAACTTTGTCGCGGCCTATGATCTGAACCGGGTATTTTTTATCGGCAGTGACAGCCTGTGCATGACGGAATTCGGTAGCAGCAACGGTATCACCGATCGGCAAAACGTGCTCAAGGCGCTGCATGAGCGCATCCTTAAATACCGTAACGCCGCCAACAGCGCGGAGAAAGACAATAACCTTTACTGGATCAGCCCCAGCCAGCAGCGGCCTGATGTAGGTTATCTGTATGTGATGACGCCGGTCTATGTCGGCAACAAGCTGGAAGCGCTGCTGGGGATTGAACAGACGATCCGCCTGGAGGACTTTGTCACCACCAGCAACCTGCCGGTGGGAGTTAATCTGCTGGATGAGAACAACGAATCGGTGCTGCGACTGGCCAATGGCGATCGCTACGCCTCTTCGCTCAATGTTTATCCGCAGGAACACACCTATTTTGGCTATGTCGACAGTTACCAGGATCTAATCATGAAGAAGGCGCTGCCGCCTTCGTCGCTCAGCATCGTGTATTCATTGCCGGTGAAGAGCGTGGTGGAGCGCTTCAAGGTACTGATCCTCAATGCGGTGTTGCTTAACCTGCTGTCGGCCGTGGTGCTGTTCAGCCTGGCGTGGTTGTTCGAACGCAAGATGTTCCTGCCTGCGGAAGAGAATGCCTTCCGGTTGGAGGAGCATGAACAGTTCAACCGCAAAATCGTGGCTTCGGCGCCGGTGGGCATCTGCATTCTGCGCATCAGTGATGGTACCAACATCCTGAGTAATGAACTGGCGCATAACTATATCAACCTGTTGACCAACGAGGATCGGGATCGTATTACACGCATTATCTGCGAACAGCAGGTCAACTTTGTAGATGTGATGACCAGTAATAACAACAATCTACAAATCAGCTTTGTGCATTCCCGTTACCGCAATGAGGACGTGGCTATCTGCGTGCTGGTTGACGTTAGTGCCCGCGTCAAAATGGAAGAGTCGCTGCAGGAAATGGCCGCGGCGGCGGAACAGGCCAGCCAGTCCAAATCGATGTTCCTGGCCACCGTCAGTCATGAGCTGCGCACGCCGCTCTACGGGATTATCGGCAACCTGGATCTGCTGCAGACCAAAGCGTTGCCGCAAGGGGTCGATCGCCTGGTCAATGCGATGAACAATTCCTCGGGGCTGTTGCTGAAGATCATCAGCGACATCCTGGACTTCTCCAAGATTGAGTCGGAGCAGTTGAAAATAGAACCTCGTGAGTTTTCTTGCCTGGAAGTCATTACCCACATTGCGGGCAACTACTTGCCGCTGGTGGTGAAAAAGCGGCTCGGTTTGTACTGTTTTATTGAACAAGGTGTGCCTGAGCGTATCAATGGCGATCCCGTGCGTTTGCAACAGGTATTGTCTAACCTGTTGAATAACGCCATCAAGTTTACCGACACCGGCTGTATTATCTTGCAGGTCTGCACCCGTGACAGCTATCTGGAGTTCAGCGTTCGCGATACCGGCGTCGGCATTCCAGAAAAAGAGGTCTTGCGCCTGTTTGATCCCTTCTTCCAGGTTGGCAGCGGGGTGCAGCGCCATTTCCAAGGCACCGGGCTTGGGCTGGCGATTTGTGAAAAACTGATCAACCTGATGGACGGTGATATCGCGGTGGAGTCCGAGCCTGGCCTCGGCAGCCTGTTTACCATTCGTATTCCGCTGTTTGGGGCGCAGTTCCCGGCGCTGCAGGCCAGCGATACCTGGCAGGGCAAAAACCTGTGGCTGCAAATTCGTAACCAGCGGTTGGAAAGCTATTTACAGGCGATCCTTGGCGGCTACGGTGCCACGGTATTACGTTATGAGGGGCAACAAACCGCGGCAGGGGACGTTCTGTTCAGCGATCATCCTTTGCAGGTGGACACTCCGCTGTTGGCACAGATCGAACTCTCCATTGCGCACATTGGGCCGTCATTGGAAACGCACCCAGGTTACTGGCTGCATAGTACCTCCACGCCAAGGGACGCTATCCAACTGTTGAACAGGCTATTTGGTGTGGTTACCGAAAGCGATAAGGCGTTGGCGCAGCTGCCGTTATCGGTTAAGGCCAATAGTGCCGATAACGGAGATATTCGCCTGCTGGTGGTGGACGATCACCCGATTAACCGGCGCTTGCTATCCGATCAGCTGGCATCGTTGGGCTATCAGGTGATTACCGCCAATGATGGTGTCGATGCGCTCAGCGTACTGGAACGCAATCCGGTGGATATCGTATTGACTGATGTCAATATGCCGAATATGGATGGTTATGAATTGACACGTTGCCTGCGTCGGTCCGATTTTACAGCCCCGGTGATAGGCGTGACGGCTAATGCGCTGGCAGAAGAGAAACAGCGCTGTCTTGAGGCCGGGATGGATAACTGCCTGTCGAAACCGGTCACGTTGGAGACGCTGGAGCAGTCACTGGGCTATTACAGTCAACGGGTACGGCGGTTTAGGGCTGAGTCGGAAGATGTATAAATACTAAAGGGCGCCTGAGAGCGCCCTTTAAATTGATCACAATGTTGGTTCAGGGGTGCTGCATGCTGCACCCGTTGAACTTTAGTCTTTATCCAACTGCGTCATACTGACGGAAGAGAGATAGTTGAGCAGTGCGATATCGTTATCAACACCCAGTTTCATCATGGCTGATTTCTTCTGGCTACTGATAGTCTTGATGCTACGGTTCAGTTTTTTGGCGATTTCGGTCACCAGGAAACCTTCGGCGAACAGACGCAACACTTCACTTTCTTTCGGGGAGAGGCGTTTGTCACCGTAACCGCTGGCGCTGATTTTCTCCAACAGCTTTGAAACGCTCTCTGGCGTGAATTTCTTTCCTTTCTGCAATGCGGCCAGCGCTTTTGGCAAATCGGTAGGCGCACCCTGTTTCAGGACGATGCCTTCGATGTCCAGATCCAACACCGCGCTGAGAATGGCCGGATTGTTGTTCATGGTCAGAACGATGATCGACAATTGCGGATAGTGGCGTTTGATATATTTTATCAGCGTAATGCCGTCGCCATATTTGTCACCCGGCATCGAAAGATCGGTGATCAGTACGTTGGCGTCCAGCTTGGACAGATTGTTGATCAGTGCTGTAGAGTCCTCGAACTCCCCAACGACATTCACCCACTCAATTTGCTCAAGTGACTTCCGGATGCCAAACAGTACGATAGGATGGTCATCGGCAATAATTACGTTCAGGTTATTCATGTTGTTGGCTACCTTGCTGCAGCAGTCTACTGACGAAAAAATCAATCTGACTGATGTTATTCTCGATCTTGAGCGCATCACCGTCCGCGATGTGCTGTTCTAACGATTCACACAGAAGCTTTCCGGGAAGCAGATTTAACATGGCAAACACGCCCTTCAGGCGGTGTGCGGTTTGAGACAGCGCTGCAAAATCACCGCTGCCCGCCTCAGTATACAGTTTTTTGATATCGTCGGGTACTGTATCAATAAACAAACCATAGTAATCACTTGATCTCAATTGTTTTTCATACACTTGGGCGCTTTCTGCCAGTGATCCTACAGGGGTTTCTTCCTGCTCTTGTGCCGCCATCTGGTGTTCTATCAAGATCAGCACAGCGTCGATCATGGCATTGTGCAGGTTATAGTTGACGCGAATATAGCCTTTATCAAGCTGTTGCCAGCCCGCTTCATCGCTGGTTAGCAGTAACGTATAGTCGTCGGCTTGCTGCGGGTTATCGGTCAGTAATACATCATAATCCCGGCTGTTTTGGTGCTCCTCGGCCACGATGCAGTTGGCCCCGTAGCCCGCCAGTAGCTGAGTCACGATAAGGCGGATCTCGTCGGAGGTGATATCCAGCAGCGCCGTTACCCCATCGAGTAATTTCTCCGTCGCCTGTTCCTCTGTTTTTTCCTGCTCCATAGTGACGCGAATGGTATAGCGGGTACCGATATCGATTTTGCTGCGGATATCCAACTGGCCATTGAGTTTTTTGCACAATTGATTACACAGGAAAAACGTCAACCCAGAACCATGGTCGAAGCGATCGACCAGCGTTTGGCTGAGGAACGGGTAGGTCAGGTTGCTGATTTCCTCACTGGAAATGCCGGTGCCGGTGTCATTGATATGAAATACCAGTTGTTCAGGGCGATCGGCTTCCTGTTCTACCACCAGTGTGATCTTGCCGTAGGCGGTGGTGATGATGGCGTAGCGCAGCAGCAATGAAAGGATTTTGCGCAGTGCGCCAGCATCGCCAATGTACTGTTGGTTGACGTCCAGATTAACGTGATTGAACAGCGCCAGCCCTTTCTGGTTGATGGCTGGCAGCATGTCCAGCAGCAGTTCATCCAGCAGTGCAGAGGGATTGAATGGTTGACGTACCGGCTGCCAATCCTGTGTTTCCAGCCGGGTGAGCAGGGTGATATTGTCGATCAGATCCAATACCGATGCAGAAGCCAGGTTGAGTTGTTTAAGCAATGTCTGTTGCTGCTCGGCATCTGATGGTTGGCACAGGCTCCCGGCCAGTTCGTGCATTTGCCGCACCGGCTGATTCAGCTCGATCCCCAGGTTGTGCAGCATCAACTTACGGGCCTGAACGTTTTTATCGTATTCGCGGCGGGCCTGTTGCAGCCGTTTGTTCACCATCACTTCTTTATCCTGATCGTTGAGCAGGAACAGATAGGTTTCCGCCGTTCGTTGGCTGCGGAAGATGCGGATCTCATAGACTTCGTTGTTGACCGTAGCCTGGATCACGCCGTGATGCTGCTCCGCCATATGGGCAATTTTGGACAGGCTGAGATGTGGCAACAGGTGCTCGGCGATCTTGTTGCTGGTAATCACGCTATTATCGGCAAAGTCATAGACCAGTAGCCCGCAAGGTAGGCTGGCGACAATTTCCTGGTTGAGCGAGCGTTGGAGATCCAGCTCGGCGGCGATATTTTCGCTGGGGCGGATGTATTGCTGGCGGAGGAAATAAATGCCCACCATCGATAGCGTCAGTAACAGCAGATTGACCGCCAGTAGCCAGATGTTATTGCGCAGCAGGTCAATCGCCAGATTGAAAGCTGAAACGCGGTAAATCAACTGCAGCGGCGAGTTGGGCAAGGAAACACTGAATTCAACCCAACTGCCTTTCAGGGCAGCCTGGGCGTTGATTGCCGTTTCGCTCGGCACCATGCTGTCGTCGATCTCTTCATTATCGGGCAGCAGCAGGAAGTTGGAGCGGGCCATGTTAAGCGGAATGATATCGTTAATCGGCAGGTCGAAGGCGATCACCGTGGCCAAATGTCCTGGCTGGTTAAAGGTGGTGCGGATGGAAAACGAGTAGGCATTCTGGAAGCGCTGTTTGCGCAGGCCGGAAAAACTTTCGCGTTCGTCCAGCATATTGGCCTGTTGCAGCATTTCGGTGCGGCGGTCTGACACTGACGTAGTCAGGTAGTTTTCTTTCAACCGCGAGGTCAGGTCTTTCAGCGATTGGGTCGTCACCAGGCTCAGGCTGTTATCTTGCCCGTTGAGAAAATACATCGCATAGTTTTCAGTCTCGGTTCCCCAGCGGTTATCGAGAAAGTCCGAGATATTGGCAACCGTAGCCAGCGTGGCGATGTCGTGGTTGCCAAAAATGACCGCATCGGTTTTGCTGCGTCGCTTCTCAACATAATAGACATCCGGACGCAGTCGGGTTTCCTGCAGGTTGGTCTCAACAGGAAGCGACGCGGTATTACCAAATTTGTCGTAGATTTGCTCGGTCAGAGAGCGGTAGCTGTCGATACGCTTTTGCAGCATGTTGGCGATGGTGTTGACGGCATGTTTTTTCTCCGTCAGATAGGCGTTGGTGTAGTTATAGCTGTACAACCCAATGGCCATGGCCAGCAGCACGACAAACAGCCAGAAGCTGCGGGTGATGTAGCGGGAGTTTATGGTCAGTTGTCTATCTTGCAACATGGCTACGCATTCCTGAAATTAGCGAGTGACCGCTTTGGCACTGGCAGTGACGATCAGCAGTAATGCCGCGACACAGGCCAGGGCAAACGTCAGGCTGGAGATCTGGGCGATTAGCCCGATCACTGCCGGGCCGGCCAGAATACCGGCATAGCCCACCGTGGTGACCGAAGCAATGGCCAGGTTGGCAGGCATGACGCGTTGGTTCCCAGCTGCGCTAAACAGAATAGGGACCACGTTGGATGCCCCGACGCCGACCAGCATAAAACCAATCAAAGAGGCTATGGCGCTGTCTATGGTAATGGCCAGCGCCAGGCCGATGGCCGCACACAGGCTACCCAGCAACAGCACCTGATATCTGCCCATGGCATTCACCACGCGATCGCCATTCAGCCTGCCGATTGTCATGGCAATGGAGAACAAGGCGTAACCCAAGCCTGCCTGGTTATGATCCATCCCGCGCATGGTGGTCAGGTACAGCGCGCTCCAGTCGAGCATTGAACCTTCCGCCAGGAACATGATGAAGCACAGTAGGCCAATAAACATGACCCAGCCACGTGGCAAAACGAACATCGGGCCTTCTTTATCTCCGCCACTTTCACGCAGCAGGTTTTTACTGGCAATCAGCAGCAGAGCCAGAATGGCGACGACGGCGATCAGCGTGGCTTGTAGCGGGCCTAGCCCCAGCCATAACAGGGCGCTGACTCCACCCGCACCGGCGATCCCGCCAACGCTGAAGAAACCGTGAAAACCGGACATCATGGCACGGCTGCTGGCGCGTTCGACCACTACGGCCTGAATGTTCATGGCCACGTCAATCATACCAATTGCTGCACCGAACAGCAGTAAGGCTAATGCCATCCCCAAGGTGGAGTCCATCAGCACCAGCAGCGGCAAATCGATGCATAGGGCGATACCCGCCAGCAGGATCACGCGGCGACAGCCAAATTTGCCGGTCAAAAGCCCAGTCAACGGCATTGCCATGATCGAGCCAACCCCGATGCACAGCAGCAGCAGGCCTAATGAGCCGTCATCTATATTGATACGCGTTTTGGCAAAAGGCACCAGCGGTGCCCAGGTGGCCATTGCCAGTCCGGCGATAAAAAAGGCCAGGCGGGTGGCATTCTGCTCGGGCACACCGGGCTTACTTTGTTCGTTGCAAGTGACTGTCATGTCGGTATCGGGATCGGCTCTGGATAGTGGCTTAAATGAACCCCTGTTTTTATCACAATCTGTGATCGGGGTCGAAAGGATTCGCGTTAACCGTGTAGCCCATCAGGAGGAAGGAGCTGTGTTAGATCACTCTCAGAAGAGGGTGAAATAGTTTCATAAGGGAACAAATCTATTATCGAGGGAATTGATGCAGGAGATATTGCTATTTTGTATGTAGTTGTGGGCTATTTAAACGATGAGCGGCGACAAATTATTCATTGGTTAATTTTTTGGCGGTTTTTTATGGTTAATTTAGCTATTAGTGCGGTGATTGATCATGTTTATGATATCTCTTTGTGATTAAATTTGTGCATAAAATGCTTTATTGGAACGATTTACGCACTGATTTTGGGTATAAAAAAACCGGCCAGAGGCCGGTCGTAACTACAAAAATTATCATACGGATAATGAAGGTAATAATGAAAATAATGATGATAGCGGGATGATTATAGCGCCAGGCGTTGAAACGGTTTTTGGCACAACGTGCTTATTGTTTGATACTTTTGTCCTGATATCTTTATTTTTATAAAGATTTGTATATTTTATTGTTTTGTAAGGTTTAATTTATTTTTTTATCTTTCGGTGCTTTATTTGTTTTGTCGGTAAGTTTTTGTTAAAGTTCGCCAGTATTTACATTTTGAAACCTTTAAATATTGGTATGAAACACTATTGGATACTTGGTATCATTTTCTTTCTGGATTAATATAGCCCTTGTTACCAGAATGGTGATTCACAGTCGCGCTAATAATGCTCAGAAGAGCAGTGGCCGTAGCTCGACATAATTAAGAGGATAATAACGATGAAACTTCGAGTACTCTCCCTGATCGTCCCAGCTCTGTTGATGGCAGGCACAGCAGGTGCAGCAGAAATCTACAACAAAGACGGCAATAAACTGGATTTGTTCGGTAAAATCGACGGTCTTCACTATTTTTCCGACAACGATAAAACCGACGGCGATCAGTCTTACATGCGTTTTGGCCTGCGTGGCGAAACTCAGATCAACGATCAGCTGACCGGTTATGGTGAGTGGGAATATCAGGTTCAGTTGAACAAAACTGAAGACGAAAATGACTCATTCACCCGTGTGGGCTTCGCTGGTCTGAAATTCGGCGATTACGGCTCATTGGATTACGGCCGTAACTACGGTGTGATGTATGACATCGGCGCATGGACCGACGTGTTGCCTGAGTTTGGTGGCGATACCTATGGCGCGGACAACTTCCTGTTCCAACGCACCAGCGGTGTTGTGACTTATCGTAACAACAACTTCTTTGGTCTGGTTGATGGCCTGAACTTTGCCCTGCAGTATCAAGGTAAAAACGGCAACGGTGAAGAAAGCAACAACGGCCGTGATGTCCTGAACCAGAACGGTGACGGCTACGGTATGTCCGTATCCTATGATCTGGGCTATGGCATCAGTGCAGCTGGTGCGTTCTTCAATTCTGACCGTACCAACGATCAGAACGGTGGCCCTAACGGCACCTCTTCTATTCTGGGTCGTGGTGACAAAGCCGAAGGCTATAGCGGTGGTCTGAAATACGACGCTAACAACGTCTATCTGGCTGCGATGTATACCCAGTCTTACAATGCTACCCGTTTCGGCAACAGCAATAGCTCTCTGTACGGTTACGCGAACAAGGCACAGAACTTCGAAGTGGTTGCACAGTACCAGTTCGACTTCGGCCTGCGTCCTTCCGTGGCCTACCTGCAGTCTAAAGGCAAGGACATTGGTGGCGGTTATGGCGACCAAGATCTGCTGAAATATGTTGATGTGGGCGCGACCTACTACTTCAACAAAAACATGTCCACCTACGTTGACTACAAAATCAACCTGCTGGACGACAACACATTTACCGACAAAGCCGGTATCAATACCGACGACGTGGTTGCTGTAGGTCTGGTTTACCAGTTCTAAGCAATACTGTGAATGTGACCACGCGGCCTTCGGGCCGCGTTTTTTTTGCCCGTTCGCCAGCCGCACAGATTGATCTTCGCGCGGCACTGATTGCTATTCTGTTGAGCCCGTACACACCTACCCTGTTTATAAATTGATAAATCAGGAGGTTGGTATGGAACTTAAGATTGAGCGTGTGATTGAGACGGTGTTGTATGTTAACGATATCGAACGTGCCGCAGCCTTCTATCAGCAGGTGTTGCAACTGCCAGCGATGGTAGCAAATGATCGTTTCCGGGCCTATAACATCTCCGATCAAAGCGTGTTGCTGCTGTTTGTTGCCGGGGATTCGCTGAATGATGCTCACTATCCGGGAGGCTACATTCCCCCTCATGATGGCAGCGGTCCACAACATCTTGGTTTGGCCGTGAGCAAGGCCCAGTTGCCCCTATGGGAGCAGCAGTTGGCCGAACACGGTGTTGAGATAGAAGGGCGTATGCTTTGGGAACAGGGTGCGGAGAGTATTTATTTCCGCGATCCAGATGGCCACCTGTTGGAACTGGTGACGCCGGGTATCTGGGCCAACTATTAATAGCGGCAACGCATTATTGGCATAAAAGCCTTTTAGCTTCTACACTTAGATAACAATAAGCATGCTAAGGAGATAAGCGATGACAAAGAAACTGGTTTTGGCCGTATGTACTGCGGCGCTATTTACCGTACTGACTGGGTGTACCACTTACGACAGGGCCGCGAGCTATGTGAACGAGCCTGTGGTAAGCGATGTAAAAGTCGGAATGACGAAACAGCAAGTGCGCGCAATTGCCGGGCCGCCATCAACCTCTGCTAGCCTGATCCATGCACAGGGTACTTGTGATACTTATGCCGTGGCACCACGGGATGGTAAAGCACAGACCTATTTTGTCAGCTTCAACGATACGGGGCACGTGATGAACAAGGGTTATCAGAGCTGTTCAGAGTACGATACCCAACCTAAATAACTGCCTGCATATTGTCCGAAAAGAGCCTCGCTGATGCGGGGTTCTGGTTTTTTTTACCACAATCGGCCTGAAATTTAAGCGAACGAGCGTTTTGACGCATTTTTTTACGTGAAAACGATAGACATTTCATAACGGTACCGTTAATATCTGCGCCCATTGGAAGGATGGCCGAGTGGTTTAAGGCAACGGTCTTGAAAACCGTCGAGTGTAACAGCTCCCAGAGTTCGAATCTCTGTCCTTCCGCCAAATACAGACCCCAAGCTCGTAAGAGCTTGGGGTTTTTCGTTTTCATACGTCCGTCAGGTTTTTACTTTCTAGGCGCTTGCATCACTTCGTCAGGTGATTTTCCGCGCGTTCACATCGCCATCAGGATCTCGGTAAAATCGTTAGTTATAGACGATGTCATGGGCTCGTCACGTTTAATAATATAAAAGCATGCGCTGATATTGATATCTTCAGCAGATTTTTTCTTGAGGTTCAGCTGTGGGCTGTAATGTGCCACGATACGATCGCTTAAAAGCGCGAGATAACCCTGTTGTTTCACTAGACACCAGGTGGCGAGGAAAGAATCAGTTTCCACGACATTACCCTGCTGCGTGCACGGGAAAGAGGAGTCTTGCATCGCTAAGCGACCGGCAGTACAGGAATGTGGGACTACCCACTTTGTTTCGTCCAGCGGCAACTCATCAGAGGCTTGATTGTTCCCTTGATAAAGGGAGAACGTTTCACATTTGAAGTCTTGTGTTACCAGATCGACACAGTTAATCCCCTCGCTGAGGTTACAGACCACCAGATCCAATTCGTTATTTCTCAACTTGGCAACCAACCCCTCGGGGCAATCCTCAATCACGATAATACGGGTGTGTGGATAACGCTGATTAAAGATCTCAAGTGCGTCGGGGAGGTAGCACAGCAGTGGATAGGTGCTCATGCCTAGGCGCAAGAATTTCTCTCCGGTTTCTTTCAGCCCACGGAATTCATAAATGGTATTTCTTAACTCATTGGTGATAGCGTCAATGCGTTGAAAAAATGCTTCACCTACCGCAGTGAGTCGGACACCACGGTTGCTGCGTTCCAATAGACGCGAGCCAATATTTTCTTCAAGTTCTTTTATAATACGGCTGAGTGTCGGCTGTGAAATAGCCAGTTTTTTTGATGTTTCATGTAAACTACCGCAGTAAACAATTTCTTTAAAAGTAGTCAGGTGAGATAATTTCGGCATACTTTTCATAATAAAGCTCTTCATTCATATTTTAATTGGTGGTGCAAAAGGGCCCTGCATGACGTTTTTAACCGGAGCCACAAATTCGGCTATAATAGGCCTGTTTCATCATGCTATCGCCAAGTAAAGTATTGACGGTTTTATCAAGTACCGTAGTAGTGACAGAGGCGGGCATGAGAGTTGCGGTGATCTCTACGTCATCATCGCCAAAAGGCTCGATATCCAGGTGCGAGATAAAGCAGTTTTCGGCTTGCATCACCTTTTTGAATTTGGCTAATGCTTCACGTTGCTCGTGTTCAAATGCAATAACGCAGATCTGGTAGGTGGATTCACCGTTAACATCGCTGAAGGGTTGTTTGTTGACCATATTGACGATCGGGCGCAGCAGTGTGTTGGCAGCCAGCACGTATAAGGTAGCGGCCAGTGCATCTCCATATAATGCACAACCTGCACAGGTACCAACGGCTGCCGATCCCCAAAGCGTAGCCGCTGTGTTCAGGCCGCGGATATTCATTCCTTCTTTCATGATTGCCCCGGCGCCAAGAAAACCGACGCCAGAAACCACATAAGAAATCACTCTTACCGCACCCCCACTGCCATCAATGGTCATAGCCAGATGTACAAAAATAGCTGCGCTGGTGGCAACAAGCGTATTGGTGCGTAACCCGGCGGTGCGTTGCCGGAACTGTCTTTCATAGCCAATAATTGCGCCAAGTAACGATGCCGTTGATAGCGTTATTAATGTTTGAATAAAATGCATAATAAAAACCAACATGTTATCTGCTTATCATGAAACACCGAAAAAAGGTAACTCTTGATAAACAGGTAGTTAAAATGGCAGACTTTTCATCTGCCAGACAGCGATTAGAAATTGATATTATTCCTTGGCAAACGCGCGGCAGCTGCGTTTGCATAGGTTTGCCTTTAATAGGCCGAAGTAGCAATTTGCTGGCTTAGCTCAGCGCTGATTTCTTCGATCAGGCTTTGCATTGAGCGTTTGTTCCGCTCCTCACGCCGCGTGGTGATTTCATAATTGCCGGTAACGGTACCGGGTTCTGAACCTAGCAAAATAATCCGATCTGACATCATTACGGCTTCTGTTATGCTGTGGGTTACTAAAATCATGGAGCGAGTTTTTATTTTTCGCGTCGACCAGATCTGCATTAGGTCTCTGCGCAAATTTTCTCCGGTATAAATATCCAGGGAAGAGAAAGGTTCATCCAGTAACAACAATTCAGGTTCGACGACGAGCGCACGGGCAAACCCCACCCGTTGGCGCATACCACCGGAAAGTTCTCGTGGGAAAGCATTGCGGTACTTTTCCAGACCAATCAGGTTCAGCATTTTTATCACCTGTTTGTCGATGGTGTCTTGGGAATAATGCTGTGCCTGCAATCCAAAGGCGATATTTTGATAGACGGTTAACCAAGGGAAAATAGCAAAGTTCTGGAAAACCATATTGATTTGTGGGTTAGGGCCTGAGACTTTGACTTCACCCAGCATGACATCCCCAAAATCAGGCGATATCAAACCTGATATGATCCTCAGTAGGGTGGATTTTCCCGAGCCGGATTTCCCTAATACGCTGATCACTTCATTGTCATAGACTGTGAGGTCGATATCACTAAGGACCAAATGTGATTTTTGGGCCGTAGGTTGGAAGCTCTTACTAACGTTGCTGACAGTAAGTAATACTTTTTTCTTGGCCATCATGTTTCCTTGGTTATGTTTTAAAAAAAATAGTCGAATAGGATATTCCGCTGAGTTTTTCACAGGAAAATTCAGACGTGAAAATTTACACGGGAGAATGCCTGTGGCCATATTGGTCTGATTAATAAGTTGAATTCGGGTTATTGAGAGATGCTGTCAGCTTGGGATCGCCTAGTATAGGGCACTGAAGGAGGTAAGAATATAGTGCAGTTGTGACGTGATGACGTCACATACGAATACTTTTCAGGGCGCAGTAAAATGACTATTGCGCCTAAGCCTCCAGCAGGCTCAATAAACCAATGAATAACGAACCGTCGGTGTCCATAATTTTATCCTGTATCAAATCGGAGTCTCATAGTACCCACAAGGGTCAGGAAGCTCAATAACTGAGTGGTGTTTTAGAACTGCAAAATGTAATGTAATATTAATGGGTGTCGCAAGGGTTGTTTAAACTAAACATAGCGTCAACGAGGTTGTAGTTTAAATGAGTGGTTGGCTATAAATTCCGGAACAATAGAAGTGAAACTAAACCGTTAAATGATTGTAACGCAGTCAATGTGGAATGGAGAAAGAAGCGGCCAACATGATTGTATTCACTGTTTTTGACTTTCATACATCTGTCTTGCTTGCTGCCTTTTATCCATTCAAAAACGATAAAAAAGCCCGATGAGGCCAAACCTCATCAGGCATGTGTTTCACGCTTAACTTCTCAGAACTGGTACATAATCCCCGTCTCGACGACATCATCAGCACTTAAACCGGCTGCATTCTGTTTATCCAACAGATT
The DNA here is from genome assembly GCF_015673035.1 of Serratia sp. Res13-Sevr-LER1-36-b. Lineage (NCBI taxonomy): Bacteria > Pseudomonadati > Pseudomonadota > Gammaproteobacteria > Enterobacterales > Yersiniaceae > Serratia > Serratia sp. Res13-Sevr-LER1-36-b. The sequence goes on along the minus strand of NZ_JADACK010000016.1, from coordinate 45,650 downwards.
CAGTTTGTACTCTACATAGGTCGACATATTGGCATTGAAGCTATAACTCAGCGCCATATCTATATACTTGACCAGATCGGTATCACCGATGCCAGGCAGGTCACGCCCACGTGACTGCAAATAGGCAAGAGAAGGGGTGATGCCAGAATCAAAGTGATACTGCGCCACGGCTTCGACGGCATCGGCCTTTGGTGCAAAGCCGGTGTAGTTGCCACCATCCACGTAGGTCATGTTCTGAGTGCGGGTATAGTTTGCTGCCAGATAGAGGTTATCCCGATCGTACTTCAGGCCTAGAGTCCAGGCTCTGGCACGATCGCCATTGGCCAGACCAAAGCTACGCTGTGCCTGTGTACGATCCGAATTGGCGTAGGCACCGCCAGCGCTTAGCCCCCAACCCATGTCGTAGGTCGTGGAGAAGGAATATCCATCGCCGTTTTGTGTCTGTAGGTCTTGCGTGTGATGAGCGTCGTCTCCCCGATTCTTTCCCTGATATTGCATGCCGATATCCAGGCCATCAATAATCCCCCCCAAACCCTGATTATGATAGGTCAACATACCGTTGCCCCGACTGGTCATAAAGTTATCGGCAGCTTCATAACTGTCATTACCAAACTCGGGTAATACATCGGTCCAACTGCCAACATCATAGAGTAAACCGTAGTTGCGCCCATAGCTGATGCTGCCAAACGGGCCGAATTTCACCCCGGCAAAACCCAACCGCGTATAGTTACCATTTTGCTCGCCGTTTTCCGCTCCGTTCAGCCCAATCTGATATTCCCACTGGCCGTATCCTATGATGTCATCATTAATTTGTGTTTCACCTTTAAAGCCAAAGCGAGTGTAGGACTGATCGCCGCTGCTGCCAGCATTATTACTGAAATAATGAACGCCATTAATCTGCCCATATAAATCCAATTTATTGCCGTCTTTATTTACGATTTCTGCAGCCAACGTGGTGCTGGCTACTGGCAATAGTAACCCCAGTACAGCCAAGTACATTTTATTTTTCATATCAATAACCTGATGTTAATAAATGCGTTGAAAGTTATGATGCTTTTTGTGATATCGCAATTTTCTTATACAAACGATCGCTGGTGTCATCAATAATAGAGGCCATATTCTGTCTGCCCCGTGATCCTCGTGGCCTGTCGATAACGATCTCATCGGTGATCTGCCGGCTATTGGCATCCATAATGACGACTCGGTCAGACATCATGACTGCTTCTTCTATGTCATGGCTCACCATGACGATGGCGCTGGTATTATTTTTTTTATTCGTCCAGATATTCATTAAATCCGTCCGCAGTTTCTGCGCAGTGAAGATATCAAGAGAAGAAAAGGGTTCATCCAACAGTAAAACTTTGGGTTCCACGGCTAATGCTCGGGCAAAACCTACGCGCTGGCGCATACCACCGGAAAGTTCACGGGGCCAGGCTTTCTCATACCCATTCAAGCCAACCAGCATGAGTAATGCTTTCAGCTTTTTGTCGATCAATTGCGGTGGCAAGTCTTGTGCGAGCAGGCCAAAGGCGATGTTGTCATACACCGTGAGCCACGGATAAAGAGCATAAGACTGGAATACCATGCTGATATCGGCATCGGGTCCTTCGATAGGTTTTCCAGCCAGCGATACCGTACCGGTATCAGGGAAAATCAGGCCGGCAAATATGTGCATCAACGTTGATTTACCTGAACCTGACTGCCCAAGGATGGTAACGAATTCACCCTTGTGAATATTCAGATTCACGTCGCGCAGAACTTCCTTGGGGAGCTTGTTCTCTCCAAGGAAGGCTTTGTTTACCTGCTTGGCACTGAGCACCACTTCTTGAATAGTCATTTAATTTTCCCACGTTAATCATATTTGAATTTGGTTTCTGCTACGCGATACAGCGGCTGCCAGATAAAGATTACGCATAACGCCACCAGTGAGCACATGGCAGCGCAGCCCAGCGCGGACTCCGGGTTTTTACCGGCATCGGTCACGACTGAAATAAAAGCGCCCAGCCCGGTAGTACTGATCGTGGTTGCTCCCCATTGAATGACCTCTGCTGCAATGGCGCTATTCCAGGCACCGCCTGCTGCAGAAATAATGCCGGTAACGATGTAGGGGAAAATCGCGGGCAGCATATAGTAACGCCACCATTTGAAACCCCGTAAACCGAAGGTTTCGCTGACTTCGGTGATATGGGATGGGATTGCCGTGACGCCAGCAATGACGTTAAACAACACATACCACTGTGTGCCGAGCATGATCATTGGAATCGCCCACCAGCCAAGGTCCTGATGATAAACAGCGATAAAAGCGGCGATCAGAGGATAGAAAATATTTGGTGGGATAGCAGCCAGGATTTGAATGATCGGTTGGAAGAATTTCACCAGGCGTGGATTCATACCTATCCAGACGCCGAGTGGGGTGAAAATCACGATACTGAGCACCATTGCAGCCACTACACGCGCAGTAGTCAGCAGCATCCATTCAGGCATCATGGCGAAGTATTGTTTTGGGAAATACTCCCACAGTTGATACCCGAACCAGGCACAGGCCATGACCACCGCGAGATACCAAGTACTGCGCCACAGCCAGTTGGCTTTTGCGGTGATACGAAACAGCTTGTGCAACCCAAGGCCGTACCAGATCTGCGGCAGCTTAAACAGCCATAAATCAGCCAGCATGCGCAGGGCTGCTGACAACATTGATCCTATATGGGAATCGCTCAGGCAGTTATAAAACCATGAGCTGCCCTCAGTTTTATTGGCGGTAACATCTTCGTATTTGAAACGGGAGGTATAGCGAACCAACGGGCGGAAAACCAATTGGTCGAGCACGATAATATTGGCTGCCAATGTGATCACAGCAAACAGAATAGCGTGCAGGTTTTGCTGCGCCAGCGCTTCGGCAATATAGGAACCTACTCCAGGCAACGCCACCGATTTATCGTTGACCGGGATGGCCTCCGACGCTACCAGAGCGAACCATGCTGCCGATTGTGACACCATGGCATTCCATAATAACCCGGGCACGGAATAGATAAACTCTAACCGCCAGAAGCGTTGCCATGGATTGTAGTTGAAACTGCGTGCGGCTTCGTCCAGTTCACTTGGAACAATGCGCAGCGTTTGGTACAACGTTAGCATCATGTTCCATGCCTGGCCGGTAAATACCGCAAAGATAGCGGTACACTCCAGCCCCATCACGCTGTGTGGGTACAGGCCAAGAAAATACACCGTGGTGAAGGTTAAAAAGCCCACCAAGGGTACTGACTCCATAAAGTTGACGAAAGGTAATATCACCCTGCGTAACGGCACGTAGCGAGCCGCTAAGACGGCAAAGACGATGGAGAATAGCAGTGACCAAATCATGCCGATTGCAAACCGCATTGTCGTTCTTAGTGAGTAATAGAAAAGATTCCAGGTGTCCAGACTAATGGTGCTCACGCTGTGTTCATCGAACGAACCGTGCATGTCTCCCCAGGCACGGATAAGAAAGACGATGACCAATGATGCTATTACAAAAACAATAAGGTCATTTAGATAGTACTTTCTAGAAATAGATGTACTTCTGCTTTTTTGCATAATGCCAATCCCATAAATTTCTCAAAAAACCGGCGGTAACGTCAGCTTAATAAAGCCGATCGCCTCCGTTTTAAACGAACATATATAGCTTGAGATAAATTAATTTGCTGATTGTTACGCTGATGGTGAACGATGAATACTACAGGAACAGGCATGACAAGCCGGTATTATCAGATGCCAAGGCACATCGACAGTGCCAGGCCGTTGCTGATAAGCCGTTGATTGATTGTCTACATTCTGTTTATTTCAGAATGTAGCATGAACTACATTACTGAAATTTATCCAGTAGTACTAAGCTAAAACTAAAACTTCCATCGTCCATAAGGCCCCCGTGGTGAGAATAAAGCGGTGAGATAGTAATGCTTGAACATAATGAATAGCAAGTAGATGTGATGGTTTTCATTATTGTATATGTAACAGGATGAAAATTGAGTTTTTAAATGATATATCCAGAAATTAAAAAGGGGAGGTGATATCGTCAGATAGACAAGACATCAGAAAATTGAAGCCTATATAGTTAATTTGAATGTATTTTTAAAATTGAGTAAATATAATTACTTTTCTTTGAGTTAGGCTTCTTCTTGGTGGGCTGTTACTTCGCAACATTATGAATGACCCCGAGCTTCCAGAAAGCTCGGGGGCGGGGGCAGGGCTACTTATCAGCCCAAATTGATTTCAGCGGCCATATGGTCATCGTAGCAATCGTCGCTGAGTTGCCTTGGCTGTAAACTTCAATGCCGGTGCTGGAAGGGTCTGGAAATATCAGATCGGTCAGAACTACTTCACCTTTACCGGAAAAAACGGTGACTGAGGATGTATCAACAATAATGCGTAATTTCAGTATGCCGTCATCTGAAAGTGGCAGCGGGGCGCGGTGTTTGGCAGCAAAGCCTGAAAAGAATGTGCTTTCACCCGATTTTGTCCGATCCAGATAGAGTTCTCCTGCCACTGCATCATAACCGATGAGGGTTTCTTCACCCTGTGCACCTTTACGGATCTTGAAACCGACTTCTTCAGCATGCTCCGGCTTCAATTGAGCCTCTATTTCATACACTTGTCCTTGCACACCTGCATCTGCCAACAGAGTGTCTCCTGCCGAGAGCACAGTTTCTTCTTTTAACTGGTAGAGCGGTTTACCACGCAGGCCGGTCATGCTTTCAACCGGGGCCTGGGTGAGTTTGATGTGGTCCCCCACCGTTTGCAGCTTCAACTCTCTGACCAAGGTCTGTCCACCGCGCCAAGGGGTGGTGGGTACACTACCGGCGTAATCCCAATTGCTCATCCAACCGATCCAATAACGTTTACCATCAGGAACGCCGTTCCAGGAAACGGCAGCATAGAAATCAGAGCCAAAATCTGCCCAGTTGGCGGTTTGTTTCGGTTGATCAGATAAGAGGATTTGGTCAACCAATATGTGCCCCCAACTCCCGGTATTATTATCAATAACCTGGATTTGAGCATTCTCCCCTTTGAGTGAAGCGACGTTCCAAGAACGCCAGTCAAGGGCTTCAGAATTTGAGCCGGTCGCGCTATAGATGATTTTGTCATTAACCAGCAGATTGACCGTGGTTTCGGATGAAATCGGTTTGGCTGGTAGATCTGAGGCAATAAAGTGGTCGGCCAAAATATGGCCCCAGCCGCCGCTGTTGTCATCAATAATGGCGATCCTGGCCTGCTGCCCTTGATATTCGGCGACATCCCAATTGACCCAGTTCAGGGCTTCGCTGCTATTTCCGGTTGCGCTCCGTGTGACCTCTCCATTTACCAACAGTACCACCGCCGTAGCCCCACTTTTGCCATAGGGATTATTGCCGCCGCCGATCAGGAAGTTGATATAGGGTTTTTCAAGGGTAAACGCGGGAGAGGTCAATGTTCCTATTGCCGAATCTCCACCTTCTTTATTGATTAATTTGCCAAAAAAGCTGTTTACCAGATGTGAACCCAGGAAACCGGTGACTTGCTGCTGATCGCCAATGGTGCCAGTGGCAACCTGCTGATTGGTAAAATCACCTTCAGCTGTCCATCCGAGTTGACTATAGGTCACCTTTTCATCACCTTCAGAATCTGCACCTGAGAACAATAGATCACCCGTTGGCAATTCGGTTTTCAGGGTACTGTCAGCAACGTGGGGATGGTTGCCTCCGCCAACCATAAGGTTGATATAGTTATCGGTAATTTTAAACGAGGGGGACGTTACGGTGCCGATTGCCGCGTCGCCATTGACGAAGGTATTCAGCAACTTCTCACCTTGATACAGGCTTACCCCATTCTGACCTGAATTATTACCTTGCGATACATAGCTATCAACCAGATCTCCCGTTGCGGTCCATCCCAGTGAGTTATAGTCACCTTCGAAGTTCTCAACAACGGCGCCCTCTGGAGGCGTACTGTCAAAGACATTGTTGTCGTCAGCCTCAAAGGTGGTACCGTTAAAATTACCGACAAAATACTGCGAGCCCGAACCGCCAACCGGCCCACCAGGGTTAAGGTTGATGACCATCACCCATTTCCTGTTTGCGGGATCACCATTGACGGGGAGCTCGAATAAATCAGGGCATTCCCACACGCCAGCAGTGGCATTTATTGGCCCGAATTCACTCATAAACTCCCATTCGCGTAGATTTTTAGACGAATACAGGACTGCTTTATGCTGGGTGGCGAGTACTGCGACCATTACCCATTTTTTTTCCGGTTCGAACCAGAACAGTTTAGGATCGCGGAACTCTCGGAATTGTTCTTCATAGCCGGTTGGTGGCAAAGGCAATACTGGATTATTAGCATACAACTGCCAAGTACGGCCTTTATCCAGGCTATAAGCGAGAGATTGCGCCTGAGTGCCTTCCTCAACGGTTTTACCGTTTGCCAATGTCATGCTTGCCGGATAATAGCTGGTATACATCGCTATCATGGCGGGTTTGCCTGGCTCACCCAAGCCGCTGGTATTATCGATATCGACGACGGCACTACCCGAGAAAAACATCTGAGTTGCCTTTCCTTCAGCATCTTTCTCAACGGCTAAAGCGACGGGTAACTCTTCCCAATGTAACAGATCGGTGCTAAAGGCATGGCCCCAGGACATGTCGCCCCAGCCATTGCCGTTAGGGTTGTACTGATAAAAAAGATGATATTCACCTTCGTAATAAACTAATCCGTTAGGATCGTTTTGCCAGTTTTTAGCTGCGGTATATTGTAATTGAGGTCGATACTTTTCCAGGTAAGAGGATTGAACATGCTTATCATCGTTTGGGAGATTACTGTTACTTGAGTTATCGCAACCGTAAAGCAGTGTGGCACTGACTGCGATGATTAACCCAGGGGAAAGTTTTTTTTTCATAGGATGACCGTAAGACATTACGTTCCTTGTAGTAATTTTGTTAAAAATGGACAAGGGAGAACAATATATTCACCCGCTCATTGCATTTAACTTCTGTTATATAAATATTATATCTAACGCGTTTTCTGCTTTAAAGTTGAAACGATTCAGCTTTTTATGAATAAGACCGATAAAAATTTATGCATTACTGAATCTTATGGATTGAAACTGCAATAAAACCGCTAACCAAGCAAGATGGTATTTTTTGTTTGTGACGTAAATCAAAATTAATTTAATTATTATCGTTTCATTGCTTTTTTATTGTGATTTAAATTGAATAATTGGTTGAGTTTGCTGCATGATTAATGTATCGATTCAGCTTTCAATCCTTTTATGATAGAAAAGGGTGGCCATTAGGCTTCAATCTTGTCATGTAGTGATGTAGTACCTTGAATGAAAAGGGGCTGAAGCCATTTTCTCTGTGTCAGCTATTGACGCCGTGGATTAATAACCGCTCAATCATAGATATCGTTAGCCTTGTCGCGCAGCGCTCTACTTGTGTGGCTACGAGGTAAAATGCAAAGCACTGAAAATGAATCTGCAAGCGGGATCGCAATAAGGAAAACTTTTCTCTCTAGCAAGTGACAGTGCTGGGGGATTTGTTAAAATAGAACCACTTAATCAAGATAAGATTATTATTATCATGCAGTTAACTCATATTTTTCGTCTTGCCCTCGTGTTGCTTTTGCTGGTAACAGCGGGTTGTCAGCAACCACGTTCTTCTGTGCAAAAGGGTCCGATCACCCTTAATGAACAGGTAGAACAGCTGGCGTCGGTGGTTGCTGGTACCAAATATTTAAAATATAAGTGCAATCGTAGTGATTTACCCAGCGATGCGGTCATTGACAAGGTTGCCTACAAAGTCGCCAAGCAACGGGGCTGGAATAGCTCTAGCTACGGGGCTTTGCCGCAGCGTAGTGAGGAAATTTATCAAAGCCTGATGAGAGACAACACGCCGGAACAAACCAAGTGCAGCAGCTTTAACAGCCTGTTGGCACCTTTTACCGACGAACTGCGTGCAGAAAGAAGCAGTTAGTGACACCAACTTGGTGTCCTGCTCCAGTGTACGGGCTAGCGGTAAGATTTATTCTGATCCTTCGGCGGCGCTTTCTCTCTCTACCTTGCCGCCCGGCCAATCTTCTAACGCGTCAAGTGTGAATACATCGCCATTGAAGTTAAAGATAGTCACGTCCTGTTGTATTTGCTCAATCGTAAGGTTGGGGGCAGGGCTGTCTCCTTCCTGATAACGCTGCCCGTTCAGCGTGATGCTGCGTTTGTCATCTTCCGATGCGTAAACGTGCGCGCTGTATCTTAACGGGGCTAATTCATCACTGGCTAAGGAGGGGAGGACTTTTTTATCTGATCCCACTTGCTGCGCCGGTTTATTTTCATCATGCGCAGTTCCTATATCAGCGTTGGTGACCGTATGCCTGGGCATCTCCGTTTTTATCGCGGCAGAGGGGGCAATTTGAGTCAACGCGGGGGCTGCGAAAGCTTGGTTGTTACGCCAGTGCTGTCCGGAAAACCAACCTATCGCTATTAACAACAATGCATACACTGGCAGCAGATAGCGGGGAATAAACAGCCCCTTGGCTGGTTGAACGCTGACTTCTGGCTCTACTATCGATTTATTGTCCACATCCCTGAACCTTTCATTGACGCTGATTTCTACAGCCAGAGGTTTTTTATTGGCGTGTCGCCAACGCTGGGGCAACGCCAAAGTATGAAGGGTATATCCTGCCAGAAAACTCGGGTCAATAGCATTGAACTTATATTCGGGGTTGATGTGACTCAGTTGGTTTAACCTCTCGTTTCGGGCCACCTGATGGTGACCCGAAACGGACCGTTTTATTTACTGCTTACAGGCAAACCTGTGCCTTGGGCAGAGACTTGTTGTTTGACCAACAAGGCTACCGACCAAGCGGGAACGGTAACGCTGCCCTCTGCGGTAATGTTGACACCGGAGGCGAGTGAGCGGTCTCCCAGGTTTTGTTGGATTGGGCTCAGGGTGAGGTTTTCACCGGTAAAGTCATTAAGCGTTCTTGCTTCCGGCGCTGCGTTGATGATAACGACTAACGCATCGGCTTGTGGATCAAGATCGTTGCCCGCCTGAATGCCGTCATCAATGGTCATCACCAGTAAGCCCAGTTGCTGTTCTGCACCTGTGTTACGGAAATCGACACGCTTCATCACTTCATGGCCGCTACCCAAGGCAATCAGAGGCGAAGATTGGCGCAGTTGGGTGAGTTCCTGATAGAACGAGGTCATCTGCGCGATCTCTGTTTGGCCAGGTGTGGCAACAGCATCTTTTACGCTGGCGATCAGCGAATAGTTGTCACCATCATCGCTGATGCGTGGCATACCAACATTGAAGTTGTTGTCTTGATAGCTGTAATCCACACGGTTGTACCAGTCCCCGGCATCATATGAGTCACGGGTAAATGACTTGGAACGCAAGAGTTCTGAACCTTGTTGATCGAATGCCAGCCCTTGACCCAACAACGTCGTGGCCAGTGACACCGCCTGCATGCGGACGCGAGTGGTGAGATCGGCTTCACGTGCGGCTTTGTAACTGATCATATCCCATAAGGTTTGGTTGTCGTGTTTGGAAACATAGTTGACCACTTCGGTCGGATCGTTGGCATAACCCCCAATCGCCCCGTTATAGTCAATTTCGCTGCCTTTCTTGACGGAGCCGTCTTTATCGATCAACAGGAATTCAGCCAGGTTGCCGGCCATGCCCAGACGGGTCAGATCGGCCAGATGGTGCACGGTATCCTCATTTTGCTGGGTTAACTCGTTAGCCAATACTCCAGCGCCGTTACCCACCCCCTGGTTTTGACGCAAGGCATCACCAGAGTCAAACGGGCCGCCTCCGCGAACAGCATCACGCAGGCGATCGGAGAAGGTGCCAATGCCGGTGCCTTTTAACGTGATCTGCGAAGCGATTTCGAAGCGATCGTCCTGACCAGAATTCCAACCTTCACCAAAGAAATAAACGCTGGGGTTCACCGATTTTACTTTCTCCCGGGCAGCCAGGATTTGTGCTTTCGGATGATAGCCCATCAGGTCAAAGCGGAATGCATCAATCTTGTAGTCTCGGCTCCAGACCACCAGAGAATCTTCAATCAGTTTGGCAAACATCCGGTGTTCGGGGGCTGAGTCGGAACAGCAGGTGGCCGACTCTACACTGCCCGTAGTTTCGTTCAAGCGTTGATAATACCAGGGCACGATTTTATCCAGCACCGAGGTACGATCCGTTGGGCCAGCCGCATTGGTATGGTTATAAACCACGTCCATGATGATGTTCATGCCCAGTTGCTGCTTGATGGTCTGCACCATGGTACGAAACTCTTTGATGCGGGCAGTGCCTTCGGGATTGGTAGCGTAAGAGCCTTCAGGCACCGTGTAGTGGAACGGATCATAACCCCAGTTGTAGGAGTCAGTCTGAGCCACATAGCCATTCAATTCCTGCACCTGCGGGTTGTCCTGGCTGTCATTCTGTTGCAGTTCTTCTAGTACATCACCGATGGAGGTTGAACTTCCACAGTAGCCGGCAAAACGGCTTTGCTTGACGGCGCTGTTCAGTTCACAAAGCCGACTGAATGGATGGGTGAGATCCGCCACTTTGTCGTTGAACTCATTGACGGTTGCCAGATCGAACACCGGTAGTAATTCAATGTGGGTTACGCCAGCTTGCCCAAGCTGTCTGAGATGCTGCACCATATTGCTGTCGGTGGCAGTCAACGCCAGATATTTGCCCCGTACCTGTTCAGGAACGGTCTGATCCCAGGCGGAAAGATCGCGGATATGTGACTCATGGATGACCATCTTGGCAATATCAGCCTGGCTGGTCTGCGGGTGGGGCATTGTCAGGCCGTCCCAGCCTTCTGGTTTCAACGCGCTGTCATTGAGATCCACGACCTGGCTGTATTCGGAGTTGGTGGAGAGGCTATGGGAGTAAGGGTCGGTGACTTCATACTGCTCCACTTTGCGCGTTTGCGGATGATAAACGGTCAGGGCGTAACGATAAAAAGCGTCTTTAAGGTCGTGACTTCCTTGATATGACCAAGCACCGGAATCGTTATCTCTAGTCATCGGATGGCTGCCAATGACTTTTTTATCCGCACTGTAGATCACCAGTTCTGCCTGCTGGGCCGTTGGTGCCCAGACACGGAAAGTGACGCCAGAATCGGTCAGCAGAGCACCATATTCCAGGTTTTCCGCAGCGGCGGAGAAGCGATCATCGAGAACACCAGCGGTCTGTACCTGAGTGGCTGAAATAAGGATGCCGTCCTGATTGGCGGCCAGGGCGACGGTCTCGCCGCTAAGCAGTTCGTCGACTTTTGCATTATCCGGCAACTTGAAGGCGGCATACCCCGAAAGGTGAGGGAAGCGCGAACCCAGTTCCTGGCTGATGCTGGTCGGTGTCAGAGAAAGATAGCGATCGGTAAATTTCCCTTCGCTGTTGGCAGCCACTTTGCCACTGTGGTTGTAGTACAGACGCACGATAGGTTTCCCTTCCGCGGCAGGCCACAGCAGGGTGTGTTTATCTACCCAATGGGCTTCAGCCAGAGCAACCCCGAAGGCCGCACGGAAAGCTTCGGCACGGGTATCATAAAGCGTGCTGCTACCTGCAAGGGTAGAAACGGTCCTGTCCGGAAAGTCACTGAACGATAAACGCATATCCGCATCAATCAGCTTATTGGTGCCATCACGCAAAATGAAGTTGATACATCCAGTCGTTTTGGTCAGTGGGAGCACCCAATACGGGCCATAACTGTCGCTGCCTGTCGGTGTTGTACTGGTGTCATTCCAGTCCCCAGAGGGGTTATCCAGGGCGTCACAGGTGTCGTTATTCCATAAAAACAGGTTCTTGGTACTGTAATCAGCGGCGGAGCCGCTGGTGATACCAGCAATATCGACCAGATGAATTACCGCCTGGTTTTCACCTGCCATGACGGCTTCGCCAGGCATCGCTATGTCAGGTAGGCGTGCAATCGGCTCTTGGTTGTTGGTGTCAGGGCTAACGTCTGAAGAATTATTATTATCACAGCCGCTTAATATGACAAGCGAGCCGAAAAGTAGGGCATTACAGGTATTTTTCAGCATTCTAAATTCCCTATCAGGCTTACATTATAGAAAGTAAAAAATGGTATCAATGTGTAAAGCAGTGGTATTAGATATTGCATGATGAGGAGGAGCATCCTCCTGCTTTAGGAGGAGAAGGGGCGTAGGTGGAAGGAGGAACCGAAGTTTAGAGGAGGGAGATAAAACAGGTTAAAGCGCTTTTATGCTAGCGAGATTAAGAAATAAATAGCTATAAAAACAGAAAGATAAATTATTTCGATAAGCAAAAATAATGATTTATTATTTAGGGGAGTATGTATAAAGTAACCACTTCTGAGAGGATGTATTCAGAAACGTAAGGGCTGACAGCGGTACTGAGTTGTAAGGTTTTAGTCATAATCTTACATATTCTCAAACGACAATGCCCCCAACGATATGCCCACCGATTGACTGATATCGGTGAACTTCTAGCTGGCGTAAACAGAGAAGCAGGCAAAGGAAGGCAAGATGCGATTTTCTGTAATGTTATCGGTGTGCAGAGAGGCTACTTTCAGGCTGTTAACGCCGCGATGGGCTTTATGCGTGCTGTCACTGTTGATTTGCAATCAACTCGCCTTGCTCACCTGGCATGGGCTCCTGCCCTCTGAAATATCCCCCGTACGCTTATCCAAAGCAGACTTCGCACCAGTAACAACGGGCGGTGGGGGTGAGCCTGAACGTTACCGCTTCACCCTCTTTGGTACTTCGCTACCCTCATCTTCCGCCACTAAGCATTCGGTCTCTGACCAAACCCTGCGTAACGCACCGCCTTCTTCTCTCAAGCTAAACCTGACCGGCATTGTCGCCAGCCCCAATTCAGAGCGTTCCATCGCCATTATCGCCAAAGACAGCAAGCAGTTCAGCCTTGGCGTGGGGGAGTTGGTGCCTGGTTATGACGCCCGAATTGCGTCAATTTTTGCCGATCGTATCGTGATCTCCTATCAGGGGAATTATGAGTCGTTGTTGTTGTTCAGCGAGCAACCCGAGGCCGCTAAGAGTGACAAAAAAACTTCAGCGTCGCAGCTCAAGGCACAGCTGCAAAAGCAGCCGCAAAGCATTCTCAATTACCTGAATATCTCACCGGTGATGGTGGAGGACAAACTCATCGGCTATCGACTCAATCCGGGCAAACAAGGGGAGTTATTCCGCAAGGTCGGGCTGCATGAAAACGATCTTGCCGTAGCGCTTAATGGCCTGGATCTGCGCGATGCACAGCAGGCTCAACAGGCATTGAAACAGCTTTCAGAACTCAGTGAACTGAATCTTACCGTTGAGCGTGGCGGTCAGTTACAGGATATCTATTTGGCTCTTGGAGATGACTAATTGTTGAATACAAAAATAATCAGGAGCTTACGCATTGTGCTACTGGCGGTGATGCTGCTTGGTACTCGGCAGGGCTGGAGTGCCGAGTTTTCTGCCAGCTTCAAGGGCACGGATATTCAGGAGTTTATCAACACGGTCAGCAAGAACCTGAATAAAACGGTGATTATCGATCCTGCCGTGCGCGGCACTATCACCGTACGCAGTTATGACATGCTCAATGAGGAGCAGTATTACCAGTTCTTCCTCAGCGTGCTGGACGTTTATGGCTTTGCCGTGGTGGATATGCGTAACGGCGTGTTGAAAGTGGTGCGTTCCAAGGATGCGAAAACCGCTGCGGTGCCGGTAGCCAGCGATGCCCAGCCGGGCGAGGGTGATGAAGTGGTGACACGTGTCGTGCCGGTCAATAACGTGGCGGCACGCGATCTTGCCCCGTTACTCCGTCAATTGAACGATAACGCCGGGGCTGGCAGTGTTGTGCATTATGAGCCTTCCAACGTGTTGTTGATGACCGGGCGTGCAGCGGTCATCAAACGCTTGATGGCGATTGTTGAACGCGTTGACAAGGTCGGCGACCGTAGTGTGGTCACGGTACCGCTGGCCTATGCGTCTGCTGCTGAAGTCGTCAAACTGGTCACCGAATTGACCAAGGATGCCAGCAAATCAGCGATGCCAAGCCTGATGGTAGCCAATCTTGTTGCGGATGAGCGAACCAACTCGGTCTTGGTCAGCGGAGAACCCAACTCCCGCCAGCGGATTATCGCCATGATCAAGCAGCTGGATCGTGAGCAGGCCGTGCAAGGTAATACCAAAGTGATTTACCTGAAGTATGCCAAAGCCACCGATCTGGTTGAGGTGTTGACTGGCGTCAGTACCAGTATTCAAAGTGAGCAACAGAATGCCAAGCCGGCGGAAGCACTGCGTAAAGACATCACCATCAAAGCCCATGAGCAAACCAATTCACTGATACTGACGGCGGCTCCGGATGTCATGCGAGATCTGGAGAAGGTGATAGCTCAGTTGGATATTCGCCGTGCACAGGTACTGGTAGAGGCGATTATCGCAGAGGTACAAGATGCCGATGGCTTGAACCTGGGGATCCAGTGGGCTAACAAGAATGCCGGAGTGACGCAGTTCACCAATACCGGTTTGCCTATCACCACGGCGATTGCCGGAGCCAATCAATACAATCAGGACGGGACGGTTAATAGTACCCTGGCCAGCGCTCTCAGCAGTTTTAACGGTATTGCTGCCGGTTTTTATCAGGGCAATTGGGCCATGCTGCTGACCGCGCTTTCCAGCAGTAGCAAGAATGACATTCTGGCGACACCGAGCATTGTCACGCTTGATAACATGGAGGCGACGTTCAATGTCGGCCAGGAAGTTCCCGTCCTCTCCGGCTCGCAAACGACATCCGGCGATAATATCTTCAACACGGTGGAGCGTAAAACCGTCGGCATCAAGCTGAAGGTCAAACCGCAGATCAACGAAGGGGATTCCGTGCTGCTGGAGATCGAGCAGGAGGTTTCCAGTGTGGCTGATGCGGCTTCCAGCAGCAGCGCTAATCTGGGGGCGACCTTTAATACCCGCACGGTCAATAACGCGGTGCTGGTAGGCAGCGGCGAAACCGTGGTGGTGGGTGGCTTGCTGGATAAAACCGTTCGCGACAGCAGCGACAAGGTTCCGGTGCTGGGGGATATCCCGGTGCTGGGCTATCTGTTCCGCTCCAACAGCAAACAGGTTTCCAAGCGCAACCTGATGCTGTTCATCCGCCCGTCGATCATCCGGGATCGTGACCAGTATCGCCATGCCTCCTCAGAAAAGTATCAGGCTTTTAATCAGGAACAAGACCAACAGCGTGGCAAACAAGGGAGTGCAGCCACGCTGAATAACGAGGTACTGAAGTTGCCACCCGATCAAAACGGTGCCACTTTCCGCCAGGTTAATGCCGCGATCAGCGCATTCTATTCAACGGGGGGGCGATGAATACCCTCCCCGAGGACCTGAGTGAATTACGCCCGCAGTTGCCATTTGCCTATGCGCGCGAGCAACGCATATTGCTGTTGCGGGATCATGCGGGGTGCCGTGTGCTCCGTCTGGCGGAAACCACCGCCACAGCATTGCTTGAGGCGCGTAGGGTTGCCGGGTGTGGGCTGACTATCAGCACGGTATCGGGTGAAGAGTTTGAGAAACAACTGGTGATCAGCTACCAGCGCGATTCGAAAGAGGCGCGACGCATGATGACCGATATCGGCAATGAAATGGATTTTTATACCCTGGCAGAAGAGCTACCCGACAGCGACGACTTGCTGGATGCCGATGATGATGCCCCTATTATCCGCCTGATCAATGCGATGCTGACTGAAGCCATCAAGGATAAAGCATCGGATATCCACATCGAAACCTATGAACGTCATTTGCAGATCCGTTTCCGGGTCGATGGCGTGTTGCGTGAAATTCTGCGCCCTCAGCGGCGGTTGGCCTCTTTATTGATATCGCGCATCAAGGTCATGGCGCGGCTGGATATTGCCGAAAAGCGGATCCCGCAGGATGGGCGCATGGCACTGCGAATCGGTGGCCGAGCCATTGATGTGCGCGTTTCGACCTTACCGTCTAATTATGGTGAACGAATTGTTCTGCGTTTACTGGATAAAAACAGCGTCAGTCTGGATCTCGCCGCGCTTGGCATGTCTTCACCTAATCGGCGGCAGATCGATGAACTGATCCAGCGGCCACATGGCATTATCCTTGTCACCGGTCCGACAGGTTCCGGTAAGAGCACCACCCTCTATGCAGCATTGAGCCGCCTCAATGCCAGCGAACGCAATATCATGACGGTCGAAGACCCCATCGAGTATGAACTCGAGGGTATCGGCCAGACGCAGGTAAACCCCAAGGTAGATATGACATTTGCTCGCGGTTTGCGAGCCATTCTGCGTCAGGATCCTGATGTGGTGCTGGTTGGGGAGATCCGCGACAGCGAAACCGCTCAGATTGCGGTTCAGGCATCACTGACTGGGCACCTGGTACTCTCCACGCTGCACACCAACAGCGCGCTGGGGGCCTTATCGCGGCTGCAGGATATGGGCATCGAGCCTTTTTTGCTTTCCACTTCATTACTGGCCGTATTGGCACAGCGCCTGGTTCGTACACTCTGCCCCGATTGTCGTCAAGCTTATGCAGCCGATCCGGTCCTGGCCGATCAGATGGGGATTTTACCCGGAACCCCATTATGGCAACCGAAGGGATGCTCGCAGTGTAATTTTACCGGTTACCGTGGGCGTACTGGTATTCATGAACTGTTGCTGATTGATGACCGAGTGCGTACGGCTATCCATCAGGGAGAGAGTGAATTCACGATTGCTCGTCAATTACGTAATGAATACAAAACATTGCGCCAGGGGGGATTGGAAAAAGTATTGGCGGGCGAGACCAGTTGGGAAGAGGTGATCCGCGTGACCGAAAGCCAGTCTCAGGAAGAGGGATGACATGGCCCTCTTTCATTATCAGGCGTTAGACGAGCGCGGCAAAAAACGGCGGGGAGTGCAGGAAGCGGATTCAGCCCGCCACGCCCGTCAACTTTTACGCGAGCAGGGGTTGGTCCCTGTAAGCCTGGACGAAGGGCAGGATGAACGCCAGCAGGCCCAAAGCGGGCGGCGCCTTTCATGGGGGCGGGGGATTAGCAGTGCCGATCTGGCGCTGTTGACTCGTCAGCTTGCGACCTTGGTTGCCGCTTCCTTACCCTTGGAGGAGGCGCTTGATGCCGTGGCAAAACAGAGTGAAAAGCCCCGGCAGCGCAGCCTGATGGCCGCAGTGCGCACCAAAGTACTGGAGGGACATTCCTTGGCTGAGGCCATGAGCGGTTATCCCACCAGTTTTGAGCGGCTGTACTGTGCGATGGTGGCGGCGGGTGAGGCTTCTGGTCATCTGGATCTGGTTCTGAACCGGTTGGCGGATTACACCGAGCAGCGCCAGCAAATGCGAGCTCGTATCCTGCAGGCGATGATTTACCCCTGCGTGCTGACGGTGGTAGCCATCAGCGTGATCGCCATTTTACTTTCCGCCGTCGTGCCCAAGGTGGTGGAACAGTTTATTCACATGAAGCAGGCACTTCCGCTATCAACGCGTGTGCTGATGGGGCTGAGTGACGGAGTTCGAGCTTTTGGCCCTTGGGTGCTGTTGTTGCTGTTATTGGCGCCGATGCTGATGCGTCTGTGGCTGCGCCAAGAAGCGCGGCGCATTGCTTTCCATCGGCAGTTGCTGCGCCTCCCGGTGATCGGACGCATCGCACGAGGGCTCAATACTGCCCGTTACGCCAGAACGCTGAGCATCCTCAATGCCAGCGCGGTGCCATTGCTGCAAGCGATGCGTATCAGCGGAGAGGTATTAACCAATGAATATGCGCGCCGCCAGTTGTCATTGGCTACGGAATCAGTGCGTGAGGGGGTGAGCCTGCATCGGGCTCTGGAAATCACTGCGCTGTTTCCCCCGATGATGCGGCACATGATCGCCAGCGGTGAACGCAGTGGGGAACTGGACAGCATGTTGGAACGCGCGGCAGACAATCAGGATCGGGAGTTTACTGCCCAAATGCAGTTGGCATTGGGGCTTTTTGAGCCTTTGTTGGTGGTGAGTATGGCGGGTGTGGTGCTGTTTATCGTTTTGGCGATCCTGCAGCCAATCCTGCAATTAAATACCTTGATGAGTATGTAAATTCAATCTGCAAATAACGGAGAGAAAAATGCGGCAACAGCGTCAGCGAGGTTTTACCCTGCTGGAAATTATGGTGGTGATTGTGATCCTGGGCATCCTGGCGAGTCTGGTCGTGCCTAACCTGATGGGAAACAAAGAGAAGGCGGACCATCAGAAGGTCGTCAGCGATATTGTCGCGCTGGAGAGCGCGTTGGATATGTACAAGCTGGATAACAGCCGATATCCCACCACCGAACAAGGGTTGCAGGCACTGGTGACCAAGCCCTCGGCACAACCGGAACCGCGCAGTTATCCCCAAGGTGGCTATATTCGCCGTTTGCCGCAGGATCCCTGGGGGGCAGACTATCAGTTGCTTAGCCCGGGCCAACACGGTCAGTTAGACGTTTTCTCTTATGGCCCAGATGGCATACCGGACACCGAGGATGATATCGGTAACTGGACTATTGGTAAGAAGTAGTGCGCCAACGCGGCTTTACGTTGTTGGAAATGATGCTGGTTGTGCTGCTGATCGGGAGTGCAGCCAGTTTGGTGATCATGTCATTTCCAGCCATGCAACAAAATAACCCGCAGCTACAGCTGAAACGCTTTCAGGCTCAGTTGGCGTTTGCCATGGATGCCTCGGTGCAAAATGATCAGTTGCTGGGGATCCAGGTTCGACCAGATGGCTGGCAATTCCAAATGCTACAGCGTCAGGCCGCTGAAAAACGCGGGGCAGTATCTGGCTCGGATAGGTGGCAAGGTTACGTTTGGCAGAATTGGCAACCCCGTCAGGCGGCGTTAGGGAGCCAAATGCCTGATGATATCCGGCTCAAGCTGCATTTCCCCGATCGGCAGGAGTGGCCGCGTGCTGTGGAATCGGCACCGGAACCCGATATTCTGCTGTTACCCGGCGGGGAGGTTACACCGTTTGAGCTGGTTTTCAGTGAGGCCGGTAGCCAACCCTTGGTTTGGCTTCGTGTAGACGCAGCAGGCGCGATCGATTCGTCAGCAAACGGAGCAACACAATGAACACCCAAAGAGGGATGACGTTGCTCGAAGTGCTGGTGGCACTGATCGTTTTCGCTTTGGCGGGGTTAGCCGTGCTGCAAACCACGGCACAACAGGCTGGCAGCATTGGCCGTATGGAGGAAAAAATACTGGCAAGCTGGTTGGCGGATAATCAACAGGTCAGATTACATCTTGAGAAAACCTGGCCGGAAAAACGCTGGATCGGCACCACGGTGACCTATGCGGGCGAGGAGTGGTCTCTACGCTGGCAGGGGGTTGATACTGAACTGGGGCAATTACGGGCAATGGATGTTGAGGTGAGGCGTCATAAAGAAGACGCTGCGCCAGTGGTTTCTTTACGCAGCTACGTGGTGCGGGAATGAGTTGTCGTCGCCAGCGGGGCTTCACGCTGCTTGAGATGCTGTTGGCATTGGCGATTTTTGCTGCGTTGAGCATCAGTGCCTTCCAGGTGTTGCAGGGGGTGATGCGCAATGATGAGATTTCGCAGCGCAAGGCGCAGCGGTTGGCCGAGCTTCAACGTGCCTTTATACAGTTGGAAGGGGATTTCGGTCAGATCATCCCTCGCCATCACAGAGGGGATGAACGCGTGTTTTCTGCGGCGCGCTATCAATTACAAAGTGACGACTGGGGCGTCTCTTTCATGCGCAACGGTTGGCAAAACCCGATGGGGATGTTGCCCCGTGCCGAGTTACAACCGGTGGGATATCGTCTGCGCCATCAGCAGTTAGAGCGGTTGAGCTATGCCCATGCGGATCCGCTCGTTGGGGAAGAGCCGGTGGTCAAGGTTTTGCTCGATGAGGTTAGTGTCTTTCGCCTGCGCTTTTTTGCTGAGGGTACGTGGCGGGAGAGTTGGAACAACGCGTCGGTTTTGCCGCAGGGGATTGAAGTGACATTAGTGGTTGCTGGCGTGGGTGAATTGACCCGCCTCTTTTTGATCACGGCGGTGGGGCAAGAATGAGGGCGCGGCAAAAGGGCGTTGCCCTGCTGGTGGTGTTGCTGATCCTGGCGCTGATGGTGACGATTGCTGCGACCATTGCCGAGCGAAACGGGCGCACTTATCTGCGTACCGCAGCTCATTTGGATCGCCAGCAGGCAAAATGGTATGCCCGCTCGGCAGAAGCACTGGCGGTGAAAATTTTGCAACGAGATGCGCTGGACTCACCTAATAAAACACATTTGGCGCAAAACTGGGCGCAAGAACAGCGCCGTTTCCCCGTTGAAGGCGGGGAGGTGTTTGGGCAGATTGTTGATGGCCAGGCCTGCTTTAATCTCAATGCTATTAACCAAGGGGCTGCTACTGAAGGTATGCAGCCGACATTGCCTTATGCTACCCAGGTTTTTAGAGAGCTGTTAATCAACCTGGGTGAAGATCCCCTGCATGCGACGCAGATAGCCGCTGCTCTGCGTGACTGGATAGACAGTGACAGCGAGACAGGCATTGATGGGGCTGAAGATGAGGTCTATATGGCCCAGGCGGTGGCTTACTTGCCCGCCAATCAACCCATGCAGGATGTCAGCGAGTTGCGGACCGTCTCAGGGGTTGATGCCAGCCTTTATCGGCGTCTTTTACCTTACGTTTGTGCGCTGCCAACACAGACGCTGTTGGTAAACGTTAATACCCTGAGTGAGTCTCAAGGGCCATTACTGGCGTCGCTATTTCTCAAGGAGCTTGATTCAGCCATGGCGACTCGATTGTTACAACAGCGTCCACGTGAAGGGTGGAGCAGTACGACGGCATTTTTGGCACAGGTTGCCCTTAAGGACATCGACACCTCAACGGTCAGATCGCTGTTGACGATAAAGAGTGAGCTGTTTTTAGCCAGTTTTACCGTGCTGATGGGGGAGACTCACTATAGCCAGCGCAGCCTGTTGCGCAAAGCCGGTAACAGTTTCCTGGTGGTACAGCGGCAATATGGATTAAGCATGATGGTGGAGCCTTGATGCCTAACAGAAAGCCCCGTGAGCAAGCCAGGTTGATCCTGCGCTTACCCAGCGATGAAACGCAGCCAGTGTTGTGGTATTTCGCTTCAGCAGACGGTCATCAGCAAGGTAGTTTGGCTATGGAGGAGAACGATGACCAATTGGTGAACCTGCTTGCCAGATACCCTGCCTGGGTATTGGTGCCTGCGAGCGAGTTGGTTTTCCATCGTGTGACGCTGCCTCGTCGTGCCAGGCGTCAGCGTTTGCAAGTGCTGCCGTTTATGCTGGAGGAGCAACTGGCAACGGAGGTTGAACGGCTACATTTTGCCATTTTGCAGCAAAGTGGTGATGAGTGTGACGTTGCGGTAGTTGATAAAAGCCTTATGCATCAGTGGATAGCCCGTTGTGAACGTCTGGGGGGACAGGTGCAGGCAATGTTGCCAGATGTGCTGGCGTTACCCTTGGCCGCCGACGGTTGGAGTGCGGTCAGTCTCAATGATCAATGGCTGTTTCGCCGGGAAAAGCATGCCGGGATGATTGTTGAATCCTCCTGGCTATCGGAGTTTTTGGCCGTGTGGGCACCGCCGGTCATTGAAAGTTACTCCGCACCACCAGCATCCACTACTAGCCCTCCGGAATGGCGTGTTCAACCACCGCGGCATTTACTGCAGTTGGCGGCAGAAGGCGTGCACGATAGCGGAGCCGATCTGCGCCAAGGCGAATTCACCCGCTCGAGTCCTTGGCGTGCACGATTACGCCCCTGGCGAACCGTGATGATGGCATTAACAGTGTATTTACTGCTGTTGTGTGTGAGCGCCGGGCTATCTCATTACCGGCTTTGGCAACAGGCTGAACATTGGCGGCAGGAAAGTGTGCGGGTCTACCAACAGCTGTTTCCGGCTGATAAAAAGGTGGTTAATCCACGCGTGCAGATGCAGCAGCACTTGCAGCAATTACAGCCTATCGAGCAAGCCGGTGTGGTCGCACAGATGCACCAATTGCAACAGCTGATGGCGGAGAACTCGGCAATCCGGTTCCAGGCGCTGTCTTATGACGCTGGCCGTAAAGAGCTGAAAGTCGATGTACAGGCGGCCTCTTTTCAGGCGTTGGAACAGTTTCAGGTTGCTGCCGGGCAGCGTTACCAGGTGCAACCTGGCGAAATCAAGCAGAATCCAACTGGGGTAGAGGGCCGACTGACTCTGGGGATAAAGGATGAATGAACTCAAGCACCGCTGGCTACAGCTCAGCCTTCGGGAACGAGGTTTGGTACTGGGCTGTGGTGTATTGGTTATCGTGAGCTTGTGCTACTACGCACTATGGCTGCCCTGGCAACAACAGGCTAGCCAATGGCAACGTACTATCGCCCGTGAAAAAAACACGGTGGAATGGATGTTGCAACAGGCTCCGCGCTTGCGCCAACAGGGGGCACAACCCATACAGGAGACCTCCCTAAGCTTGTCGGCCAGGGTGGCACAGAGTGCTGCAGCTCAAAACATGAACATTACCCGCATGCAGCCTCAGGGAGAGCGGCTGGCGGTCACGTTGGAACCTGGCGATTTTAATGTCCTGATGCTTTGGCTCACACAGTTGGAAAAGCGCTATAGCGTTCGCATTGTGGCGCTTGAGGTGGCGATGCGTCCCGATAAACCAGGATGGGTGACGGTAAACAAACTGATGCTGGAGCGCAGCGATGGGCGCTAAAGCCAAAAAGGCCGTGCTTTTGTTGGCTTGTTATATCCTATTGCTGGGAGGCCACGCGCCGGCACGGGTATTACAAGCTTTTATACCCGCAGATATGAAGGTCGGTGGCTTTTCTGGTTCCCTGTGGCAGGGCAGTTTGCACCAGTTAAGCTGGCGTAACATTATGCTGGCGAAACTGAACTGGCAGTTCACTTTCTCCTCTTGGATGCCAGCCTTAGAGATTGAGCTAAGGGATCCGCAAGGCTTGCAGGGAGCCGGTATTCTGCGTGGTTGGCTGGATCTTCAACTGCATGAGTGGCAACTCTCTGTTCCTGCAGATGTTGTGCGCCAACAGTTGTCATTGCCTTTGCCGATCACCGCCCAGGGAGAGCTGCAACTGCGGTTGCAACAAGGAGAGTTCAGTTCCGCTGGTTGCCGGAGTCTTGGCGGTGGTGTCGTCAACTGGCAGCGCGCACAGTTGGCGACTCCGTTGGGGGCGTTGGAGTTGGCCAACGTGCAAGGCCAATTGAGCTGTGATGGAAAAGGGGCTCTGGTGTTGGTGTTGAAACAAGACTCCTCTCATCTGAGCCTGACGGGGCGTGGCACCGTCGGATTTGACGGGCGCTATCAGTTCAACGGTCAGGTGCGCCGAGGGCCGGTATTACCGGAGGCGATGAGGCCACTGATAAATCAGTTAGGCAGGGCCAACGATCAGGGGCAGATAGCCTGGCAGGTTCAGGGGCGGTTGCTTTAAAACGGACTGGCTGTCTTAAAAGGTTGGGTAGGTATTTGCCTGACTGCGGGGAGGCTTTTTGAGTTTATTACTGGATTTTACTGTTGCATTTCCGCTCCTCTGGCTGTGTGTCGTGGGTATGTTTGGGGCCATAGTGGGTAGCTTTCTGAACGTGGTGATTTATCGATTACCGGTGATGCTGGAGAAGCAATGGCAGCGTGAGGCGCTCGTGCAACTGGCGCTGCCCTTACCTGAATCCATACCGCGCTTTGATCTGCTATTACCGCACTCCTGTTGCCCGCATTGCCAGCATCGTATTGCG
Source organism: Serratia sp. Res13-Sevr-LER1-36-b (assembly GCF_015673035.1). NCBI lineage: Bacteria > Pseudomonadati > Pseudomonadota > Gammaproteobacteria > Enterobacterales > Yersiniaceae > Serratia > Serratia sp. Res13-Sevr-LER1-36-b. The sequence goes on along the minus strand of NZ_JADACK010000016.1, from coordinate 21,899 downwards.
GCCAGGGACAATATACCCCTGCTGAGTTTTCTGTTGTTAAAGGGGAAGGCTCGTTGCTGTGGTGAGCGGATCCCAAGGCGCTACCCGCTGGTTGAAGTGGCAACGGCTATGATGTTTGTGCTGACGGCGCTTATATTCCCGCTAGGTTTCCCCTTGCTGGGCGCCTGGATATTGCTCTCTTTTTTGCTGACGCTGGCAGTTATTGATCATCAGACACAACTCTTGCCAGATGTGCTGACGTTGCCACTGCTGTGGATCGGACTTTTATTCAATATTCAGGGGCATTTTGCCTCGTTGGAACAGGCGACGATTGGCGCAGTGGCAGGTTATGTCTGCCTATGGAGCGTGTTCTGGCTATTCAAGCTGGCAACCGGTAAAGAGGCTCTCGGCTATGGTGATTTTAAATTACTTGCGGCGTTAGGGGCCTGGTTAGGTTGGCAAGCGTTGCCACAGGTGATTTTGGTGGCGGCGGCCAGTGGGCTGCTGGTTACGCTGATACAGCGCGGGTTGGCGAAACAAGATTTTAATCAACCGTTAGCCTTTGGTCCATGGCTCGCTGTGTCGGGCGCGGTCAATATGTTTATACCCTGGAGCCTTTAAGCTGAAAATAGCGCCTATGTCTTGATTAGAGGCGCCAGTAAGCTCACCCAGTCTTGTTCCTGAAGTACGAATTTTGCTAGTCGGTTGGCCAATGATCCAGATTTTTTATGTGTTACTTACTGATACTAAAGGGAATAATTATGCATAAGGTTACGATGTTGGCGGTGTTGCTTACGGGGATGCTTAATGCTCAGGCGGCAACGGTTTATACCGGAGATAAAATTGAGGGTAATCCGGTTATCAGCAAGTTGGATGTAGACGATCTGGAGGCAGGAAAGGTTTATCGCTTCATGTTCCAGGGAACCAGCAATGGGATCGGTCAACATTGGTATGTTCCCGTTATGGTGGCCAAAGGCGCACAGCCTGGTCCTAAGCTGGGCCTGCAAGCGGCGGTCCATGGTGATGAACTAAATGGCACCCGGGTGATACAGCAGGTGTTTGAAAAGCTGGATCCCGCAGAGTTGAAAGGCAGTGTGATCGGTGCCGTGGGCGCGAATCCTTCTGGCATGTTGGCCAATAACCGAAACTGGCAGTTGGCCAATGACGGGGGGGATATGGTCGATTTCAACCGGGTTTGGCCGGGCAAAGAAAAAGGTAACGCTGCCGAACAACAGGCTTGGCTGTTATGGAATAATTTGTGGGCGGGCAATGCCACCCTGTTCGTTGATATGCACACACAGAGCCGGGGTACCGAATATCCCTTGTTCATCTATGCGGATTACCGTAACCCGCAGGTGAAGCAGATGGCTGAATTGTTCCCGGCGGACCAGATTAAAGCCGATCCTGGTGAGAAAGGCTCTGTCGAAACCACTTTCGTTGAAAACAAGATCCCTGCCATTACACTAGAAATTGGCAAGCCCAAGCTTTATCAACCTGAACTTATCGCGCGTAGCTTGACAGGGGTGCGTAACCTGATGGTTCAACAAGGCATGACAGCCGGAACATTAGGGGCAACGGCTAAAGAGCAAAAAACCTTTATCGGTAATGAAATGAGCTCGATTCGAGCTGAGGTTGGTGGATTTACCGAGATTCTGGTTAACGTCGGCGATTCGGTGGTCAAAGGGCAGAAAGTGGCCGTTCAGCGTAATGCTTTTGGCGACACCATTCGGGAATATACCGCGACCCATGATGGTCGAGTGTTAGCTATCGGCAATGATCCATTGCGCGAACCGAGGGCTTTGCTGGTTCGTATCCTGTTCAACAATCCTGAGCCTCAGTGTGCCAATGGTTGCTAATTGACGTGAGGCATCTGTAAATGTCGGGATCACGGGGTGGTCTGCTGCAACAATCTGCTTGAAGCCCAGTGGATCTATCCCGTTGGTGAGTTGATCACACATGGCATGAGCTTGCTTGCTCAGGCGAGTGCCAATCGGCTGGCAACGCCTGCCGATTGGCGGTTTCCTGGTGATTAGAGATGGTTATGCCCAGCGTTTGATAACAATCGAGGTGTTGATACCACCAAAGGCAAAGTTATTGGTTTGCAGAAACTCGCAGTCGATATGACGGGCTTCTCCCATGATGTAATCAAGTGCGCCGCATTGTTCATCAGGGGTATGCAGATTTAGCGTTGGTGCGAACCAGCCTTCACGCATCATCTGCAGGCTCAGCCAGGCTTCCAGTGCTCCACAAGCCCCCAAGGTGTGGCCGAAGTAACTTTTCAACGACGAGATCGGCACGCTGTCACCGTAGATCGCGGCGGTTGCCTGACTTTCGGCAATATCACCCCGATCGGTGGCGGTACCGTGGGCAGAAATATAGCCGATATCACTTGCTTGCAGACCGGCCATCCTCAACGACTGCTCCATGCAGATCTGCATGGTTTCACGTTGCGGCTGTGTGATGTGTGCCGCATCACAATTGGTGGCAAAGCTGACGATTTCGCCGTAGATGGTTGCGCCGCGTGCTTGCGCATGCTCCAGCTCTTCGAGGATCAGCGTACAAGCACCTTCACCAATCACCAAACCATCGCGGTTCTGATCAAATGGGGAAGGGGTGGCATGCGGTTCATCATTACGTTGGCTGGTGGCAAATAACGTGTCGAATACGGCGGCCTCGGAAGGACACAGTTCTTCTGCCCCACCGGCAACCATCAGGGTCTGATAACCGTGGCGAATAGCCTCCCAGGCATAGCCAATGGCCTGGCTGCCTGAGGTACAGGCGCTGGACGTCGGGATCACACGTCCGCGCAGGCCGAAGAATAACCCGGTATTGACCGCGGTAGTATGAGGCATCATCTGCACATAAGTGGTGCCCGTGATGTTATTGGTGTGCTTCTCGGTCAGCATGGTGGCGAATTCGCTCACCGGGCCAGTACTGCCGGTGGATGAGCCATAAGCGATACCGGTCTGGCCGTTGGTTAGCACCGGGTTACCAAGAAGCCCGGCCTGCTCCAGAGCCAATTCCGTTGCGCGGGTCGACATAAGCGACACCCGCCCCATTGAGCGTATGCGTTTACGGGTATAGTGTTCCGGCAGCACGAAGTCATCGATTGGGGCGCCCAGCAGAGTGTGCAGGCCGTCATAGACTTGCCATTCAGGCATGTGGCGTACGGCGTTTTTATAGGCCAACAATTTAGCGGATACTGCCTGCCAGTTTTCACCGAAGGCGGTAATACCGCCCATACCTGTAATAACTACCCGACGAATCATTGCATCCCTCCGTTGATAGAAATGACCTGACGAGTCACGTAACCGGCTATATCTGACATCAAATAGCTGGCAAGCCCGGCGACTTCCTCCGCCAGGCCCATCCGTTTCATCGGGATCATCGACATGGCTTCCTTTAACGCTGCCTCTTCCATTTTTATCATGCCGGTATCGATCAGCCCCGGGGCAATGCAGTTGACGGTGATCTTGCGTTTTGCCAGTTCGATCGCCAACGCTTTGGTTGCGCCAATAATGCCTGCTTTAGCCGCACTGTAGTTCACCTGGCCCCGATTCCCCATGATGCCAGAAACGGAAGAGAGCGTAAGGATGCGGCCACCTTGACGTTGGGCAATCATTGGCATGATGCAGGGCTGGATCACGTTGTAGAAACTGTCCAGATTGGTGTGGATCACCTCATCCCAATCATCATCGCTCAATGCAGGGAAGGCGGCGTCGCGAGCGATCCCGGCATTGCTGACGATGCCGTACCATGCCCCATTCTCTGCCAGATCTTGCTCGAGGACCTCCCGGCACTGCTGACGATTGCTAATGTCGAAACAGAGTAGGCGGCCTTGTCCTCCGGCAGCGGTAATTGCGGCCAGCGTTTGTTGTGCGCCAGATTCATCCTGGTGATAGTGTATCCCAACGATGAAACCGTCAGCGGCTAACTGGCTGGCAATAGCGCGTCCGATACCTTTGCTGGCTCCGGTGATGAGAATTGAACGACTCATGCAGTAGATCCCTGATTAAAAAGCATTGTTGATTCTTCTGGTGTGGGTTGGAAGGTATTGACGCGACCGGTGGCCAGCGTGTCACCTTGCGCGCCAATAACACAGTCAAAACTCCCGAAACGGTCATCATGTATCAGCAGCTTGATTTGGATGTCTAGCATTGTATCTGCTGGTAGGTAACCCGCGGCACAGACCAATTCCCTGGCTCCAAGCACCATACCGAGGGCGATCCGCTGTTCTCCTCGCTGATGACGATGCCACCCGGACCAAACGCCGATGGTTTGTGCCATCAATTCCAGTGCGTACCAACCAGGCAGCTCGCCTTGCGCATTGAGGAACGGCGCCAGCACGCTGTCGCTCCTGACCTCAACCCGGCAATGTGCGCTGTCTTCCGTCACGCTGATAACCTCTGCCAACAGCAGCATTGGGGCGTCGTGGGGCAGATATTCCGCCGGTGATAAGTAATGGCTCATGCCATCCTCCCCAGCAGGATGCTGGCGTTATTACCGCCAAAAGCGAAAGAGTTAGACAGAATGACCGGGCGCATCAGCGGTTCAGCCGCATGCAGTAAACCACAGGGCGGTAATGTCGGATCCGCCGGAGAACGGCTGAAGTCTTGCGCTGGCAGTGGCAAGTCATAGAGCAGAATAAGCGCGCTAAGAGCCGCCTCGGTGATGCCCGCAGCCCCCAGGGTATGCCCGGTTAAATGTTTGGTGGAGCTGCAGGGCACGCTTTCACCGAACAGATCGTGAACCACTTTGGATTCGATCTGATCGTTGAGCAAGGTGGCAGTTCCATGCAGGTTGATATAACCCACCTCTTCGGGGTTAAGCCCCGCGTCTTGCAATGCCTGTTCGATGGCTCGCAAGGCACCGGCACCCTGCGGATGGGGTGCCGAAATATGGTATGCATCGCTTGACTCACCTACCCCCAGCAGCGCGATGGGGTTCGGCTCGCGGGTAAGTACCATCAGGGCCGCTCCTTCACCAATTGTGATCCCACAGCGATCGCGGCCAAACGGCTGGCAAAGCGTAGTGGAAAGAGACTCCAGGCTATTAAAACCGTTGATAGGCATGCGGCTTAAGGTATCTGCGCCGCCAACAATCGCGATATCTGCCAGGCCAGCTTCAATAAGACGGCGCCCGCTGATGATCGCGCGGGCACTGGAAGAACACGCGGTGGAAAGAGTAAACGCAGGGCCATTCAGGCCCAACCAAGCGGCGAGGAAGCGTGACGGATCGCCCAGCTCTTGTTGTGGATATTGCCAGCTCGGGCTCTCTTCATGGTTGGCAACATGGCTAACATGTCGATCGCCTTCATCCAGCCCAGAGGTGCTAGTACCTAACACTACGGCGATACGGTCGGCGCCAAAGCGAAGCAGCGCGTCATCTACCACGGGCTGAATTTGCGCCAGAACGGCCAATAATAATTGGTTATTGCGGCTGCGATGTGCGGCAAGACTGTCTGGAATAGCGGGTAATTCTCCGTCGACGCCGCCTAATACCGCGTCCTGTTGGTTCTGTAACCAATGCTCACGCTTGCGCATGCCGGGCGCTATTCCTTGGGTCAGGTTGGCTGCAATCTCTTCTGTCGAGTGGCCCAAAGCGTTAATCATGCCGATAGCAGAAATGTAAATCATATCAGTCATCCAGATATTGAATGGTGATGTGGTATTTAAACGCGTGTTGCTCAATGCTGATAGGTTCACGACGATCTTTACGTTGCAGGTACGTGATCTCCGTTATCAGTTTGCCGCGCGCGTTGCGTAATTCTCGTTTATCGCCCTTATCGATTAACGTCCAGCCCTGTGGCAACCGATCTTGCCAGGCGGTAATCGGCCAGTGGCCGAGCATCACATCGGCCAAGACCTGACTGGCTGGCGGCAGTTGTGGCACCACGATCGACTGCTCGGTATGAATGCCGTTATCGTCATAGGTAACGAGAAATAAGCGGATACCTAACGAAGACAGCCCGGCCAAGGTGAGTGCATTGCTATCTGCATTTAGAATGACCAACAACGACTGGGTTTTGCCGTTAAAGCTGCCAGTCAATAATTGCTGGGACTGGATATGCTCAGTGATACCAGGAGCCGGTAGCGTGACGCGTACGCCGGGTTCAAGCCAGGCTTGCGGGCGGGAGCCATTCTCATTATGCGATGAGTGGCTACAGCCGGTAATCAATAGCACGGCCAACAGGGGAACCGCGCGCCAGAAGTCGCAATTTGTCATTTTTTTCTCTGCTTACGGTCAGGCATGGCGAGTGGGGATAGCAAGAAAGCGGTAAAGATCCCGCTGACCAGGACAATTCCAAAACTGCTGATAGCTTGAGTGCTGCTAAAGACCAGCATGCCCAGGGTTAACAACGTTGTCATCATTGCCAGCGCGATCGCCAACAACGATGTCAGTGGTGTGCCGCGTGGATTGCTGAAGAACAGCGTATAGTTAATGCCGATCCCCAGCACCAGTACCAGCGCCAGTAGCGAAAACAGGTTCACGGCATGTCCGCTAAAGGATAGGGTGGCCAGTCCGATGCTCAGCGACAGCAGCGAAGGCACCAGGCTGATTAATCCCTTACGCCAACCGAGGCGGAACACCGCACTGCAAGCGATCACCGCCAGTGCTACCAGCAGCAGGCCGGTAAGTATGGTGCGATAGAGGGCGAATAATTCGTTGAACGTATTCTTGCGATCTACCCACACTACGCCCGGTTGTTTTTCCGCCAGTGAGCTCAGAGCCGTGCTGTCGTTAACGCCTTCTACCGGTACCAGCACACCGCTTTTGCCATTGGGCAATGTCAACCACATCAAGCGCCAACCTTCGCTGGCTGGACTGTTGAGCCAATCCTCCAACGTTGCAGGTGCGGTTTGCAGATCGGGCGTGACGTCCGTTAACCCTGTATTTTGCAATGCGCGGATGACTGTAGGAGCGGCGCTCTGCAACAGGGCGAGATCCTGTTTCTGGCGTGCGAGAGAATTTAACGGGATCGTTCGAAAAGCGCTGATAACCCCCGTCTGACGTGCCTGTTCCAGTGCCGGTGTGAAGCCTTCAAGCCGTTCCAGGGTTTGCTGAGGAGTGTTGCCGTAGACCACAAACCATTTTTGATCGACGCTTTGCCCGGTGAGCTGCGTAATGGCTTTTTCCTGCGCCAGGATATCCTTCGGCAGCGCTTGCAACTGGGCAATATCATCATCGACGCGTAATGTCGCTATCCCCGCAAGAGAAACCAAAGCCAATACGACAGGTAGCCCCAGCGACAGTTTGCGGTTATGCCTCCAGGCTGCAAGCCAGCGCAGCAGGGAGATCGCGGCAGGAATAGGGCGAACTGGTAAATTGCGACATAACCACGGATGCCAAAAGATCACCGTAAGGCATGAGGCGCTCAGGCCCACAGCGGCAAACACCGCCATTTGTCGTATCCCAGGGAAGGGAGCGAGCATCATGATCAGATAGGCCGCGACGGTAGTCAGCAATGCCAATAACAGGGCATTACGCACTTTGAGCAGACTCTGCCATGGCGATATCTCGTTACCGTGCACCATGCGTTCGGTGAGGTAGTAAAGCGTATAGTCGGCAGAGATCCCAATGATGCTCATGCTCATCACTAGCGTCATCAGGTGAAGCTCACCGAAGAGCAACAACGTAGCTGCTGTTCCTGCCAGTGCACCGATGCCAACGGAAATCAGGCACAGCAGCAGCGGGCGCAGCGAGCGGAAAACTACCACGATCAACAGTATTACGCCCAGTATGGTGGCGACCCCCAGCGTAGATATGTCCTGTTTTGCCTGTTGGCTGGCATAATCACTGTAAAACAGCGTCCCACGTGAGAGGAGCTTGGCCTGGGGGTAGCGTGATGTGAGTTGATCCTCCAGCGCAGCGAGCGAAGTGACGACTCGGTGGGTTTGTTGCATATCAAATGACGATCCCGTCAATTCGCCATGCAGAAAATACCAGTAGTTCCCCAGTTCATCTTGAGTAACCAACCAGCCGTCCATCAACCGCAAACGCTGGCTGTTCTGGGCCAGAGCCAGCTGTGAGCCTCGCATCAGCATTAGCGGATCGTTGCGTAACTCTTTGCCGCTGACGCCAGAGAATGCCGAATAGAGCTGAGAAAGGACCCACTGTGCCTGGGCTTCGCCACCGTTTTGCAGGCGCTCACGCGTTGCGTTGTCGATCAGCCCATTACGATGCTGCCAGAAAAAATCGCCCCAGGCTTGTTGGTCTGCAGCACCCATCGGGCCTTTCACCGTTTCTGCTATCCCGGACTTTTGCAACTGGGTGAGCCAGTATTGCGCTACCTGCGGGTCTGCCTGTTTTCCGGGGCTGACCAGCCAGACCAACTGCTTGTCCAGGCGCTGCATAAAACCGTCGTTCAGCGCGGGAGGAATGGCACCCAATGCCTGCTTGGGCAACATCGCCAATACGCTGCTATTGATCCGGGCCTGTGGCAATAGGGCAAGCAGCACGCCAGCTAATATCAGGCATGCGGCTCCCCATAACAGCGCGAGGCGCTTGGCATTAGTAGGCGGCAAAACGTTGTCGCTCTTCATCGGTCAAAACTGCGGGTAGCAGCCGGTGTTGAGAGAAGGTGATTTCAGTCACATCGCCCTGTTTATCGTTTAAATGGATGGTTTCCAGATAGGTTTGTCCACTCAGCACTATAGTGGCAAAAATTCGGTCCAGAGGGGTGGTCAGTGGGGTTAAGGATAGCGTCCAGCGACCCTCACCTTGCTCCTGGAAATCAATGCGGAAATTTTTCTCCAGCACCTGACGATCGGCCTGGAATAGCGCGCGCAGCAGATGATTGAACTGAAACATCTGCGGGTTGTTTTGTGCGGTAATAACCTGCGGTTGCTGGTTATTGATGATTTGCACCATCCGTGAGTCGTTGAGCATCAATGTCATGGCAAAGGGGGTTTGCTGTTGCCACAGCAAACCCTGATCGCGGGCGATCACCATTTCGCCTTGAGAACGCAGTGGCTGTGGCAGATTTTTGATGGTTCGAGCCTGAGCAAAATGGGCTCGCACTACTGGTTGTTCGGTAAAACGCTGCTGTAATTCATCCAGCGTGATGGCATTGACCCATGGACTGATCAGCAGGAATAGCAGAGGCCAGGCTTTCATGGCTGCACCCCCAGACGTTCGAACAGTATGTCCGGGCAGACAAAGCACATCTCACGGCTTTTTTCCTCTACTGCTACCTGGATGGTGTAACCGGTTGTGGTGCGTTTGCCGCTGTCGGCGTCAAAAATCTGGTAGGCAATGCGCAGGCGATTTTCGTATTCCTCCAGCGTGGCACGGACGCGAATACGTTGTTCAAAGGTCAGCGTATCGCGGTATTTCACGCGGGTATCCACCACTGGCCAAACATATCCTGACTCTTTCATCTGCCGATAGCCGTAGTTGAATTGGTTCAGCAGGGCTTCACGGGCAATTTCAAAGTAACGGAAATAATTGCCGTGCCACACGACTCCCATCATATCAATATCATGAAAGGGAACGGTCAGTTCTATCTCGCTGGTGAAACAGGGATCGTTTAGCACCCTTTGCTCCTGTCTGTGGTATTGGCCTGTTGGTCAGGCAGTTGCCAAAAATTGAAAAAATTGAACCAATCGAGCGGTGCCTGCAACGCGTAGTGTTCAAGACGCTCAGCATACTGATCAACCGCCTGTTGCAAGGCGACTTGACGATCGGCCCGCGGTAACAGCAGAGGGTCGGCAAACGGCTCGCAGTGCAAATGTAGTTTTCCCTGCTGGCGCAGGGCATAGATCAGCAACACAGGGCAACGCAATATCGAAGCCAGAATAAACGGCCCTTGAGGGAATGGGGCAGGATGGCCCATAAAGCGGCTCCAGATAACCCGGCAACTATCTCCTCGCTGCGGTTTGACCGCGATGCGATCGCCAACGATCGCCACCCATTCGCCACGATCCAGTTTGTCTTTGAGCAATATGGCGGTATCTGGGCCGATATCGGTCACTGGCAACAGGTTGAGCCCTGCCTGGGGCGCTATCTCTGCCATAATCTGTTTGAAACGCTGGGCGTTGTCGTTGAACACCAGCGCATTGATGGTTTTGCTCACTTGCAGTTGTGCCAACGCCCGGCAAGCTTCGATATCTCCCAAATGGGAGGCCAGCAGCAATTTGCCTTGCGGGGAGCCAATATCCAGCGTGGCTTCGGCATTGGGGGCGAAGACAACATCCTGCCCTAGCCGCATTTCCCCACGCCAACTGGCGATTTTATCCAGCATGGCATCTGCAAAACGTAAAAAATGGTGGTAGCTGTTTAGATGCGCAGGAATGGGGAGCGAACGCGAAGTCAACTCGTTGCGTACCCGCTTCAGCCAGGCTTGTGAAGCCTGACGGGCCTGATGTGCGCCAAGCCAGTAAACCGCCACCACCGGATAGAGCAGTGGAGCAATGGCCTTTCTACCCAGTAAGCGCCAGATAGCAAGCATGATGCGCATTCCCCACAACCCCTTGATTTCTTTCTGACGTGCCCAGTGTGGGTTGGATCGACGAAAAAGCAGGGTAGGGATGCGCGGTAACATGCCGAAGAAAAGGCGGGTATGCATCAGTGAAATACGCACGTTATCCTTCAAGGCATCAAAGTGCGACAACCCATCCTGGGGGTAGGTGACGCGCGTCGGCACAAAGTAACTGGTGTTCCCCTGCCAGTAGAGGCGAACCATTACTTCCGTATCGAAGTCCATGCGTTTGCCTAGCGCCGTTTTATGCGCCAACTCCAAGGTGGGGGTAATTGGGTAAACCCGGAAGCCGCACATGCTGTCTTTGAGCTGGAGAGAGAGCGTCTCAATCCACACCCAGAAGTGAGTTACCCAGCGGCCGTAGCGCCGCGACGCTGGTATGGATTCGTCGTAAACCGGTTGTCCGGAAATTAAATCCTGGGGATGGAGCTGTGCCAGGGCAATCAGCTTGGGAATATCTTCAATGGCGTGCTGGCCGTCCGCATCGACCTGTATCGCATGGCTAAATCCTCTGCGTTGAGCCTCTTCCAATCCGCGAATCACCGCCGTGCCTTTTCCTGAATTGTGTGCAAGGCGTACTAAGGTGACATCCGCGTGAATGGTGGCCAGGCGCTCAAGTTCCTGCTGGGTGGCCTGGTCGCTGCCATCGTCCACAACCAGACAGGCCAAGCCGAAGGGTTGCAGGCGCGCTAGCACGCTTGCCATCATGGCTCCGTGGTTATAACAGGGGATCACCACACAAGGGTTAAACGTGGCACTATTCAGCGACATAATCGGATCTTCCCGCTGCTGGCTGTGCTACGAGCCTCACCATCATGGCGTTGATAGCGGAAAACCATGATTTGCCGTTCTTCCTGCCAGTCAAGCGTCAGCGTGACGATGTTATCCGGCAATAAGGGCTGTTGGAATTTGACACTTTGAATACTGTGAAAGCGAAAATCGGGTACCAGCAGTGAGGTGGCATAGTGCATCACCCAGTCTAGTTGTGTCACGCCGGGTAGCAGAGGCTGCACTGCGAAGTGGCCTTTAAACCAGAATGAAGCCGCATCCAGCCGTAACACGATCTCGGCCTGCTGTTGCGTCTGATGGCGAGCCATCTCATGGGGTCTCATGAAACAATTCCTGTAATTGCGCATAGACGCGCTTGTTCATGCTGTTGACGGGAATCTCGTCAACGATACGCCAGTAACGAGGGATAGTGACAGGTTCCAGCCACGGGCGCAGCGCACGACGCCATGATATTTCCAGTGCTTTGCCGCCCATTTTTTGCCACTGTTGCCGAGCGTGGTCTTCAAGCACCAACAATGCGCCAATGCCTTGGCGCCCTCCGCGTGTTACCGGTAGCGCTGCGGCTTCGCGAATGCCTTCGAGTTCCAGTAGCCGTTGCTCGATCTCGCAAAGTGAAATGCGTTTCTCTTCAATTTTCACCACCCGATCGCGGCGGCCTGTTATCTGGAAGCGTCCGCTATCGTCAAATTGCAAAATATCGTCGAGGAGCAGGCCGTGCCTATCGCTGATAAGCGGAGAGATAGCGCGGATCTCGTCGGCGTCAACCATGATACGTACGCCTGGGAAGGGCTGCCAGGTTACATCAGGCTGCTGATGGTGACGCCAGGCGAGGATCCCGGTCTCGGTACTACCGTAGATTTCATCTGGCCAGACCCCTAACCAACTGGCGGTCTGAGCTACGTTTTCCCAAGGCAATACTCCCCCTGCGGAGATGACCATATTCACTGGCGGTGGCGCGAGCTGGTGGTCCAGGCGTTTCAGAAAAGCCGGGCTGCTGATAAAGGCATATTGGTGGTGATTAGCCAGAGTTGCCAACTGCTCGGTGTAATGAAGCATTGCTGCATGCAGCGGTAATCCTAGCGCCATGGGTAAAAAGATACGGAAGGTGAGGCCGTAAAGGTGCAACGGAGGCACCGAGGCCACAATATGGCAGCCGGTGAGCCTGTCGGCAAAACGTTCAGCCAGTAAGGAGGCTTCGCGATCGAGGCTGGCAATGGGCTTTATGATGCGGCGTGGTCGCCCTGTCGAGCCGGAGGTAAATAGTTCGATATGGCTGGCCGGATCGAGAGTGGGTAGCGGCGGCGGGTTCTCGCTACTTTGATAGGCAGATTGGACCTGGATCAGCGAACCGCTCCAGGTCAGTGCCTGGTCGGTGAGTACGCCGTTAAACAGCGCCCGTTGTTCTTCCAGCAGCGAAACACGACTATGTCCGGGCACCACGGGCGTTTTGCCCGCATGCAATGTTGCCAATAGTCCGACGATAAACAGATAGCTGTTTTCAAAACACAGCGCCCAGCGGTCGCCTTCATGTTGTTGCAGAATGCTCACCTGTGCCGCTACGTCATGGCGTAACTGCCCCAGCGTCCAGATATGCTCATCAAGCCAGGCAATCGGGGTTTCATTGGCACGCGAAGCACTCAGCCACTGAGCCAGAGGGAGTGTCTGATTCATGCCGCGTCTCGCAATATCCGCCTGCGACGCACCAGCCATTCGCCAGCCATCAGTGCACCCATCAACAGATAGGCAATCATGCCGTTCCACAACGTCCATAACCGAATATCACCGAGCAGAACGGTAAAAAGTGCCATCGAACCGTTCAGAATGAAAAACGCACACCATATCTGGGTGACCTTGCGGGTGTAACGCACGCCTGACGGGGGGAGCTCCGGATCCTGCAAACGGGCAAGGCGCTCCACCATTGGCATTGAACTCCACAGTGAACTACCAAATACGCCGAGCATGACCAGATTGACTACCACTGGGTAAAATAGCAGCAGCTGATGCGTTTTTAGCACATAGCTCATTAGGCATAATGTGAGACCCACGAGTGCCACGGCTTGCAGTACATAACGCATCGGGCCGCGCTGACTTTTGACCTGATAGAGGCGAAAGGCCAGCAACAAGGCGATGATCGGCAGCAGCCAGTGAAGGCTGTTGCGTGTCAGGCCAAACCAGACAAGAAATGGCCAAGCCAGTAGCGCCAGTAGAGCCACCAGTTGTATCCCTTTCAGGGACCGAGCGCCGCGCATAAACGGTTATGCTTCTTGCAATAGCTGTTCTACCGCATCGACGACATCTTGCACGGTACGCACCTGCTTAAAGGTTTCCGGCTTGATTTTCTTCCCGGTCTTCTTCTGCAGGTGCACGATCATGTCGACGGCATCGATACTGTCTAACTCAAGCTCTTCATACAAGCGGGCCTCAGGTTTGATGTCCTGTGGATCGATATCGAACAGTTTGGTCAGCAGCGCGGACACTTCCTGATAAATGGTTTGTTGTTCTGTCATAGCGGGCTTTTCTCAGGCACGTTGAGCTTGGATAAAGGATGCCAGTGTTGCCACTGAATAGAAATGTTGACGCATCTCTTCATTTTCGGCGGAAAGCGCGACACCATACTGGTTTTTAACCATCAGCCCTAACTCTAAAGCATCGATGGAGTCCAGCCCCAGTCCTTCACCAAACAGCGCCGCATTGGTGTCGATATCGTCCGCAGACAGTTCATCCAAATTCAGTGTATTTATTATGAGATTTTTAATTTCAAGGTGGAGCGCTTGCATCATTAATTCCTGACAAAGGTATAAGGCCTGGTGATAACTGATGCAAAAGATGCCGGTTTAGCTGCCTTGCGGCTAATGCTGGCTGTTGCGATTCTGCATCAAAAAAATGTTCTATCTGTACCCGCTCACGCACTTCTACCTGGAACAGGGGTTTCCTGGGCGGAACGTCATACCATCTGCTCTGTTTATCAAGCAGATGCTCGCTACAATGGATCACTGCTATGCGCACGTCACGGCGGCATCGTACGGCAATATTGGCGGCACCGCGCTGCAGTGTCATATTTTCACCAGGGCGTGTGCGTGTTCCCTCTGGAAAAATAAGTATGGTGTCGCCCTGTGCCAGGCGTTGCTGACAGGCTGGAAGCAGCGTGTCCGCCTGGCTATTGACCAGATAATCCGCAGCCCGGATCACTCCGCTCACAAAGGGGTTATGTAGCAGAGCGCTTTTTACCAGGCAGTCTGTCTCGGGCATCACGGATGCCAAAAGCACGTAATCAATCAGTGTCGGATGGTTAGCGACCACCAAACAACCGCGCTCCTGGCGTAATATATCAATCCCCTTGATGCGATAATCCAACACACCCAACGTTTTTGCTATCGATAAGAACAGCCGGAAACTGGCGGCAATGCTGCGCCGGGCTACCCGGCGGCGCTTGGCAATATCGCGCTGGAGTACCAGCAGCAGATTAAACCAGACAAGCGATAGCAGCAGGCCACCGACGCCAAACAGCACAAAGCAAAAGCCGGTCATCATCAGACGCCAAGCCCAGTTTAAACGTGCGAATAGGCCGCTCATGTACGGCTCCAGTACCACTTCAGTCTTTCACCCGCGATGGTGAACGTTGGCTCTTCGGCCAGGTAGTGTTGTAAAAACTGTAAACTTTGCGGTAGCAGGGGCTCTTCCCCTGTACCTTCTGGCTTGCTCTCACACCGTAACGTATTCCCGCGTTCAAACACCAGCGCCACCGCATAGGCCCAGGTCGGCATCTGCTCTGGCAGGTAGGTGTGGTAAAACTCGGGCAGCAAGCCATCAAAATCGACCATTAATACTCTCTGGTAACCCGCTTGGAGTAAACACACGACCTCACATAACGCTTGCTGAAAGGTATCTAGGCCAGCAGAAAGTGAAGATGATACCAGAGGATTTTGTGCCGTGATGGTCAAGTGACCCACGGCTGAGTTATGTACCGACATGGTGAAATCAGTTGGGGAAACCGCTTGCTGGGTGGCTATGGCCTGCAAAATTCGGTAATTACGCTCCAACTCACCGTGACGACTGGTATAAAGGACCGCATCCACCGGTTGACGACGTAGCATGGCTAAACCGCATTCCACGGCCAGCCTGCTGCCTGAACTCAGGCGGCGTGCTGTCATCATGGGAAGTTCGGTCAGCTTCGATTGCGGCGCTGAGGGTATGATCCCATAGGGCTCCTGCGACCATTGACGCCACTGCGATGCGTCGCTTAGTCCGGGGGCCATAGCCTGCCAATCAACGATGTTCAATGCAAAATTCATCAACGTGCTTCCGCGGTTACTCGGTTTGGACTGTGTCATCTCCAAGATAGCATGAGCGCTGCCCTATCATTATTGCTTTCGGCATACTAACAAGGTATGTCCAATACCGAGGTTATCGAGACGTTTTTCTACTCGGAAACCTGCCGTTTCGAGGAAACTGTAAAACTTACCGGCGCTGTAAAAGCGACTGTTGCCGTTAGCCATGCAGGTAAAATAGAGTGAGGAGGCGTTGAGGCTGAACGAAGCCGCTTCAAATTTTTGTGCATCCCAGAACAACTCCATAATGCATAGCTGAGCGTCAGGCTTCATCACCCGCTTGATTTTTTTCAGAATAGTAATAATTTGTTCCGGTGAAAAACAGTCAAGAAATTGGCTCATCCACCAGATATCTGCGCCACTGGGCAATGGTGCATCGCTTAGCATATCTACCGCATGGAAATCTATGCGATGAGATAACCCGGCTTTTTCGACATTCTCACGCGCCAGGCTAATTTGCTGCGGCAGATCCAGTAAGGTAATGCTGACGTTATCATCGTACTGGCAACAACGTAGCGCCCATTTTCCAGTATTGCCGCCCACATCATAAAGCGTTGTTGGTTTATTGTTAAATATATGGGGTAGTGCGGCATTAAATGCGGCATCTGAATAGTAGTGATCAAAAGCAAACCAGCTTTCACGTGCAGCCTTGGGCAATTGCGATAAGGCAGGGTAGATGGTCGGCCATTCACCAAACACTTTTAAACCAGCGGGTTTCTCTTCCTTAAGCGCATGTTCTAAAGAAAACAGCCCCTGATAACAAACATCTTGAGTGAAATCCATATTCACACGGGTCATGGCATCGTGGAGTAGGAAGTGCCCCACTTTGGCAATGAAGTAATAGCCGTTTTGATGAGTCACAATACGGCCACTTAACCCCATATCCAACAGCACACTAACGGCATATTCATTAACGCTGCTATTGGCAGCGATGTCCTCAAGGAGGGCGCCGTGTTTTCCTTGTTCATCCAGATAAGCTAATACACCCGTATTGCGCAGACAAAGGGCGGTTTGAAACAGCATTGGAGCAAAGGAAATCCGTTGCGCCTCAGTGATAGCATCAAGTGCACTGAGAGTGTCCTGTTGATACATTTGTTGTACAGCCTCTTTAACCGGATACAAAATAGTGACGCCAGCTTGTATCCGGCGATAATCTAATCAATATTGGAAATTACAGCGCGGCACCAGCCGACAAATTTAACTGGATATCTTTATCTAGGTTGTGTATCCAGCGGTTGTAGCTTTTATGAATTTTCCCACCCGAGGCTAGCAGGTTGAGGCTACTGGCGTAGTCGATGGAATAATTCGTTGCGGAATAGGTGATGCGGATTTCAGCAACATGATCGCGAGCCTGGAGGCGGCCATTAATGACACCAGGGCCAGCCTGTGTCATAACCCATTCGCGTTGTACACCTGCTTTCAGGATTGCAGTTCTGACTTGCGCTTCGGTATGACCAGTGCTGACCGTGCTGTTGATTTGTTGTATTGGGGCAGTACGCACACAACCGGTCAGAGTGGCTATGACGGCAAGAGCAGCACACCATTTAACGATGTTTTTCATAAAACAATTTCCTTTTGTTAGCGGGTTACAACCTAGGGGAAACTGAGCGGTTTAATTTTTTAATTAACGCCCACTGTTTTTAGCCGTGAAATTTATCAACGCATAATACTGATATCAATTAAATTGCACAAGATGGATTGGGGGAAATTACTTAGGAAAAGTCTAATTTTAAGCCTGCTTTTCCTAGAGGATTAAACCAAAATTTTCAGCATTAATGCCTATAGATAGTGGTTCGTTTGGCATGTTTTTTTGTTAGGAAAAAACCAGGGTGACATAGGAATGTGCTTATTTTTTGAGGCGCATCTCCCTTTATCCGATAATGGAACACCAACTGTGCTAGTGGGCAGCCAGACCACTCCCTCATTGCTGGCGCTAAATGAGAGGCCATCATTTGATGGCCTCATAGAGAGTTTAAAGTGGAGCCGAACGCAAATGCTTTCTGCTACCTAACAGTGCCCAGCCGCTCAGCAGTGCCATCATCATCAGATAATAGCTTGGTGCCAGGCTGGTCCCGGTTGCGGTGATCAGCAGGGTGCAGATCAGCGGCGCAAAGCCACCAAATACCGTCACCGCCACGTTGTAGCTGATCGCCATCCCGCTGGCCCGTGTTGCCATCGGGAACAAATCGGCCATCACCGAAGGCACCGTCGAGAAGTAGATGGACTTCAGCAAGGCCAGCCAGCCAACCATCAACATCAGCATCATTGGCGAAGTATGGTTCACCACCAGCAGGAATGCCGGGTAAATAGTCAGCAGCAGCAGGATCAGCGACCCCCACATTAACGGCAGGCGGCCGACTTTTTCCGCCCATAATCCCATTATCGGGGTGACTACCGTTAAAATCACGCCGGCTAACAGGGTCGCACTAAAGGCGGCGGAACCGGACAGATTCAGGTTTTTGGTGGCATAGGTGGGTACATAATTCAGCATGTAGTTGATGGCGGTGGAAATCACCATCAGTCCAATGGCCAACAACAGCAGATTTTTTTGATTACCGACCAGCATCTTTAACGGTGCTTTGGGTTTCTGCTGCTGTACGAAGCTGGCTGGCTCATGTACATGGCGGCGGATATAGAGCCCCACCGGGCCGATCAGCAACCCAAAAGCAAAGGGAATACGCCAGCCCCAGTCCTGGATTTGGCTTTCTGTCAGCCAGTGGGTCATACCTAACCCGAAGGCGGAAGCCATCAGCGTACTGGCGCCTTGCGTGGCAAACTGCCAACTGGCGATAAACGCCTTGCGCTCCGGGAAGTGTTCGACCAGAAAGGCGGTTGAACTGCCAAACTCCCCACCGGCGGAAAAACCCTGAATCAATCGGGCAATCAGGATCATCAGCGGAGCCGCCAGCCCAATGGTGGCATAAGAAGGCATAAAGGTGATGATCGCACCGCCAAGCAGCATCAGGCTGATGGACATCAAAAGTGCCTTCTTGCGGCCAACCCGATCGGCGTAGGCTCCGAGCACCACAGCACCCAGTGGGCGGATCAGGAATGAGACACCAAAGCTGCCGAAAGTCAGCAACAATGAAACGGCCGGATCCTCCGTAGGGAAAAAGGCGTGGGCGATATAGCTGGCGAAAAAGCCATAAACCGCGATATCGAACCATTCCAACGCGTTGCCGATGCAGGTGGCAAACAGCGTTTTATACAAATTGGGCTTGGCCGCTACGCTATCCTGTTGGGCTATCGCGCTCATGAGGACTCTCCTGCCAGGCGTTGTGCCAGGATCGTGCTGCCATTTTCGCCCAACTCCCAGAACAGGCGAGTCATGATCTGCAATCCTTCACGAGCGATGGATTTCAACATATGCTCATTAACCCCGTGTTGACCACAGGCCGGATAGGAGTGGGGGATCCACAGCGTGGGCAGTCCCAACGTATCGGCAAATACATCATTAGGCAGCGAGCCGCCCAGATTGGGGAGCAATGCGGGTTTTTTGCCGCTGGTTTGTTGCAGGATCTCGAGTACCCAAGGAACGAGTGGGTCTTGTGGATTGAGCCTGGTGGCTGGTGAACCCTGCAGCCATTCCACCTCTACATTGCCAAAACCGTGTAATTGCAGATGTTGCTGGACATGGTTGACCAGATTTTGCCAGTCGGTTCCGACCACGAAGCGCAGTTGGCATACCGCCGTAGCGCTGCCGGGAATGGCGTTCATTGGCCGAGCCGGGTTGCCCGTTTGATAGGCCAGCACTTCAAGCGTGTTCCAACCATACAGGCGTTCGCTTGGGGTCATGCCAGCTTCACCCCAGTTCTCGTCGATCGCCGGATCGCCAGCTTGGCTGCCAACGCTGAGATCGCGCAAAATGGCGCGTAGGTTGTCATCCAGAGGGGCGGGTTTCAGCGCTGCAACCTGTAACTGGCCGTGTTGATTAACCAGAGAGGCGATGGCATTAGCCAGTTGTGTTCCGGGATTGCTGAGTAATCCACCCCAGTTGCCAGAGTGATAGGCGTTATCCCTGGCGTGGATGCTGAGGTGGAAATTGATGCAGCCGCGTGAGCCAAGGAACAACGTGGGCTGTGTGGCGTTCAGCCGTGGGCCATCGGAGGCGATAAACAGATCGGCTTGCAGCAATTCACGTTGCTGCTGGCAAATGGTTGCAAGCCCTGGGGAACTGATTTCTTCACCCATTTCGAAAATCAGCTTGCAGTTGAACCCTAGTTTACCCCCACGTGCATGGAAAACCTGCTCCAGCGCCGCCAGGTTAATACTGTGTTGCCCTTTGTTATCTGCGCTGCCACGGCCGTACCAACGGTCGCCTTCTTCACTCAATTCCCAAGGCGAAAGGCCTGCGCGCCAGTTTTCGTCGTCGCCGAAAACCACATCGCCGTGGCCATAGCTCAGCAGGGTGGGTAATGAAGGATCTTCAATGCGTACGGCGATCAGAAACGGGCGGTTGACCGCTTCCGGGTTATCGAACAGTTGCAACTCAAAACCCAGTGCCCGTAACGGCGGCATGATTTCCTGTTCGAGATAGAGCAAAATGCCGGCATCGTCGTCATGCCGCTGGCTTTCGGTGGCCAGCGCGATGCGCCGCGCCAATATGCGGCGGAATTCACCACTGTCAAAATACGCTGTCGCCAAAGCGACGGCCTGTTCACCCGTCATGATTATTTCCCCGTTGTGTTTGCGTTGTGTTGTTTTACTTGTTGTGTTTGTTATCTAAGCTAAAATCGGGGTTTGCCACAATTATCCATTTAACAAACAAGCTTTGCTTTAAAGGCAACGGTCGTTTGCTCGTTGGCAAGCTTTGCACCATGGAGAGGGACGGCATGTTGAGTAGCGAGGTTCGCTTTTTTCTGGTAGTCGCCAACTGTGGTTCACTCAGTGCGGCCAGTGAACAGCTGTTTGTGGCGGTATCGGCGATCAGCAGGCAGATCCAGCGCCTGGAAGTACAGGTTGGCACGCCATTGTTCGAACGCCACGCGCGGGGGATGGTGCTGACCGAGGCCGGGCAGATTTTTGAAAACCATATTCGTAAAAGCCTGTTGAATATTGAGCAGGCGGTGGCAGAAATCAAAGGGTTGAAAGCCGAACGGCGTACTGCGCTACGCGTGGCCTGTAGTAATGGAGTGGCCTTTATGCTGATGCCACAACTGATGGCGCGTTTTCGTGCAGAATACCCGGCTGTCAGCTTCGTGCTGACGGTGGCAGACACTAAAACGTTGGCGCGGCTGGTACGCAATGGCGAGTGTGACATGGTGCTGCAGTTTAGTTTGCACCCAGAGCGGGGCGTTGAGGTAGCGGCTTCGTGGCCTGCCCCGGTCTTGTTGTTGATGAGAAAGGATCATCCTTTAGCGGACAGACAGGTGGTTCTGGCGGATCTCTGCCAGTATCCGGTGTGTCTGCCAGAGCCGGGCTCCACCGTACGTCAGCTGTTTGATATCTCTTGCCAGATGAATGGCACCTTCATTGAACCAGTGCTAACTTGTGATAACTTCTCAACGCTGTACTATTTTTTACAAGGCTCCCCGCTGGCGGTGACCATCTGTAGCCAGTTTACCGCGATGCCGTTGTTGCAGCCGCAAGGATTGATCCTGAAATCTTTTGCAGTCGAGCAGCAAAGCCCGCGGACCTTGCAGCTGCAATTACCACTGGGGAGGCAGCGGAGCACGGCTTTGGAGCTGTTTGTGGACTATATTAATCAGACATTAAGTCGCGAAGAACGGGCCATCGGTGAGAAATTCGGCATATAAGCCGTTTTTTAATCGACAAGATAAATAATCTGTTGATTACGCTTGATTGTTCCAGTCTGGCTGTATTATATTGCGCTCCACGGAAACAGTACCCCTTCCGACAGATTTCGCCGGCTTAGCTCAGTAGGTAGAGCAACTGACTTGTAATCAGTAGGTCACCAGTTCGATTCCGGTAGCCGGCACCATATAAGAAACCCCAGCAGAAATGCTGGGGTTTTTTGTATTTGGGCATCCATACTCCGGCGCAGTCAATGACCGCGCCCTATGACCTTTTAAATGTCGGTGGCCAGCCATTGGTCAGACTCTTCGAACATCTCTTCCAGCATACGGTTTAACTTCTCGCGGTCACTTTTGCTGGCGTCCGAGTTAAGGCCGTTGGCCTGCATGGGTTTTACCTTCACCTCTGCATCCGGGAAGATGCGATGTACCCGTTTCGTCAGCTCGGCCTTGATGATTTCATCGGCACCGGGGATCCCTGCGACATTACGCTTATCAAACACCAATTCAACGAACATAGCCCAACCCTAACGTTACTGTTTATGTATACAGTTATTCTGACCGAAGGGG
>NZ_JADACK010000015.1:0-25238 GCF_015673035.1 Serratia sp. Res13-Sevr-LER1-36-b | reverse complement strand
GTAGGTGCGGGCGTTGTTGCTAAAGTTATCGCTTAATCGCGAATAATTTATAAGCACTAAAAGAGGGCACTTCGGTGCCCTTTTTTTATACAATTTTTTACCAATCTTAATTGAAATAAAAACGATTCTTATTTAGACTTACTGCATCGGTTAAGAAGTGAGTCTCTCTATGTACGTATGTCTGTGTAATGCTGTGTCTGACAAAGCGATCCGTAAGGCGGTGCGTCAGCACAATCCCCATACCATGAAGCAACTACGTGAGCTGGTGCCGATTGGAACTGACTGCGGTAAATGCATTCGTCAGGCAAGGCAAATTATGGTGGAGGAACGCGCAACCCTGATTCATATGCATGAAGTCGCCTAATAAATAGTAGGGTTATTTTTTGACTCTTGGCCCGCAGCTTCTACACTTTTAGAACTGCCCAGGAGGATTTACCTATGAAAGGCGATAAAAAGATCATTGCTCACCTCAACAAGCTGCTCGGTAACGAGCTGGTTGCCATCAATCAATACTTCCTGCACGCGCGTATGTTCAAAAATTGGGGCCTGATGCGTCTCAATGAGAAGGAATATCACGAGTCGATCGATGAGATGAAACATGCCGATCGCTACATCGAGCGTATCCTGTTCCTTGAAGGGTTACCGAACCTGCAAGATCTCGGCAAGCTGAATATCGGCGAAGATGTCGAAGAGATGCTGAGGTCTGATTTGGCCCTGGAGCTGGACGGCGCCAAGAACCTGCGGGAAGGTATCGACTATGCCGACTCTATCCATGATTATGTCAGCCGCGATCTGATGAAAGAAGTCTTGGCCGATGAGGAAGGGCATATCGACTGGTTGGAGACTGAGCTGAGCTTGATTGAGCGGCTTGGCATCCAAAACTATTGCCAGGCGCAAGTGCTGGAACGCAAAGACTGAATGCCCCCCGAACCCTCTCCCACAGGGAGAGGGACAGTCCGTGCTGTAACTTAACTGAGACATTCTTCCTTTATATTCCACTATTACAGATCAGCTTTAACGCCATAACAGCCCTCACATTCTCCCGTTACAGATTATCTCCTGCACTTGCCAATAGTGCCGATCGGCTCCCTATCACTAAAGGAGAGGGTCGGGGGAGGGGGAAAACTCATTAAATACCGCTCATTCTGAGCATATTTCCATCCGTGGCTTGCAACCTGGCCTGGTTTGCGTATAATGCGCGGGCTTACCTAATCTTGGTAAGCCTGATTTTAGCGAATCAGTCGATTGGCAAGAACGTTTTGCCCTTCGAACAATACTCCCGATATGGGGGTTATATGTTGACGATTACACTCCCCCATCAATCGAAATGGGTGTGAGGAGTAATTATTTACGTTTATAAATAATTGGAGCTCTGGTCTCATGCAGAACCAAAGAATCCGTATCCGCCTGAAAGCGTTTGATCATCGTCTGATCGATCAATCAACTGCGGAAATCGTCGAGACTGCCAAGCGCACTGGTGCGCAAGTCCGTGGTCCGATCCCGCTGCCAACTCGCAAAGAGCGCTTTACCGTTCTGATCTCCCCGCACGTCAACAAAGACGCGCGTGATCAGTACGAGATCCGCACTCACAAGCGTCTGGTTGACATCGTTGAGCCAACTGAGAAAACCGTTGATGCTCTGATGCGTCTGGATCTGGCTGCCGGTGTAGACGTGCAGATCAGCCTGGGTTAATCAGGTCATTGACGATTGAGAGGTTGAAACAATGATTGGTTTAGTCGGTAAAAAAGTGGGCATGACTCGTATCTTCACTGAAGATGGCGTTTCTATCCCAGTAACCGTGATTG
This sequence comes from Serratia sp. Res13-Sevr-LER1-36-b, assembly GCF_015673035.1. Taxonomy (NCBI): domain Bacteria; kingdom Pseudomonadati; phylum Pseudomonadota; class Gammaproteobacteria; order Enterobacterales; family Yersiniaceae; genus Serratia; species Serratia sp. Res13-Sevr-LER1-36-b. Next base: position 23,433 of record NZ_JADACK010000015.1, on the reverse strand, counting down.
AAATTGAAGCGAACCGCGTGACTCAGGTTAAAGACCTGGACAACGACGGATACCGTGCCATTCAGGTCACTACCGGTAGCAAAAAAGCTAACCGTGTGACCAAACCGGAAGCGGGTCATTTCGCTAAAGCTGGCGTCGAAGCTGGCCGTGGTCTGTGGGAATTCCGCCTTGAAGAAGGTCAAGAGTTCGCTGCAGGTCAAGAAATCAGCGTAGAAATCTTCGCTGACGTTAAAAAAGTCGATGTTACCGGTACTTCCAAAGGTAAAGGTTTTGCTGGCACTGTAAAGCGCTGGAACTTCCGTACTCAGGATGCAACCCACGGTAACTCCTTGTCTCACCGCGTTCCGGGTTCTATCGGTCAGAACCAGACTCCGGGCAAAGTGTTCAAAGGCAAGAAAATGGCTGGCCACCTGGGTGACGAGCGTGTAACCGTTCAAAGCCTGGACGTAGTACGTGTTGACGCTGAGCGCAACCTGCTGCTGGTTAAGGGTGCTGTACCGGGCGCAACCGGTGGCAACCTGATCGTTAAACCAGCTGTGAAGGCGTAAGGGGATAGCAATGGAATTAGTATTGAAAGACGCGCAAAGCGCGCTGACTGTTTCCGAAACTACCTTCGGTCGTGATTTCAACGAAGCGCTGGTACACCAGGTTGTTGTTGCTTATGCAGCAGGTGCCCGTCAAGGTACCCGTGCTCAGAAGACCCGTGCTGAAGTGACTGGTTCCGGTAAAAAACCGTGGCGCCAGAAAGGTACAGGCCGTGCGCGTTCAGGCACTGTAAAGAGCCCGATCTGGCGTTCTGGTGGTGTAACCTTCGCTGCGAAGCCACAAGACCACAGTCAGAAAGTAAACAAAAAGATGTACCGCGGCGCGCTGAAAAGCATCCTGTCCGAACTGGTACGTCAAGATCGTCTGATCGTTGTCGAGAAGTTCTCTGTAGAAGCGCCTAAAACTAAGCTGCTGGCACAGAAACTGAAAGATATGGCCCTGGAAGATGTGCTGATCGTGACCGGTGAACTGGATGAGAATCTGTTCCTGGCAGCTCGTAACCTGTACAAGGTTGACGTGCGCGATGTAGCAGGTATCGACCCAGTTAGCCTGATCGCCTTCGACAAAGTGGTTATGACTGCTGATGCTGTGAAGCAAGTTGAGGAGATGCTGGCATGATCCGTGAAGAACGTTTGCTGAAAGTGCTGCGTGCACCGCACGTATCTGAAAAAGCATCCGCTGCGATGGAAAAAAGCAACACCATCGTACTCAAAGTTGCCAAAGACGCGACCAAAGCAGAAATTAAAGCTGCAGTGCAGAAACTGTTTGAAGTCGAAGTCGAAGACGTTAACACCCTGGTAGTAAAAGGGAAAGTGAAGCGTCAAGGTCAGCGTGTTGGTCGTCGTAGCGACTGGAAAAAAGCTTACGTCACCCTGAAGGAAGGCCAGAACTTGGACTTCATCGGCGGCGCAGAGTAAGTCGGAGGAGTAAGAACAATGGCAATTGTTAAATGTAAACCTACATCTCCGGGTCGTCGCCACGTTGTTAAAGTGGTTAACCCTGAGCTGCACAAGGGTAAACCTTATGCCCCGCTGCTTGAGAAACTGAGCAAAAGCGGTGGTCGTAACAACAATGGCCGTATCACCACCCGTCATATCGGTGGTGGCCACAAGCAACATTATCGTCTGGTTGACTTCAAACGCAACAAAGATGGTATCCCTGCTGTGGTTGAGCGTCTGGAGTACGATCCGAACCGTTCCGCGAACATCGCGCTGGTTCTGTACAAAGACGGCGAACGCCGTTATATCCTGGCGCCGAAAGGCCTGAAAGCTGGTGACCAGATCCAATCTGGTGTTGATGCTGCAATCAAAGCGGGTAACACCCTGCCTATGCGCAACATCCCAGTAGGTTCAACGGTTCATAACGTAGAAATGAAACCAGGTAAAGGCGGCCAGCTGGCTCGTTCTGCTGGTGCCTACGTTCAGATCGTCGCACGTGATGGTTCCTACGTAACTCTGCGTCTGCGCTCTGGCGAAATGCGTAAAGTTCCAGTTGATTGCCGCGCCACCCTGGGTGAAGTCGGTAACGCTGAACATATGCTTCGCGTTCTGGGTAAAGCAGGTGCTGCACGTTGGCGTGGTATTCGTCCTACCGTTCGCGGTACGGCGATGAACCCAGTCGATCACCCGCACGGTGGTGGTGAAGGTCGTAACTTTGGTAAGCACCCGGTAACTCCGTGGGGCGTTCAGACCAAAGGTAAGAAGACCCGTAGCAACAAGCGTACTGACAAGTTCATCGTACGTCGCCGTAGTAAAAAATAATTAGAGGATAAGCCATGCCACGTTCTCTCAAGAAAGGTCCTTTTATTGACCTGCACTTGCTGAAGAAGGTAGAGAAAGCGGTGGAAAGCGGTGACAAGAAGCCTTTGCGCACTTGGTCCCGTCGTTCAACGATCTTTCCTAACATGATCGGTTTGACCATCGCTGTCCATAATGGTCGTCAGCACGTACCAGTATTTGTTTCCGATGAAATGGTCGGTCACAAACTGGGTGAATTCGCGCCGACTCGTACTTATCGCGGCCATGCGGCTGATAAAAAAGCTAAAAAGCGCTAAGGTAGGAGGAAGAGATGGAAACTATCGCTAAACATCGCCACGCTCGTTCTTCTGCTCAGAAGGTTCGCCTTGTTGCAGACCTGATCCGCGGTAAGAAAGTGTCGCAAGCTCTGGAAACTCTGGCCTACACCAACAAGAAAGCTGCTGGTCTGGTCAAGAAAGTGCTGGAGTCTGCCATTGCTAACGCAGAACACAACGATGGCGCTGACATCGATGATCTGAAAGTCACGAAAATCTTCGTAGACGAAGGCCCAAGCATGAAGCGCATTATGCCTCGTGCAAAAGGTCGTGCAGATCGCATCCTGAAGCGCACCAGCCACATTACTGTGGTTGTGTCCGATCGCTGAGACTCTGGAGACTAGCAATGGGTCAGAAAGTACATCCTAATGGTATTCGCCTGGGTATTGTCAAACCTTGGAACTCTACTTGGTATGCGAATACCAAAGAATTCGCTGACAACCTGGACAGCGACTTTAAAGTTCGCCAATTCTTGACTAAAGAACTGGCGAAAGCTTCCGTTTCTCGCATCGTTATCGAGCGTCCAGCGAAGAGCATCCGTGTGACTATTCACACCGCTCGTCCTGGCATCGTTATCGGCAAGAAAGGTGAAGATGTCGAAAAACTGCGTAAGGTCGTAGCGGATATCGCTGGCGTTCCTGCGCAAATTAACATCGCCGAAGTCCGTAAACCGGAACTGGACGCAAAATTGGTTGCTGACAGCATCACTTCACAGCTGGAACGTCGCGTTATGTTCCGTCGTGCTATGAAGCGTGCTGTACAGAACGCAATGCGTCTTGGCGCTAAAGGTATCAAAGTTGAAGTAAGCGGCCGTCTTGGCGGTGCTGAAATCGCGCGTACCGAATGGTACCGTGAAGGTCGTGTTCCGTTGCACACACTGCGTGCGGATATCGATTACAACACATCTGAAGCGCACACCACTTATGGTGTAATCGGCGTTAAGGTATGGATCTTCAAAGGTGAGATCCTGGGTGGTATGGCTGCAGTTGAACAACCGGAACCGGCTGCTCAACCTAAAAAGCAGCAGCGTAAAGGCCGCAAGTAAGGAGAGTCGCTGATGTTACAACCAAAGCGTACAAAATTCCGTAAGGTGCACAAGGGCCGCAACCGTGGTCTGGCGCAAGGTACGGATGTTAGCTTCGGCACTTTCGGTCTGAAAGCTGTTGGCCGTGGCCGTCTGACTGCTCGTCAAATCGAAGCAGCTCGTCGTGCAATGACTCGTGCAGTGAAGCGTCAAGGTAAGATTTGGATCCGTGTATTCCCGGACAAACCAATCACCGAGAAGCCTCTTGAAGTGCGTATGGGTAAAGGTAAGGGTAACGTGGAATATTGGGTTGCCCTGATCCAACCTGGCAAAGTCCTGTACGAAATGGACGGCGTTCCAGAAGAAGTCGCCCGTGAAGCGTTCAAGCTGGCAGCAGCTAAACTGCCGATCAAAACCACCTTTGTAACTAAGACGGTGATGTAATGAAAGCACAAGAGCTGCGTGAAAAAAGTGTTGAAGAGCTGAACACTGAGCTGCTCAACCTGCTGCGTGAGCAATTCAACTTACGCATGCAGGCGGCGAGTGGCCAACTGCAACAAACTCACCTGTTGAAACAAGTGCGTCGTAATGTCGCACGCGTTAAGACTTTACTGACTGAAAAGGCGGGTGCGTAAAATGACTGATATTATCCGTACTCTGCAAGGTCGTGTTGTTAGTGACAAAATGGAGAAATCCATGGTTGTTGCTATCGAACGTACGGTGAAGCACCCGATCTACGGGAAATTCATCAAGCGTACGACTAAGCTGCATGTACATGATGAGAACAACGAATGTGGTATCGGCGACGTGGTAGAAATCCGCGAATGCCGTCCACTGTCCAAGACTAAGTCATGGACGTTGGTTCGCATTGTAGATAAAGCGATTCTGTAATAGAGTAGCTGACTCTAACTTAATAAACGGCTCAGAAAGTGAGCCGTTTATTTTTTCTACCCATACTCTGGAAGCGGTGTTATAATGCTGCGCCCTCGGTTATGGGGCTTTTCAACGACCTAGTAATGGGTCCTAAAGTTGTAGTTGACATTAGCGGAGCACTAACATGATCCAAGAACAGACTATGCTGAACGTGGCCGACAACTCCGGTGCACGTCGCGTAATGTGTATCAAGGTTCTAGGTGGCTCGCACCGTCGCTACGCAGGCATCGGCGACGTCATCAAAATTACCATCAAGGAAGCAATTCCTCGCGGTAAGGTGAAGAAAGGCGATGTGCTGAAGGCGGTAGTGGTGCGCACCAAGAAGGGTGTACGTCGCCCGGACGGTTCTGTCATTCGCTTCGATGGTAATGCATGCGTTATTTTAAACAATAACAGCGAGCAACCTATCGGTACGCGTATTTTTGGGCCGGTAACTCGTGAACTGCGTAATGAGAAGTTCATGAAAATTATCTCTCTGGCACCAGAAGTACTCTAAGGAGCGAACCATGGCAGCGAAAATCCGTCGTGATGACGAAGTTATCGTGCTTACCGGGAAAGACAAAGGTAAACGCGGTAAAGTAAAAAATGTCCTGTCTGCTGGTAAGGTCATTGTTGAAGGTATCAACCTGGTTAAGAAACATCAGAAGCCGGTCCCGGCCCTGAACCAACCAGGTGGCATTGTTGAAAAAGAAGCTGCTATTCAGGTTTCCAACATTGCGCTGTTCAACTCGGCTACCGGTAAGGCTGACCGTGTAGGCTTTAGATTCGAAGACGGCAAAAAAGTCCGTTTCTTCAAATCAAATAGCGAAACTATCAAGTAATTTGGAGTATGACGATGGCGAAACTGCATGATTACTACAAAGACGAGGTAGTCAAACAACTGATGTCTCAGTTTGATTACAACTCTGTCATGCAAGTCCCTCGGGTCGAGAAGATCACCCTGAATATGGGTGTTGGTGAAGCGATCGCTGACAAGAAACTGCTGGATAATGCAGCAGCTGACTTGGCAGCTATCTCCGGTCAAAAGCCGTTCATCACCAAAGCACGCAAATCTGTTGCAGGCTTCAAAATCCGCCAGGGCTATCCGATCGGCTGTAAAGTAACTCTGCGTGGCGAACGCATGTGGGAGTTCTTTGAGCGTCTGATTTCCATTGCTGTTCCACGTATCCGTGACTTCCGTGGCTTGTCCGCTAAGTCATTCGATGGCCGTGGTAACTACAGCATGGGTGTGCGTGAGCAAATCATCTTCCCAGAAATCGACTACGACAAAGTCGATCGCGTTCGTGGTTTGGATATTACCATTACCACTTCTGCGAAATCTGATGATGAAGGCCGCGCGCTGTTGGCTGCTTTTAACTTCCCGTTCCGCAAGTAAGGCAGGGTTACTGATGGCTAAGCAATCAATGAAAGCACGCGAAGTCGTTCGCGTGAAACTGGCTGACAAGTACCGCGCTAAACGCGAGGAATTGAAAGCTATCATTTCTGGTGTGAACTCTTCTGACGAAGATCGTTGGGATGCTGTTCTCAAGCTCCAGTCTCTGCCGCGTGATTCCAGCCCGTCTCGTCAGCGTAAACGCTGCCGTCAAACTGGCCGTCCACATGGTTATGTGGGCAAATTCGGGTTGAGCCGTATCAAGCTACGTGAAGCCGCTATGCGCGGTGAAGTACCAGGCTTGAAAAAGGCTAGCTGGTAATTACCAATTGAATCACGGGAGTAAAGACAGATGAGCATGCAAGATCCGATCGCGGATATGCTGACCCGTATCCGTAACGGTCAAGCCGCGAACAAAGTTGCGGTCACCATGCCTTCCTCCAAGCTGAAAGTGGCAATTGCCAACGTGCTGAAGGAAGAAGGTTTTATTGAAGATTTCAAAATTGAAGGCGACACCAAGCCTGTTCTGGAACTGGTACTGAAGTACTTCCAGGGCAAGGCAGTGGTAGAAAGCATTCAGCGTATCAGTCGTCCAGGTCTGCGCATCTACAAGAAAAAAGATGCACTGCCAAAAGTTATGGCCGGTCTGGGTATCGCTGTTATTTCTACCTCTAAAGGTGTTATGACCGATCGTGCAGCTCGCCAAGCTGGTCTTGGTGGCGAGATTATCTGCTACGTAGCTTAATTCGGGAGGAAAGAATGTCTCGTGTTGCAAAAGCACCCGTCGTCATTCCTGCCGGCGTAGAGGTAAAACTCAACGGTCAGGTTATTTCGGTTAAGGGTAAGAACGGCGAGCTGACTCGTACAGTCCATGACGCCGTTGAAGTGAAGCAAGAAGCTAACGCACTGACTTTCGCACCACGCGAAGGTTTTGCTAACGCATGGGCCCAAGCGGGTACCACGCGCGCTCTGCTGAACGCAATGGTTGTCGGTGTTACCGAAGGTTTCACCAAGAAGCTTCAACTGGTAGGTGTTGGTTATCGTGCTGCTGTTAAAGGCAACGTGGTGAATTTAGCCCTGGGCTTCTCTCACCCAATCGATCACCAGCTGCCAGCAGGTATTACTGCTGAATGCCCAAGCCAAACTGAAATCGTGCTGAAAGGCGCTGATAAGCAGGTTATTGGCCAGGTTGCTGCAGATCTGCGTGCCTACCGCCGTCCTGAGCCTTATAAAGGCAAGGGTGTCCGTTACGCCGACGAAGTCGTGCGTACCAAAGAGGCTAAGAAGAAGTAAGGTAACACTATGGATAAGAAATCTGCTCGTATCCGTCGTGCGACCCGCGCACGCCGTAAGCTCAAAGAACTGGGTGCAACCCGCCTGGTGGTACATCGTACCCCGCGTCACATTTACGCACAGGTCATTGCTCCAAATGGTTCTGAAGTTCTGGTAGCCGCTTCTACTTTAGAAAAAGCTATCACTGAGCAATTGAAGTACTCCGGTAACAAAGACGCAGCAGCAGCCGTAGGTAAAGCTCTGGCTGAGCGCGCGTTGGAAAAAGGGATTGCGAAAGTATCCTTTGACCGTTCCGGTTTCCAATATCATGGTCGAGTCCAGGCACTGGCAGATGCTGCCCGTGAAGCTGGCCTTCAGTTCTAAGGAAGAGGTTTAAGATGGCTCACATCGAAAAACAAGCTGGCGAACTGCAGGAAAAGCTGATCGCGGTAAACCGCGTATCTAAAACCGTAAAAGGTGGCCGTATTTTCAGCTTTACCGCACTGACAGTAGTTGGTGATGGTAACGGTCGCGTTGGTTTTGGCTACGGCAAAGCACGCGAAGTTCCAGCAGCGATCCAGAAAGCGATGGAAAAAGCCCGTCGCAACATGATGAATGTCGCGCTGAACGGCGGCACCCTGCAGCACCCTGTTAAAGGTGCTCATACGGGTTCCCGTGTGTTCATGCAGCCAGCTCATGAAGGTACCGGTATCATCGCGGGTGGTGCAATGCGCGCCGTTCTCGAAGTTGCTGGGGTGCACAACGTACTGGCTAAAGCTTATGGTTCCACCAACCCGATCAACGTGGTTCGTGCAACTATCGACGCTTTGGCTAATATGAAGTCTCCTGAAATGGTCGCTGCCAAGCGTGGTAAATCCGTTGCAGACATTCTGGGGTAATTGACCATGGCTAAGACTATCAAAGTTACACAAGTTCGCAGCTCCATTGGCCGTCTGCCGAAGCATAAAGCTACACTGCTCGGTCTGGGTCTGCGTCGTATTGGTCACACCGTAGAGCGCGAGGATACTCCTGCTGTACGCGGTATGATCAACCTGGTTTCCTACATGGTTAAGGTTGAGGAGTAACAGATGCGTTTAAATACTCTGTCTCCGGCTGAAGGTGCCAAGCATGCGCCTAAGCGTGTAGGTCGTGGTATTGGTTCTGGCCTGGGTAAAACCGCCGGTCGTGGTCACAAAGGTCAGAACTCACGTTCTGGCGGTGGCGTACGTCGTGGGTTTGAAGGTGGTCAGATGCCTTTATATCGTCGTTTGCCGAAATTCGGCTTCACCTCTCGCAAAGCTATGATCACGGCAGAAGTTCGTCTGTCTGAACTGGCTCTTGTAGAAGGCGACGTAATCGACCTGAACACGCTGAAAGCCGCTAACGTTGTTGGTACCCAGATCGAGTTCGCGAAAGTTATGCTTTCTGGCGAAATCACTCGTCCGGTTACCCTGCGTGGTCTGCGTGTCACCAAAGGCGCTCGTGTTGCTATCGAGGCTGCTGGCGGTAAAATTGAGGAATAAGTAAGCTGATGGCTAAGCAACCAGGATTAGATTTTCAAAGTGCTAAAGGCGGACTCGGTGAGCTGAAGCGCAGACTTTTGTTTGTTATCGGCGCGCTGATTGTTTTCCGCATTGGCTCTTTCATTCCGATTCCTGGTATCGATGCCACTGTGCTTGCCAAACTGCTCGAACAGCAGAGAGGCACCATCATTGAAATGTTTAACATGTTCTCTGGTGGTGCTCTCAGCCGTGCTTCTATTTTTGCTCTGGGGATCATGCCGTACATTTCGGCCTCGATCATTATCCAGTTACTGACGGTGGTTCATCCAGCGTTGGCGGAAATCAAGAAAGAAGGGGAGGCTGGCCGTCGCAAGATTAGCCAGTACACCCGCTACGGTACGCTGGTGTTGGCCATATTCCAGTCGATCGGTATTGCTACCGGTCTGCCGAATATGCCTGGTATGCAGGGCCTGGTGTTAAACCCAGGCTTTGCGTTCTACTTTACTGCGGTTGTGAGTCTGGTTACCGGGACAATGTTCCTGATGTGGCTGGGCGAGCAGATTACTGAGCGTGGTATCGGTAACGGTATCTCAATCATTATCTTCGCGGGTATTGTGGCGGGTCTTCCGCCGGCTGTTGGCCATACTATTGAGCAAGCTCGGCAAGGCGACCTGCACTTCCTCTTGTTGCTGTTGGTTGCAGTATTAGTGTTTGCAGTAACCTTCTTCGTTGTTTTCATTGAACGTGGTCAACGTCGTATCGTCGTTAACTATGCGAAACGTCAACAGGGTCGTCGTGTTTACGCAGCACAGAGCACACACTTACCGTTGAAAGTGAACATGGCAGGGGTAATCCCAGCAATCTTCGCTTCCAGCATTATTCTGTTCCCTGCCACGATTGCATCATGGTTTGGGGGCGGTACCGGTTGGAACTGGCTGACAACGATTTCGCTGTATTTGCAGCCTGGACAACCGCTTTATGTGTTACTCTATGCGTCTGCAATCATCTTCTTCTGTTTCTTCTACACGGCGTTGGTTTTCAACCCGCGTGAAACAGCAGATAACCTGAAGAAGTCCGGTGCCTTCGTACCAGGAATTCGTCCGGGAGAGCAAACGGCGAAATATATCGATAAAGTGATGACGCGTTTAACCCTGGTGGGCGCGATGTACATTACTTTCATCTGCCTGATCCCGGAGTTCATGCGTGATGCAATGAAAGTACCATTCTACTTTGGTGGTACCTCGCTACTGATCGTTGTTGTCGTCATCATGGACTTTATGGCTCAAGTGCAAACTCTGATGATGTCAAGTCAGTACGAGTCTGCATTGAAGAAAGCAAACCTGAAAGGCTATAACCGCTAATCTGGTGCGTTTGAGAAGTTACGGAGAGTAAAAATGAAAGTTCGTGCTTCCGTCAAGAAATTATGTCGTAACTGCAAAATCGTTAAGCGTAACGGTGTCGTTCGTGTGATTTGCAGCGCCGAGCCGAAGCATAAACAGCGTCAAGGCTGATTATCTCGCATATTTTTCTTGCAAAGTTGGGTTGAGCTGGCTAGATTAGCCAGCCAATCTTTTGTATGTAGCTGCAACATTATTTGAGTATCCTGAAAACGGGCTTTTCAGAATGGTGTTGCCGTAAAAATTAGTAGGAGTGCATAGTGGCCCGTATAGCAGGCATTAACATTCCTGATCATAAACATACCGTTATCGCGTTAACGTCGATCTTCGGAATCGGCAAAACTCGTTCACAGTCTATCTGTGCTGAGACGGGTATTGCTGAAAATGTTAAGATCAGTGAGCTGTCTGAAGAGCAAATTGAACAACTGCGTGAAGCAGTTGCCAAATTCACTGTTGAAGGTGATTTGCGTCGTGAAGTTACCCTGAGCATCAAGCGTCTGATGGATCTTGGTACATACCGTGGTTTACGCCATCGTCGTGGTCTGCCAGTTCGCGGTCAGCGTACTAAGACCAACGCACGTACCCGTAAGGGTCCGCGTAAACCGATCAAGAAATAATCGGGGTGATTGAATAATGGCAAAGGCACCTGTTCGTACACGTAAGCGTGTAAGAAAACAAGTCTCTGACGGCGTGGCTCATATCCATGCTTCTTTCAACAACACCATTGTGACTATTACCGATCGTCAGGGTAATGCTTTGGGTTGGGCAACAGCCGGTGGTTCCGGTTTCCGTGGTTCTCGTAAGTCAACTCCGTTTGCAGCTCAGGTTGCAGCCGAGCGTTGTGCTGACGCAGTTAAAGAATACGGTATCAAGAACCTGGAAGTTATGGTCAAAGGACCTGGTCCTGGTCGTGAGTCTACTATCCGCGCTCTGAACGCGGCTGGTTTCCGCATCACTAATATTACCGATGTGACTCCGATTCCTCATAACGGTTGTCGTCCACCGAAAAAGCGTCGCGTGTAACGCCCCTGCTTTTCGGATTGTTGGAGAAAGAAAATGGCAAGATATTTGGGTCCTAAGCTCAAGCTTAGCCGCCGCGAGGGCACAGACCTGTTCCTGAAGTCTGGCGTTCGCGCGATAGATTCAAAGTGCAAAATTGAACAGCCACCTGGTCAACACGGTGCGCGTAAACCGCGTCTGTCTGACTACGGTGTACAGTTACGTGAAAAGCAAAAAGTTCGCCGTATGTACGGTGTTCTGGAGCGTCAGTTCCGTAACTATTACAAAGCAGCAACCCGCCTGAAAGGCAACACCGGTGAAAACCTGTTGACCCTTCTGGAAGGTCGTCTGGACAACGTAGTTTACCGTATGGGCTTCGGCGCCACTCGTGCAGAATCACGTCAGCTGGTTAGCCATAAAGCCGTTATGGTAAATGGTCGCGTTGTTAACATCGCTTCTTATCAGGTATCTCCGAATGACGTAGTCAGCATCCGCGAGAAAGCTAAAAAGCAGTCTCGTGTTAAGGCTTCTCTGGAGCTGGCTGAGCAGCGTGAAAAGCCGACTTGGCTGGAAGTTGATGCTGCGAAGATGGAAGGTGTGTTCAAACGTATTCCTGAACGTACCGATCTGTCCGCCGACATTAACGAACACCTGATCGTCGAGCTTTACTCCAAGTAAGGCTTGAGTTTCAAAGAGAGGACACAATGCAGGGTTCTGTGACAGAGTTTCTAAAACCGCGCCTGGTAGATATCGAGCAAGTCAGTTCGACGCACGCCAAGGTGACCCTTGAGCCGTTAGAGCGTGGCTTTGGCCATACTCTTGGCAACGCACTGCGCCGTATTCTGCTTTCATCTATGCCGGGTTGCGCGGTGACCGAGGTTGAGATTGATGGTGTACTACATGAGTACAGCACCAAAGAAGGCGTACAGGAAGATATCCTGGAGATCTTGCTCAACCTGAAAGGGCTGGCGGTGAGAGTTCAAGGGAAAGATGAAGTTATTCTTACCCTGAATAAATCTGGCATTGGCCCTGTGACCGCTGCCGACATTACCCATGATGGTGATGTCGAAATCGTCAAGCCGCAGCACGTTATCTGCCACCTGACCGATGAGAACGCTGCTATCAGCATGCGTATCAAAGTTCAGCGCGGTCGTGGTTATGTGCCGGCTTCTGCCCGAATTCATTCGGAAGAAGATGAGCGCCCGATTGGTCGTCTGTTGGTTGACGCCTGCTATAGCCCTGTAGAGCGTATTGCCTACAATGTTGAAGCAGCGCGTGTAGAACAGCGTACCGACCTGGACAAGCTGGTCATCGAGATGGAAACCAATGGCACGATCGATCCTGAAGAGGCGATCCGCCGTGCGGCAACCATTCTGGCTGAACAACTGGAAGCTTTCGTTGACCTACGTGATGTACGTCAGCCGGAAGTGAAAGAAGAGAAACCAGAGTTCGATCCGATCCTGCTGCGCCCTGTTGACGATCTGGAATTGACTGTCCGCTCTGCTAACTGCCTTAAGGCAGAAGCTATCCACTACATCGGTGATCTGGTACAGCGTACCGAGGTTGAGCTGTTGAAAACGCCTAACCTGGGTAAAAAATCTCTTACTGAGATTAAAGACGTGCTGGCTTCCCGTGGACTTTCTCTGGGCATGCGCCTGGAAAATTGGCCACCGGCTAGCATTGCTGACGAGTAACCGGATCACAGGTTAAGGTTTTACTGAGAAGGATAAGGTCATGCGCCATCGTAAGAGTGGTCGTCAACTGAACCGTAACAGCAGCCATCGCCAGGCTATGTTCCGTAACATGGCCGGCTCTTTGGTTCGTCATGAGATCATCAAGACGACCCTGCCAAAAGCGAAAGAGCTGCGTCGCGTTGTTGAGCCGCTGATTACTCTTGCCAAGACCGACAGCGTTGCTAATCGTCGTCTGGCATTCGCCCGTACTCGTGATAACGAGATCGTGGCAAAACTGTTTAACGAGCTAGGCCCGCGTTTTGCGAGCCGTGCCGGTGGTTACACTCGCATTCTGAAGTGTGGCTTCCGCGCAGGCGACAACGCGCCGATGGCATACATCGAGCTGGTTGATCGTGCTGAGTCTCAAGCAGAAGTAGCAACTGCAGAGTAATCTGTGGAAGCGTAGAAAAACCGGGCTTGCCCGGTTTTTTTACGTCTGTAGCTAGCCAAATGTGCTTTCCCTCCCGGCAATGCTTAAGATCCTTCCCCACATCCGCTATGCTCAGGCTATCAGTGATAAGTGCAACATGGAGAGGTCATGATGTTCAAAATTGGGCAATTAGCCAAGTTGGCTGACGTAACGCCAGATACGGTGCGCTATTACGAGAAGCAAGGCATGATGGATCACCACGTTCGTACCGAAGGCGGCTATAGGCTGTATAGCGATCAGGACTTACAGCGCCTGCGTTTTATCCGCTATGCCAAGCAGCTGGGCTTCACGCTGGAAACCATCGCCGAGTTGCTGTCGATCCGCGTAGATCCAGAGCATCATACCTGCGAAGAGTCGAAGTCTATCGTTGATGCGCGGCTGCATGAGGTTGAAAGCAAACTGACCGAGTTAACCAGAATGCGTGAGTCGCTGAAAAGGCTCAGCGATGCCTGCTGTGGTAGTGAGCACACTAGCAACTATTGCTCGATTCTGGAGGCTTTGGAGCAAGGAGCCAGCGAAGAGAAAGCCAAAAGTGCGGTTTAACGGCGTATGGGGCTTTAATTTTTATCTGGCCAGCAGTATTATCGGCGCGTTTATTATCACCAACCAACAGGAAGACCATGATGACCCAATATCGTCATACCAAAGGCAAGATCCAGGACAATGCCATTGAGGCGTTGCTACACGATCCTCTTTTCCGCCAACGGGTAGAGAAGAACAGTAAAGGGAAAGGCAGCTACCGGCGTAAAGACAAACACGCAAAAGGCGGTAACTGGGAGGCCAGTGGTAAATTGCCCAACGACAATTTACCACTGGCCTTCTGGTTTTAAGCCACAAAAAAGCCATCTCGTAAGATGGCTTTTAGCGTTATAAGCGGTGAATTACAGCTTAGGCTGTTGTTGCTGGCTCAGCAGATCGCGGATTTCTGTCAGCAGCTTCTCTTCGGCCGTTGGCGCAGGCGGTGCGGCTGGCTCTTCAACTTCTTTACGGCGCATTTTGTTCATTAACTTGATGGCCATAAAGATCGCAAAGGCGACGATCACGAAATCAAAGATATTCTGCAGGAAAGAGCCATAGTTCATCACTACTGCTGGGACATTGTCTTTGGCTTCACGCAGTACCAGATGGAACTGTTTGAAATCAACGCCACCTATCAGCAACCCCAAAGGTGGCATGATGATGTCGGCAACCAGAGAAGAAACGATTTTACCGAATGCCGCACCAATGATCACACCCACTGCCAGATCGACCACGTTGCCACGCATGGCAAATTCGCGGAACTCTTTTAACATACCCATCAGAACACCCCTCAAAAAATTAGTAACGCAATTTTAACAAAGCAATTCCCCTTTGACACAATCAGTATAGGAAAATTTTTTGTTTTTCCTAATTCTCGACTTGGGACGTGTCAAAAAATCATTCGCATGATTTAAGTATCTATAAGAAGAACGGGCTTGGTTGGAACAGGCGCTCAACGTCTGGTACAAATTTCTTATCGGTAATAAACATGATCACGTGGTCGCCTTGCTGGATCCGGCTGTTGCCGTTGGCAATGATCACATCATCGCCACGCACTATCGCGCCAATGGTGGTACCTGGTGGCAGTTTAATCTCTTCGACCATACGGCCTACGACCTTGGAGGTGCTTTCATCGCCATGGGCAATCGCTTCAATGGCTTCGGCAACGCCGCGACGCAGCGAGGAGACGCTGACAATATCGGCTTTACGCACGTGGCCTAGCAGCGCGGAGATGGTGGCCTGCTGCGGCGAAATTGCGATATCAATCACGCTGCCCTGGACCAGATCGACATAGGCACGGCGCTGGATCAAGACCATCACCTTTTTGGCTCCCATGCGTTTGGCCAGCATGGCAGACATGATATTGGCTTCGTCATCGTTGGTGATGGCTATAAACACGTCTACCTGCTCGACATGTTCTTCGGCCAGCAGCTCCTGATCGGAGGCATCGCCGTAAAACACGATGGTATCGTGCAGTTGCTCTGCCAGTTCGGCGGCACGTTGCTGGTTTTTCTCAATCAGCTTCACGTTGTACGATTTTTCCAACCGATGCGCCAGTCCGGCACCCACGTTACCACCGCCGACGATCATGATGCGTTTGTAGGGCTTTTCGAGCCGCTGCAGCTCACTCATTACCGCGCGGATATGCTGTGATGCGGCAACGAAGAACACCTCATCACCAGCTTCGATAATAGTAGAGCCTTGTGGGCGGATCGGGCGGTCATGACGGAAAATTGCCGCCACGCGAGTATCGATATGTGGCATATGCTCACGCATGGCAGACAGAGCATTTCCCACCAGTGGGCCGCCATAATAGGCCTTCACAGCGGCGATGCTGACCTTGCCGTCGGCAAAGTTCACCACCTGCAAGGCGCCAGGGTATTCGATCAGCTTGTAGATGTAATCGATAACCAACTGCTCCGGCGAGATCAGGTGGTCGATGGGTACCGCCTCCGGATGGAATAGCTTCTCGGACTCACGGATATAATCCGGCGCCCGGATCCGTGCAATACGATTCGGGGTGTTAAACAGCGTATAAGCGATCTGACAGGCGACCATATTGGTTTCGTCAGAGTTGGTGACGGCAACCAGCATATCGGCATCTTCGGCACCGGCTTCGCGTAATACGCGTGGATGGGAACCGTGCCCCTGGACGACGCGCAGGTCAAACTTGTCTTGCAACTGGCGTAGGCGCCCGGTGTCGGTATCGACCACGGTGATATCGTTATTTTCACCCACCAGGTTTTCAGCCAGTGTTCCGCCAACTTGCCCTGCACCAAGAATAATTATTTTCATCGATTTCTCTGCTCGATCTGCGACGGCCGTGGCCGAAAGGTGAGAATGCCCGCAGGCGCTCCCTGAACAGTTATATTTTAATCAGCTTAGCGTAAAAGAAACCATCGCCATCCTCAGGATGAGGCAGATTCTGTTTACCTGGTGATTGCGTGTCGCCGGTTTCAACCAGCTTGGCATCGCCGTGACGTTGCAGGAACGCGGCTATCTGCTCGCTATTTTCCTGCGGCAGAATAGAGCAGGTTGCATAAACCATTACGCCGCCGGGTTTCAGGCGTGGCCAGATAGCTTCCAGAATTTCACTCTGTAAAGCGGCCAGTTCGGCGATATCGCTGTCACGACGTAGCCATTTGATATCCGGGTGGCGGCGAATAACACCGGTGGCGGAGCAAGGGGCATCCAACAGGATACGGTCGAACTGTTGGTCACCGCACCACTCTTGCGGGGTACGGCCATCACCCTGGCGAACTTCTGCATGTTGGCGCAGGCGCTGCAGGTTTTCTTTCACCCGGCTTAAACGCTGTTCGTCGATATCCACGGCAAGAACGTGAGCTTTGGGAGCGGCCTCCAGAATATGGGTCGTTTTGCCGCCGGGGGCTGCACAAAGATCGAGGATCTGTTCACCGTCTTGCGGATCCAACAGATCAACGCAACCTTGAGCGGAGGCGTCTTGTACCGTTACCCAGCCCTCGGAGAAACCGGGCAAGTCCGTTACTGGGCACGGAGCCAGCAAGCGAACTGCGTCGCGGTACTCCGCATGAGGCTCGGCGGTAATGCCGGCCTGCTGCATAAGCTTCAGATAATCTTCACGGGTATGGTGCAGACGATTGACGCGCAGCCACATTGGCGGCTTCTGATTATTGGCATCAACGATCTGCTCCCACTGTGCCGGATAAGCCAGTTTGATGCGTTTAAGCAACCAGCTAGGGTGCAGATAGCGGCTTTCGTTATTGGCTGCACGTGCCAGCAGTTCTTCTTGCTGGCGTTGGAACTGGCGCAGTACGCCGTTAATCAGTCCTTTCAGCTGTGGGCGCTTCAAGGCGACCGCGCCTTCAACCGTTTCGGCTAATACCGCGTGCGGTGGAATACGGGTATACAGCAACTGATACAGCCCAACCATCAGCAAATAGTGAAGTGGCCGCTGTTTTCCAGTCATGGGCTTTGCCATCAACTGCTGGATGCACCATTCGAGCTGCGGCAGCACCCGCAGCGTACCAAAACAGAGTTCCTGCAATAGCCCACGGTCTTTGTCAGAAATATTCTTTTGTAATGTGGGCAAAATGGTGCTGAGCGACTGCCCTTGATCCAGTACCTGGCCGATGGCCTTGGCAGCAATGCTTCGGAGATTGTAATTGTTTTTCATAGGCTAAGGCGGATTACGATCGGCATTAAGAAACGAACAGCCCGGCAACAATAGCCGGGCAGTGGGAGTGGCTTATAACCGGTTGCCCGGCGTGAACCATTCGCGGCGAGAATTCAGTAAATCTTGTGCCGACATCGGTTTTTTACCGGCAGGCTGGAGCTGCGTGAGGTTGAGAATACCTTGCGCGGTAGCCACCTGAATGCCGTGCTTGTCGGCGTGCACGATAGTACCCGGTTCTGCGTTGGCGGTTTCCGCCAGCACGGTTGCCTGCCAGACTTTCACCGGTTGATCGTCGATGGTGAAATAGCTGATTGGCCAAGGGTTAAAAGCACGAATACAGCGTTCCAACTGTTCGGCGGAAAGGCTCCAGTCCAGGCGTGCCTCTTCTTTGCTCAGCTTTTCTGCGTAGGTCACCAGCGCTTCGTCTTGAACTTCGCGCTTCACCGTACCCGCCGCCAATTGCTGCAAAGTGATCAGCAGCCCTTGTGGCCCCAGTTCTGCCAGCTTGTTGTAAAGGCTGGCACTGGTATCGCTGGCTTCGATCGGGCATGCGATCTTATGCATCATGTCGCCGGTATCGAGACCCACGTCCATTTGCATGATGGTTACGCCAGTTTTGCCATCGCCAGCCCATAAAGCGCGTTGGATCGGTGCCGCACCGCGCCAGCGTGGTAGCAGAGAGCCATGTACGTTGATGCAGCCCAGGCGCGGCATATCCAGCACGGCTTTTGGCAGGATCAGCCCATAGGCAACCACCACCATCACGTCCGCATTCAGGTCGGCAACCAGGTGCTGATTCTCTTGCGGGCGCAGTGACTTAGGTTGGAAAACGGGGATTTGATGCTGTTCGGCCAGCACCTTGACCGGGCTTGGCGTCAATTTGTTACCGCGGCCTGCGGGGCGATCGGGCTGGGTGAAGACGCCGACCACCTGGTGCCCAGATGACAACAGCGCGTCTAGGTGACGCGCTGCAAAGTCTGGGGTTCCGGCAAAAATAATCCGTAAAGAGTCAGACACGTTGATTTCCTGATCGGTTAGGCGCGAGCTTCAAGCTTGGCCATTTTTTCCAGTTTCTGACGGATACGTTGGCGTTTCAACGGCGACAGGTAATCGACAAACAGTTTGCCAACCAGATGATCCATTTCGTGCTGGATACAGATTGCCAGCAAGTCATCGGCCTCAAGCTCAAAAGGTTGTCCTTCACGATTGAGGGCGCGGATCTTCACTTTCTCTGCGCGTGGCACCAGGGCGCGTTGCTCAGGGATAGAAAGGCAGCCTTCTTCGATACCGGTTTCACCGCTTTTTTCCAGCAGTTCCGGGTTGATCAACACCAGGCGTTGATCGCGGTTTTCAGAAACGTCGATGACGATAATGCGCTGATGAATATCAACTTGTGTCGCAGCCAGGCCAATGCCTTCCTCTGCGTACATGGTTTCAAACATATCATCCACGATGCGCTGGACATCTGCATTGACTTCTTTTACCGGGGCCGCAATTTTGCGTAGCCGCTCGTCTGGGAAATGTAATACCTGCAAGACTGACATATATCTTAAGATCTGTATCCGAGTGATGAACAGTGATTAGCTTCTATTCTAGACATTTCTTGGCCTGATTGACAGCATCCCAGACCAATTGCACGAATTGGTAATCCCCTAATTACAGCGAGGGAATGCTCCATGGGGCCAGAAGAAATCGCTCTACGTATGCATGCGGTGACAAAGATCGACGCACTGCAAGCCAGCCAGATTATCGATCGCCTGATTGCTGAAGGCGGCGATCCTTATCGGTTGCTTAAGCCTCTGGGGCTGAATGACCAGCAGCAAAAGCAGTTTCGGCGTGGGCATGGGCAGTATCTAAAGGCAACGCTCAAGTGGCTGGAGCAGCCGGGCAATCAGATGGTGCGGTACGGTGAGCCAGCGTTTCCCGAACTCTTGGCGCATATCGATGACGTGCCGTTATTACTGATGGTGCAGGGGGCTGTAAAGGCTTTGCAACAGCCGCAAATCGCCATGGTGGGTAGCCGCCAGTTCAGCCACTATGGCGAACAGTGGGGCAGTTACTTTGCCAGCGGTTTGGTGCATTGCGGTTTCGCCATCACCAGCGGCCTGGCGATTGGCATTGACGGGATCTGTCACCGTGCAACCTTGGAGGCCGAAGGGGTCACCATTGCGGTATTGGGCAGCGGCCTGGCAAATATCTACCCACGCCGCCATCGCCGGCTGGCCGAGCAAATCATTGAGCAGGGCGGAGCGGTGATTTCCGAACATCTGGCTACCGATTTGCCGCTGGCGGCTCATTTCCCACGTCGCAACCGTATTATCAGTGGGTTAAGTGCGGGCGTGGTGGTCATAGAGGCTTCACTGCGTAGCGGGTCGCTGATCACTGCGCGTTACGCGTTGGAACAGGGGCGCGAAGTGTTTGCCCTGCCGGGGGCATTGGGTAACCCGATGAGCGAGGGATCTCATTGGTTGATCCAGCAGGGAGCCAGCCTGGTCACCGGCCCAAAAGATATCGCAGAACAACTGGGAAGTGGGTTGCAATGGCTGTCCGTGAACGAAAATACAACTATTTCTGCATCAGAGGCCGAAGTTGAATTGCCATTTGCCGATGTGTTGGCTAACGTAGGAGATGAGGTGACACCTGTTGACGTCGTCGCTGAACGTGCCGGCCAACCTGTGCCAGAGGTGGTAATCAAATTACTCGATCTGGAGTTAGCAGGTTGGATCGCAGCTGTACCCGGCGGCTATGTCCGAATAAGGAGGGCATGCCATGTTCGACGTACTCATGTATTTGTTTGAAACCTATATCCATAATGAGCCAGAGATGCACGTTGATCAGGATACCTTGACCGACGATCTTACCGAAGCAGGATTTGATCGTGATGATATCTTCAACGCGTTGAATTGGCTCGAAAAGCTTGCAGACCTCCAGGAAGGCGAGAATGCCCCTTATTTTATGGATGCCGATCCGCTGGCTATGCGGATCTACACCGAAGAAGAGAGCGTGCGTTTAGATGCCGGTTGCCGTGGTTTTCTCCTGTTCCTAGAACAGATCCAGGTATTGAACCTCGAAACCCGTGAAATGGTTATCGATCGTGTTATGGCTTTGGATAATACGGAATTTGATCTCGAAGATCTGAAATGGGTAGTGCTGATGGTGTTGTTCAATATCCCCGGATATGAGAGCGCCTATCAGCAGATGGAAGAACTGTTATTTGAAGTAAACGAAGGTTACCTGCACTGAGTAGGTAACAGGCATAGAAGACGTTATGACAAAACCAGCGATTTTTGCCGCGAGGCAAAATGAACCCTGTCCGGAATGCGGGGCCGAGTTGGTGATCCGCAGTGGTCGCCACGGCCCCTTTCTCGGCTGTTCTCAATATCCGCAGTGCGAATATATCCGGCCTTTGAAAGCGCAGGCGGATGGCCATATTGTCAAAGTGCTTGAGGGCCAGCAATGCCCGAAATGCCAGGCAACGCTGGTGTTACGCCAGGGGCGTTATGGCATGTTTATCGGTTGCAGCCACTATCCCGACTGCGATCATACCGAAGTGATCGACAAACCGGATGAAACCAGCATCGCCTGCCCTCAGTGTGGCCAAGGCCAACTGCTGCAGCGCAAATCTCGCTTTGGCAAGGTGTTCCATTCTTGCGATCGTTATCCAGAATGTCAGTTTGTGCTTAATTTTAAACCCGTCGCCGGTGAGTGTGCTTACTGCCACTATCCATTACTGATGGAAAAGCGCACGGCAAAAGGCCCAACGCTTTGCTGCGCCAGTAAACTGTGCGGAAAACCCGTCGCTATCTCAGAATAATCAAGCTATGAACCCAGAACAAACTTCCTCATTCGCGCCCATTATTGCCGCGCTGGAAAACCAGCAGGTGATTGCCTATCCAACAGAAGCGGTATTCGGTCTGGGGTGTGACCCTGATAGCGAACAGGCCGTCAAACAGCTGTTGGCCTTGAAACAACGCCCGTGGGAAAAAGGCCTGATCCTGATCGCTGCCGATTATGCCCAGCTAGCGCCTTATATTGATGATGGCGTATTGAATGAGCAGCAGCGTGCCGCGATCTTTGCCAGTTGGCCTGGCCCGGTAACCTGGGTGATCCCGGCAAAACCGCAAACGCCAGCCTTGCTGACCGGTCGTTTTAATTCGTTGGCCGTGCGCGTCAGCGATCATCCTCTGGTGCAACAGCTGTGCCGCCAGTTCGGCAAGCCGCTGGTGTCAACCAGTGCCAACTTAAGCGGTGAGGAGCCGTGCCGCACCGTGGCTGAAGTGCAGCAGCAGTTTGGTGATGCTTTCCCGGTGCTGGTAGGTAACGTGGGTGGCCGGTTAAACCCTTCTGAAATCAGAGATGCTTTGACCGGTGAGCTGATCCGTCAGGGCTAGAGGCTAGATCTATGGAGAAGTTCGCGGTATTCGGTAACCCGATTGCTCACAGCAAGTCCCCCCGTATCCACGCGCTGTTTGCGCAACAGACCGGGATCGAACACCCCTACGGCACCGTGCTGGCTCCGTTGGACGGTTTTGTACCTACCTTGCAACGGTTTATTGCTGCTGGTGGCCAAGGGGCCAACGTCACCGTCCCTTTTAAAGAATGTGCCTATGAGGCAGCAAGCGAACTTAGCGAAAGGGCGGCAATGGCCGGTGCGGTGAATACGCTAAAGGTTTTGCCCGATGGAAAGCTGCTGGGGGATAACACTGACGGTATCGGTTTGCTGTCTGATCTTGAACGCCAGCAGTTGATTCGGCCAGATGACCGCGTGTTGCTGGTTGGGGCGGGTGGGGCAGCGCGTGGTGTGATCCTGCCGCTGCTCTCTTTTGGCTGTGAAGTGGTGTTGACTAACCGCACCTTCAGCCGCGCTGAGGAGTTGGCTGCGGCGTTCCGCCATCTGGGGGAGATCGCCGCCTTGCCGCTGGATCGGCTGGATCAACAGCATTTTGATTTAGTGATCAACGCGACAGCATCAGGATTCAAGGGGGAGATCCCCGCACTGCCTGACAGCATTATCCACAGCACGACACGGTGCTATGACATGTTCTACCAACAGGGCGGCACCCCATTCCTGGCTTGGGCGCAGCAGTTGGGGGCGCAACATTATGCGGACGGTTTAGGCATGCTGGTGGGGCAGGCTGCCCATGCTTTCTTTTTATGGCATGGTGTGATGCCGGAGATTGAACCGGTATTGCAGCAATTACGTCAGGAAATGGCAGTGTGATGGTTGCCCCGCTCTGGCAAGCAGGGCGGGGCAGTCAGATATCTTCACTGAGGTATTCGTCTTTCCAACGTACATAGTTATTGGCCGAATAGCGTAACCCTTCCAGTTCTGCCGGAGTCAAGGCTCTAACCCGGCGCGCAGGGCTGCCTACATATAAGTAGCCACTTTCCAGATGCTTGCCGGGGGCTACCAGGCTACCTGCACCAATCATCACATCATCTTCTATTACGGCACCGTCGAGCAGAATGGAGCCCATTCCCACCAAAACGCGATTACCGATGGTACAGCCATGCAGCATGGCTTTATGCCCAACGGTGACATCCTCGCCGATCAGTAAAGGGTAACCCGCCGGATTATAATCGGATTGATGGGTGACATGCAGAATGCTGCCATCCTGGATATTACTGCGTGCGCCGATCTTTACCGCGTTGACATCGCCGCGGATGGCAACCAAGGGCCAAACGCTGACGTCATCAGCCAGATCAACGTTGCCGATCACTACGCTGGAAGGATCGATCATGACGCGTTGGCCAATTTGAGGGGAGTAATGAAGATAAGGACGCACTGAATTGGACATGGGATTGCCTCGTATAAGGATCTTATTACCGGCAATACTAGACTTTGACGGTGGAATTACAACCAGTCAACACGGGGGATCGTCGGTAAAATGGCCTTGATCGGGCAAGATCCGCGCGAAAGGGCGGAAAAGTGCGCAGTCGGTAAGAAAAGATCTAAAAAGGGGTTGTGGAAAAAAATGGG